>JBMYUJ010000001.1:0-121102 GCA_049605255.1 Magnetospiraceae bacterium
CTTTGGCGCCATGCACCCGCGATGATCAAGCTGATTCATTGCCCACTGTGGGGAAGGAAGCCTGGTCTTTGGCAAGGGGCAGGTCGATCCAAAAACGGCTGCCCACGCCATCCTCGCTGTCGACGCCGATCTGGCCGCCCAACACCTCCATAATGCGCCGAGAGATGGAAAGCCCGATCCCCGCCCCGCCGATGGCGCCGGCGTTTAACTTGGCGGGGTTGACGGTGATGATGGTGCCATGACCATCGATCGCCAAGATAGCATCGACGGCGGTTTCGATAATGGTGCGGAATCGGATTTCGCTTTGAATGCGTTCTTGCTCGGCGATGATTTGGTCTGTGATATCCTGGACTGTGCCGAGGGACCGAATGGCCTTGCCCGCCGCATAGCCGGTGTGGTTCAAGGCCTTCATATAGACCACGTCGAACATGGTATTGAGGGGGATATCAAATCCGCCCGGCACATCGGTCAGGCGCATTTCAAACCCATATCGGCGGGCGGGCGAAGGTTATTTTTAGCCCTCGGCGGGCGGGCGCCTCCGCGCCCTTGCCCCCGCGCTCAATGCGCTCTTGGAACGGGAGACTGCCAGCTAACGACTGAAACCTGAATTCTTTCAGCTTGCCAGGGCTTCCAGTTCCATTTCCGCGTCTGGGCCGTTGTGCCAACGCTGGTTGACCGGGGCGCTGCTGGTGATATCGGCGATTTCCGCTTCATAATGCACCATGGTGATGTCTTCCGGCATTTTGCGGCCGGTAAACCGGTACATTTCAAACAGAGACCGCATGGCCCGGTTATTGGTGTAGGTGACACCGAAGAACCGCTTGGCGCCCACTTCCTGGCCCCATTCCAGCAAAATGCGCATCAGGCGTTCGCCGATCCACAGGCCAGACCGGTCGCTGCGGCGTGAGAAGGCGACTTCGTAGCTGCCTTCCTTTTCCGCGCCGAACTTGCCCACGGCAAAGGCATTGGCCACACCCATGATTTCCCCGTCCTGCTCTACCACAAAGGCGGCATGGTCGTTCTTGAAATCCAGGGTTTCGTCATACAGTTTGATCAACCGTTCAGGCGAGGTCATGGCCTCATGGGTGACATTACCCATAAACCGGTTGCGCATATCGCTGATGGACAGGCGCATGACATATTCCCGGATCAGGGTCATGTCATCGCTGGTGGCCGGGCGCACCATGGCCAAGGTGCCGTCCGAAAGCGTCACCAAGCGCGGCGGCAAGGCATCGACGCCCTGAATGGCGGGCAGGCGCCGGGCTTCCTTGGACAAGCGCTCGCGCATGTCCGGATGGGCCACTGCCAGCATCTTCCGGACCCGTTGCCGGTCATCCACGAAGCGCAGGTCGGCCACGCCAAATTCGGTGGCCACGATCACCGGCAGGTCAGCGCTGATGGTGGCATGGGTGCCGTCCTCATGGGCGGCGACGATTTTGCTGACCAAACCATCGGCTTTTGGCGGCTTCGCCGTGCTGAGCAAGGCGATGATCGGGCGACCGCCCTTGGACCAGGAGGCGCCCAAGGCAAAGTCATGCTGGCCGCCCACGTCCGAGTGGTAATGCTTATGCTTGGAGGCCGCGGCCACCTCGCCCGTCACACTGATGGACAGGGTGGTGTTGACGCTGACCATATAATCATTGTGCTGCACCATGGCCGGGTCGTTGACAATCTCCTGCGGCAGCACCGCGAAACTGGGATTTTCCGCCATGGTCTGGTACAGCGCGTTGGTGCCGAGCACGAAGCCCACCACGATGTTTTCGCGCAGGTTGCCGCCGCCGATTTTCTGGATCAATCCCTTCTTGTAGAGATCGAGCACACCGTCGGAGAACATTTCCGACCACATGCCACGAATGGCAATATTCTCAGCGGCCAGATGTTCCGCGATGGCATTGGGGATCACGCCGATACCGAGTTGCAGCATATGGGGCAGCACCGCGGGGTCTTCGGAATCTTTTTGCAGCAATTCGACCACATGAGCCGCCACCGTCTTGGCGGTGACCACTTCATTCGCCTTCGGGCGCATCACATGCTCGACCAAAGGCTCGTCGACTTCCACCACCGCATCGAAATCCGCCAGGCTCATGGCGCAGCCTGATTCATAATGGCGGTTGGTCTCCGGATCATAATGGTTGCCGATATGCCAACGCGGCATGCGGCGGTTGATCACCGCGATGCGGCAGCGCGCGGCCTGTACCGGCGCCCAATCCAGGCCCGCGTTCAGGCCCAGGGTGACCCGGGAGAATTCATCGGGAGGCGAAACATGGGCAATGGCCACATCGGGCCGCCACACGTCATTGAACAGATTATGGATCAAGGACAGGTGCGAGCGGATGTTGACGGCCAATCCATTGTTGACCAACCCGCGCACCGCCGGGCCAATGAACGGCGTCACCGGCGTGATACCGCCCGCAACCGCTTTTTGCCAACCGGCTGCCGGGCCCAGCCCCAAGGTTTGAAACGCATAGGCCTTATTAAGATCTTTTGCGTTATCGAAGATCCAGTCTTCGACGGAGGGAACGCGACCCGCATTCCCCGGAAGATACAAGATGGGCCGACGGTCCGTTACGGCCCGCAGTTTTTCCGTGACAAAGTCCATGGCTTCATCGACTGTCCTGCAGAGCGTCTTGGGTGTCACGCCACTTCTCCTCGTAAAGGCCGAACGTTTCGAACAGTGAAGGTTGGGTAGTGGGTCTGGATAACCGAATCAAACGTGGAATCTGAGCAACTGCGGTCTCTCATATTGCATCTGAGTTACCATCGTTTAGATGGCTACATTATAATTAATTAAAATTAGGGGGCTAACGATTTATGTGCACCGCAGCATTCCGTTTTTGCATGGCTGGATCAGACGGGAAACAGCGCTCAGGCCATATTGGCATGTGCGCAAATAGGAACTGATTTTGGCCCGTTCCCGCGCGGGCCAGTTAGGGCGGCGCCCGCATTTCCGCTCTTATTTTGCATCAGATATAATCTAGTAATACAATAAAAACAGATGGTTAATAGGACTGGGTCGCGCAAATGATACATAAATGCTGTTCGTCGTGCGCCCTCTCCATCCCGACCATCTGTTCAGTAGGGGCGGCTTGAGACATTTTCCGGTCACAGAAGTCGCGAATTGTCCAAAAGGACATTCGGAAAATAGATCATCCTCTTATGTTTAAATTAGATCAGCGGAAATATCTTGCGGGTGCGAAAGGCGGGGCATGCTTGCGGAAGAGACTCCGACCGATCACCGAAAAAAACCGATATGACCTGTTATCTCCAGCGGCACGGTTCATGGTTGTCTTCAACAGGAATCGGCCTAGATCATCCTGTTGATCCGCTAAACTCGCCGCTTGCTCCAATTAGGCACGCCAGCATACCTTTAAAAGTGTAGGGGCTTCGGGCTCCAAATGCTTTTCAGGTGCCGACCGAAATCGTGGAAAGTCTTGACGAATGGCCCTTAAACACCGCGCCGCCCCTCTGACATCCTTTGTGCCCCGAATGGCGACGGGGCTGTTCCTTATGTTTCTGGTTGCGGCCTGTGACGACCCGTCGGCAAAGCCGGTACGGATCGGTATCTTGCTCGGCGTAAACAGTTTCGCCGAGGTCACCGAAGGCTTCCGGGCCGCCATCCTCGAACTGGGCTATGTGGAAAATCAAACCGTTGTTTTTGATGAAGTGAGCGCGCAAAGCGACCGTACGGTCATGGCCCAGGCGTGTGAAAAATTCGCCGCCAGTAAGGTCGATTTGGTGTTCACCACCACCAATGGCGGTGCCATCGCCTGCAAAAAAGCGCTGATGGGTACCGATATTCCCATGGTGTTCGCGGTGGTCATGGCCCCCGTTGAATCCGGCTTGGTGGATAACCTGGAAGCACCGACGGGAAATATCACCGGGGTGCGTAGCGCGCTACAGGAATATGCGGGCAAGCGGGTTGAATTGCTGCATGAACTTGCACCGGATGTTGCGCGAATTTGGATTCCCATCACCCTCAACTACCCCACCACCAAATATTTTCTCCCCTCCGTTGAGGCGGCCGCGCAAAGCCTCGGCTTGTCCGTGCGCGTCACCGATGTGACCACGCCGAACGAGACCATCGCCTATCTGGACTCCCTGGAGGCCCCCGATTTTGACGCCATCATGATTCCCCCCAACGTGGTTCCGCAGGCGCAAAAGTCCCTGGATGCCATCATGGCCTATGCCCAGCGCCATCGCCTGCCCGTGGTGGGGAACGCGGCGAAGAACCTGCAAGACGGATGCGTGATGAGCTACCATATCGATAATTGGGAAGAAGGGAAAATCGCCGGGCAGATGGCATTCCAAATTCTCAAGGATCAAGAACGTATCCCCTATCCCATTATTCATAGCGAACCGGTCTTGAAAATTAACGGCAAGGTGGCGGCGGAGCTGGGGTTGACGATCAGCAATGACCTGAGGACGCTGGGCTCCATCATCGATGAGTAACGCCGACCCCCCGTCACCGGCGCAAACCGCAACGGGTGCCGAGGGCAATTCCGGCAACAGCCGGTCGCTGATTTCCCTGATCGCGGTTGCCTTTGCCCTGTTGAGCGCTTTCATGGTGTTGTTGATTGGCGGCATCATTACCTGGCGGGATTTTGAAACCAAAAAAAGCCTGGCAATCGCCGAACAGGCTCTTTTTGCGGCGCATACCGCCGCGAGGATTTCCGAGCAGATGGTGGCCCTGATCACCACACTGTCGCAAACTGCCTATGATGTGGCGGAAGCGATGTCCCTAGACAAAGAAACAGATTTATTCAATCGCCAACTGACCCATGCGTTAGGCAATTTTCGGAGCCTGCAGAGTGTGGCCATCCTCAACGGTCAGGGCGTTGAGATTGCAAAAATGTCGCGCATTGAACTGGCCTCGAAAGTCACTTTTGTGGATCATTCACAGACCCCCCTGTGGCGGACCATTCAAGCCAGCAAAGTGTATGTCGGGTCGCGTTTTTCCGACAAAAATACCGGGGCGCCGGCGGTGCATATCGCCGTGCCGGTCGATCCGGGGCGAGGGAAAGTTTCTGGCGGTGTCGCGGGCGAACTCAGCCTGCGATTTTTGTGGGACCTTCTCGCACCCTCCAAGATCGGTCGGCACAATGCGGCCTATGTGGTGGACCGAAATGGCACGGTTTTGGGCCATACCGCCCTGACCCAGGTGTTGCGGCCGGTCAATATCAGCCCGGCTTTGATCGATGCGGTTTTTTCCGAGGATCGCGGTTTCGTCGCGCGGGAGACCGTAAATTCATACGGCGCGCGGGTGTTGTCGGTTGCAGTGCCATTGCATGATCCCGATTGGGCGGTCGTCTACGAGGTGCCGCTAAGCGCCGCCTACAACCAAGTCTTTCGCGGCTTGGGATATTCCCTCGCGATTATGGCGGTGGTGGCGGTTATGGCGGCGATTTTTGGGGTGATTCTGGCCCGTCGCCTTACCCGGCCCCTGGCCAAACTCACCACCGTCGCCACCTCGTTGGCCGCTGGGGATTTTACCGAATCCGCCCCGGTGTCAGGGGCCTTGGAGGTGGAGCGCCTCTCCGAAGCTTTTCGCCAGATCTCGGTCAATCTCGGTCGTGCCCTGCAAGATCTCGACCGCGCCCGCATCGCGGCGGTGGATGCCAATCAGGCGAAATCCAGTTTTCTCGCCAATATGAGCCACGAATTGCGGACACCATTAAATTCGATTATCGGGTTTTCCGAAATGATGCAGCATGAGGTAAAGGGGGAATTGCCCAGAGCCTACCGGGAATATACTGATCTGATCGCCACCAGTGGTCGCCTGCTGCTGGAGACGGTCAATAGTATTCTCGACCTTGCGAAGATCGAAGCGGGAAAGCTTGATCTTTATTTCGAACCGGTGTTGATCAACACCCTCCTGGAGGAAACGGTGACGCTTCTCCAGATTCAGGCGATGGAAAAGAAAGTTGATTTGCGCCAAGAGATTGAGGGGGCGCGCCTCCTGTCGGTCGATCCCATCCGCATCAAGCAGACCTTTTTAAATGTGATCGGCAATGCCCTCAAATTTACCGATCAGGGCAGCGTCACCGTCCGGGGCGAGGATGGGCCATTTGGCTACCGGGTTTTGATTGCGGATACCGGCATTGGTATGACGGCGGAACAGATCGATATCGCCCTGAAACCCTTTGGTCAGGCCCATGGCACATCGCTGGTACGTCGCTTCCAGGGCACGGGTCTCGGGCTGTCGCTCAGCCACGAAATTATGCTGCTGCATGGCGGTGAGTTGCGGATTGACAGCAAGGCGGGCAAGGGCACCATCGTTACCTTGGTTTTCCCGATTGATCTTGCCGCGCCGTCAACGGCGGAAAAACGCTAACCCGGCGGCGCCATGCTCCCCCTCCCGGTTGCCAACCCTGGACTTTTTCGGGGCGAGCCCGCACACTCCGGGCGTGCATCGCTGGATTGCATGACCGCTCTCTGTTTTGAAGGACCGACCCCATGACCGACTCTGCGCTTCCGATCAGCCGCTTTCCTGTTCCCGACATCGCCGACCTGCCGGACGATATCCGGGAGCGCATTCTGGCGGTGCAGGAAAAATCCGGCTTCGTGCCCAATGTGTTCTTGGCTCTCGCCTATCGGCCGGACGAATTCCGCGCCTTTTTCGCCTATCACGACGCGCTGATGGAAAAGCCAGGCAACCTCACCAAGGCGGAACGGGAGATGATCGTGGTGGCCACCTCCAATCTCAATCAATGCCAATATTGCGTTGTGGCCCATGGGGCGATTTTGCGCATCCGCGCGAAAAACCCGCTGATCGCCGATCAGGTGGCGGTGAACTATCGCAAGGCAGATATTACCGACCGGCAAAAGGCCATGCTGGATTTCGCGGTCAAGGTCTCGCAAGAGGCCCATAAGGTAGGCGATGCCGATCTCGCGGCCTTGGCGGATCATGGTTTCACCGAAGAAGATATATGGGATATCGCGGCCATCTCCGCGTTTTTCGGACTGTCCAATCGCATGGCCAATGTGACCAACATGCGCCCGAACGCCGAATTCTATGCCCTTGGCCGGGGGTAAGTCCGCCTCTCAACCCTCTCTAAAAGGGGGTTTCACGCAGACTTCTGCGCCGATTTTACGATGCCCAGGGGGACTTCCACCCAAAAGCTGCTGCCGGAATTTTCAACACTTTCGAAATCGATCCGGCCATTCATGCGTTCCACCAAAAGCCTGGTCACGCTGAGACCGATCCCCGTGCCTTCCCGGGCAATGGTTGGATCGGCCCCGAAACGCTGGAATATCTTGAAGACGTCTTGTTGATTGTCGGCGGGAATGCCAATGCCCGTGTCGGTAATGGTAATCCGGAAGGCGCCGTCTTCGGTCGGGGTGCCTGTGATCCGGATCGACCCACCCAGCTTATTGTATTTCACCGCATTGGACAGCAGGTTCAAAATGCATTGGGTAAATCGCCGCCGGTCGACCCGAAGAACCGGAGCCAGGCCAGGGTTCAGGTCTTCGATAATCGCAACATTGCGGCTCCCCGCCGCGGGTCTTATCAGCGAGATACATTCATCCAGGATGTCGCGCAGGGGCACATCCTCGAACAAAAGCTGCAATTTATCGGCTTCGATCTGCGCCAGGTCGAGAATATCGTTCACCAGCGACAAAAGGTGGCGCCCCGCGTGCAGAATGCTCTCCACATGTTCGATCTGGATTTCATTCAGCGAACAACGCGGGTCAATCTCCAAAAACTCCGCATAGCCCAAAACCGCATTCAGCGGCGTGCGCAGGTCATGGCTCATAGAGGCGAGAAATTCAGACTTCGCCATATCCGCCTTCTCCGCTTCCAGGCGTGCTTTTTCCAAGCTGCGGAAGGCGGCGATCCGGTCATCGATATCCTGCACCACCGTAATAAAATGATGGGGGCTGCCGTCTGGTAGCCGAAACAGCGTCACGGTGATCGCGACCCAGATTACCGAACCATCTTTGCGGAAATACCGTTTATCCTTCGACAGGATACTGATTTCGTTGCGTTGAAACCTTTCCAAGGCCTCCCGATCGGCGGGGAGGTCGTCGGGATGGGTAATCCCCTGAAAGGATAGATCTTTCAATTCTTCGACGCTGTAACCCAACATGTCACAGAGTTTTTGATTCACCCGCAGAAATTCGCCATCCATCCCCACATGGGCCATGCCCACAGCCGCCTGTTCGAAAGTGGAGCGGAAGCGACTCTCCAATTCTCGCAATTCCGCAACCTGCCGCGCTTGCGCATCGGACATGGATTGAAGCTGCTCGGTCATATCGTTGAAAGAGCGGGTCAAATCGCCGATCTCATCGTGTCGGGAGACAGCCAATCGATGGCTTAAATCCCCCTTCGCCACCGCAGCCGCAGAATGTTGCAAATCTTGAATGGGGCGCGTGATGCTGCGTGCCAGCGCAAGGCTGAACGCCACGGTGACAAGAATCGCCAAGGTCACCAGCAACAAGGCCTGTTGGCGACCAGCATACACATCTTTGAACAGGGAGGATGCCGGCATGGCAACGGCGATGCGCAAGGAGAGGCCGCGCGGGTCCTCGAACTGTGCAAGGGTGAGGAAATGACGCGCGCCATTAATCGATACGGTCCGATGCAACGGCGTGCCATTCCCGGGGATTTCCTCCTGCTCCGCCAACAGCCCGGCGACCCGGGCAATCACCGGATTAGCGCTTTCCACCGCCTTTAACCGTTGCACCGGCCCGCCTTTATCGTCGGTACGAAACACCGGTTCCTCCGCAGAAGACGCCACCAGATAGCCGGAGGGCTCCATGATGAAGGTCAGGCCAGGATTTTGTAGATGGATATGGGTCAAAAAGGCATGGATCTGCGAGAGGAAAATATCCGTGGCAACCACGCCAATCAGGGTGCCGTCGGGGCGGCGCACCACCCGGCTGGGCGCCAAGGCCATATCGTCTCCGGTAAACAGGATATAAATCTCGCCCCACGCCGCGCCATCCGCCGCCTGGGCCGCCTTGTACCAGGGGCGCTGCCGGGCATCGAAATTGGGGAAGCCCACCAGCTCACCTTGCTGGCGCCCTTGGTCATCGGCGGCGAATTTCGACCACCGCCCGGCGGCGTAGCCTTCGGTGCCGGTCACATAGCGCGTGCCATCCTTGGCTTCCCGACCGGCGCCGGCCAAGCCTCCTTGCATGTTGCCGAAATAAATACTGCTTACGGAAGGATGCTGCGCCAATGTTTGCCAGAAATATCTTTGGATTGCCGCCGGGTCAGTTGGGTCCAAAAGGTCGTCGGCCAAGAGTTGAGCATGAATGGCGTTCATGCGCGACGGGATATCCAAAAACTGCTCCAGGTGCAGGGTCACCCGATCCATGATCTCGTATCGAAGATCCCGGGAAACGGTGTTCAGAGTCTGCTTGGTGTAAAACGAAAAAATGATGGTGACGGCAAGGCCTGTGATGAGAGTCAGTGCGACAAAGGGATAAATCAGGGTGAAGGACAGCGATTTTTGACGCATGATTTTCACGATACGGATCCTGGAGTCCGCACTTTTTCAACAGTTATCCGATGGGGAAAAGCTTTCTGGATGGATCGCCGCGACATCAGGCCACACCACCCCGGCGGGCGCCAGATCGACGCATCTCTCCACGACACCGCTCCCCTCTCACTCGCGGCACCACATTTGAGCATCGCAATACTACAATAGGGGCCGGGAAAAGTCGTCATTATCGCGCAATGCGTGGTTTCGACTTATCTTATATGCGGCGCGCACCGGATACCCATGGCCGAATTCCCCAGAAAAAAAACATGCAACTTGAGCCGAGTAGGCCCGATTAGGTATATAGTATGTAGGGTCAAAAATCGAAAAACACGTCGACGCCGAGGAACCCCATGGTCGGATGGGACACAGATTTTGAAGTCGGAATCGAAAGCATTGATCACCAACATCGCCAGTTGATCGATTTGGCGAATTTGGTGGTTGCCGCTGTCGACGAGAAAAAAGGCGCGGCGGTGATCGATAATACGGTCAAGGCGCTTGTCGCCTATACCGAACACCATTTCCGAAATGAAGAAGCCCTTATGCAGGAACGAAAAATTTTAAACATGCAGGGCCATTTCGAGGAACATATACGATTGGCGAAGGACCTGGATGACATTGCCCAAGACAATACGGACAAAGAACGCCTAGCCCGGCGCGTTCGGGAATGGCTGGTGAATGAATTGGTTCCGCATATCCTGGTGATCGATAAACGGACCTTTAAAACCGGCAATGCCGCCTCTGCCTTTTAGGGCCTAAACCGGCGCTGAGAGAACGCTATTCAGCGTATCGACCAACTGCTGTTCCGTGAAGGGCTTGGATAACGCGGCGGCGGCGCCAACCACGCGCGCCGCTTTCAGGGCATCGGTGCGATGCTTATCCACCCCCATGCCACCGGAAATCGCCACCACGGGAATATGGGGCCAATCCTTGACGATTTTTTGAATCCCCTCGATCCCGCCAATGCCCGGCAGGAAAATGTCGCTGATGATCACATCCGCCATCAGCGCCTCCTCGTTGGCAAGAGCCTCCTCTACGCTGGTCACCCAAGTGAGGGCAAACCCATGTTTTTCCAGGTTCTGCTGGATGAATTTTGCCACCGTGCGGCTATCTTCGATTAGAAACACCCGCTTTTGGCGGCTTTTCTTGCCGAAATCCCGGCTGAGCAAGGTTTCCACCGCCGCCAGCAGTTTTTCCTTGGGAAAGGGCTTTCTCAGGATGCTATGCGCGCCCAATTGCCGGGCAGAGCCTAACAAGGTATCCGCATCGGCGGAGGAGGAGCCCGCCGACATGGCGATAATGCCCACATGGGGGTCCTTACCGCGCAACAGACCGATGCCCGCAACGCCGCCCATCCCCGGCATGATCAGGTCGCTGATCACCAATTCGGCGCCGGACCCATCATAAATATTCAAGGCTTCTTCGAAGGTGCCCGCCACGATGGGCCAAAATCCGGCCTCGACCAATGCGGAGCCGATCAGTTCGCGCACCGTGGCGCTGTCTTCTACAACCAGTATTTTGCGCTGTCTGGCCATCAACTTGAAGTCTGTGGATATCCGAAGGGAATAAACTGAGATATTAACATAGTCTAACAGACCAAGCGATTCCTGCGTTGACAAGGATCATTGGGAGAGATTTAGAAATACTTCTCGTATAAGGTGTTATTTTGGTTTTGGAATCAAGGCGAAATCAACCATGCTGCAGATTAGAAAATAAAAGGTTATTTCAAATAAATAACGATTTTCAGCCCTGGCGGTGCCGGATTGTGAAGGAAAACGTTTGCAAGATTTCCAGGATCAAGTGGCACAACCTATGTTGCCTGGCTTTTTTGGGCGAACCAAGTGACCTGCTCGGCCAGGCCGGTCCGGCCGTAAATCGAGATAAAATGCCGTCCTCTCAGAAGATTTTACCCGGATTGCAGAACAGAGCGATGTGGGCTCTTGCCATGGCGTTCTTGTTCGGCTAGGTTCGCCGCCCGATGGAGAGGTGGCCGAGTGGCTGAAGGCGCACGCTTGGAAAGCGTGTATACGGGCAACCGTATCGAGGGTTCGAATCCCTCTCTCTCCGCCAGATTTTGTTACGCAGGTCGCCGTCCGCCAACCCAACCCGCCGGCTCCGCAGGATCCCCGTCTTTCCAGGAACGCCACTTTGCTGCGGGTGTTCAGTCGTCGATACGCGCCCCCTGACCTGCTCATCGGTGAATCCAGGGTAATGGTTTAGCTGGAATGCCATATCATAGGTGGAAAAGATTGTGGCGCTCGGCTGTTGGGAGGTCCCGGGGAGCCCCCAAGGAGTTCCCTCAGACGGCGAGTTCCCTCAGACAGCCCCGACCAAGCGGCATTCTCTAACATGGCCTTTTCTCTAAACTGGCCTTGCCGAAACCACCTTGGAAATTCACCGACCCTGAAGAAGTCCGGCCCTGAGGACACTGTGTTAGGGAACACTTAAATCTGTCGTAACCGGGATATGGCGGGATTTGGTGGCATATACCGATATACGCCAATGAAAACAGGTGGTTGCGCATGTCACCCCCTGCCCGGGGCGATTTTTTGGTTTTTGAAGCGGCATGGCGAGAACCCGCGTTTCGGACACTTGTTTTTGAAGCGGAAAATTAAAAAATGTTCCACCACTCGACAGGCTCTGCTTTGATTAGAATTCCTGCATTAGGAACCCAAATCCGATATTCAAAATGTCCGGGGTCGCAAAGTATTCGAATACGTGTCCCATCGTGATCCTGCGCCTCAACGATCCCTCTGACTGCTTTTTTGCAATTCATTCCGAGAAGAGAAAGAGAATAGTTAAGGTGCTGAATTTAGCGCGCTGACCCGCTAACTTATTCGCTATAGCACTACCCTCGTTCCAGTTCGCAATACGCGTTTCTATCGCAAGCCAGTAGAAAACCAACCACTTTCCTGTTACCCATACGATTACCCAGGAACAGAAAAGGGCTTGGCCACTATCGGCTAAGCCCTTGATTTTAATGGTGCCGCAGGGGTGAATTGAACACCCGACCTACTGATTACGAATTACCTGCGACACCGGCTCATAATTGAACACGCTTGTTTATAAATCCTTATTTTTCAATGGAAAAATGAGATCGTTTCGCTTATGATGTAACATAGTGAACCACTCCTACGCACCCTTTTTCTGAGCCTATAGCGAGCCTAACCGTGCCTAAGGTTACACTCACCGATATCACCGTCCGCAGCCTCAAGACCCCCGAGAAGGGACAGACGACCTACGTCGACAAATCCCTCCCCGGCTTCGGCGTCCGCGTCTCCCAGGGCGGCACCAAGACCTACACCCTAACCTACGGCGCCAACCGGCAGCGGGTCAGCATCGGCAAGTGCGACGTAATCAGCTTGGCCGAAGCCCGCGCCTCCGCACGGCAGCTTCTGGCCGAACATACCTTGGGGAAGACGCGCCCCACAAGCATCAACTTCCAGGATGCCGTGGACCGGTACATTGCGGAATGCGAGCAGAAGAACAAGCCGACGACGGTGAGGGAATACAAGCGCGTCCTCAACCGCCATTTCCGCCTGGGCCGTGTCCAGCTCCGCGACGTGAAAAAACAGGACCTCACCAACCGAATCGACAAGCTGCGCAAAACCCCGGCCGAACAGAACTACGCCTTCGTCGTCGCCCGCGCCTTCTTTCGCTGGGCCGTGCGCCACGGCTACCTGGACCGAAGCCCCCTCGAAAACCTCCGCATGCCGGCCCGCACCCAATCCCGCTCCCGCGTCCTCAGCGACGACGAACTGGCGGCCGTTTTCAAGCACGCCCTGGAAACTCCATACCCCTTCGGCCCCATCGTCGCCCTCCTGATCCTCACCGGCCAACGACGCGGTGAGATCGTGGCGCTTCGGTGGGAGTGGATCGACAGGGAGCACAAGATCATCACCCTCCCGGCCACCCTAACCAAGAACCGCCGTGAACATGCCTTCCCCTACGGCGAAAAGACAGCTGAAATCCTGGATGGCATCCCCGAACAAGGCGACCTCCTCTTCCCGGCCCGCACCACCCAGGTACGCGGCAAGCCCAGCACATACTTCAACGGCTGGAGCAGTGCCAAGAAGGCCTTTGACGAGGGACTGGAGAACGTGGCTCCGTATACACTTCACGACCTCCGGCGGACGTTCAGCTCAAAGCTGGCCGGCATGGGCACCCAAATCCACGTGACGGAGAAGCTGCTGAACCATGTGTCAGGGACTGTCAGCGGTGTCGCGGCAGTCTACAACCGGCATAGCTACATGGAGGAGATGCGGGATGCGGTTGAGGGACTTGATACAATTCTGATTAAGTCCAGTTTATAAGGTCTTCGAGCACCGCAAATTCAATCCTCTTCTTCGTCCCCGATTCTCTGCGCTTCATGGGCCACGGAAAGCAGAACAGCCTGATAAACGCTCCAGAGAAACGACTTCAGTTTAAGAACGAGGATGATCATCCAGGTTCCGACCACGACAAACAGAATGACCGGGATGGATTCGTCAAGCGCAGGTACGTAAGGCGTTACCAAGGATGCGATCTTCGACGCAATCCCGCCTTTGTCCCCCACCATGTTGATGAGTAAGGTCAACGTTAGAAATGACAGATAGTGGGAGAAAACATTCAAGAAGCTGAAGAACACATGCTTCAATTCCGAAAGTCCGGATAGTTCGTTTTCGGCCTGAGCCAGAACAACGAACAGCCTGGGCTTAGTGATGGTGGCGAACACCGTGAAGCCAGCTAGCAGGAAACCGAGGATTGCCGATGAGAAACCAAAACCGATGGATGCCCAGGATCGAACTATCGCTGCGTAGTCGATAACAGGCGTGGCTTGAGCAAAGAAGCACTGATCAAGGACGACGAAACCCGCCAGGAGGACGAAGGTGCCGATAGCCGTGTACCAGTTGAACGACCGGCCTTTAAGTCCAGGTGACTGACAGTAAACAGCCCATAGGGTGTCCTCTCGGAAGAGAGCGTCTTTCCAGTCGTCCATGGCACTAACCTTACTGCAACAGGCGTTTCAGTCGATCCATAATCGAGCTGACATCTTTTACCCGTTGGTCTATTGTGATTGCGCCCGATTCCATCGCATGCTGTAGTTTCCCATAGAGTATTGTTGCGAGATCGTCTCGTGATTCCGGAATTTCCACCACTGGGACGGAATACGAGAAATGCTCGTTGTTGCCCTTAAGGACGTTTCCTTCTGTGTCATCCCCTCCTAGATTTACCAGCTGATTTCCGGCAGCTGCTGCATCATGAATCTGGGTTGCGGCCTCGTCGGTCTTGAGTCCGTTCGGATTCCTGTGAACCAGCTTCGTCTTATCGGAACCTATTCCTTCTTTCATTCCTCGAATATTTCGCCATATTGCTGCCCCGTCGATTTCCTGGTTTGGATTGAGAACCGTGATTTCGACGGACTTTAATGTACGGTAACGTTTCAGGAATTCCTCGATGCTAGTTCGAGAAGCGAGGGAAGTAACCGTAAGCTTGGGCTTGGGGTGGGCCTCGAAGAGACTCTTCTTGGTGGTTCGCTCGCCACGCTCCTTCAAGGACTGAAAAAGCTCGTCGATGAACGCCATGTGTTTAATTGTAAGGAAGTTCCGTATCGTTGAAGAGAATACCTGTAAAGTGGGAGCGCTGGGTGTTTCCGGCAAGTAGAGAAGCTTGTGGTTATTGAGGATCAGGATGAAGAATGCGGAGGGAGAGGACTCCATCTTTTCTTCGTCATGGATCAGTCCAACGCCATCTTCGAAGATCTGGGTTCTCATCAGGATGGTGTTCTTAATGAAGCGGCCTGTGATTGCAATGATCGGTTCGTCGCCCTGGTCTGCTAGGAGCTTCAGTTCTACCTCGTAGAGGAAATACTCCGTCGCCTCACCGAAGGTCCGGACAAGGGTGTCGTCGGTGAACGTAGGAAGGATGATCTCTTCCACGTAATCGAGAAGTTCCTTCTGCTCACCAAATTTACAGACGAAATTGGCAAACGAGAGTTTGCGTCCAGACATTCTCGGTGCTCTCCACAATCAACCTGACCTGCTCCCCTGAAAAGTCCTTGGTTTGATGGTAGTCTGTTCTCCACCATAGGAGATACATGATGAAGAGAAGCCGTTTCAGTGAAGAACAAATTATTGGCATTTTGAAGGAGCACCAAGCGGGTCTGGGTGCCAAGGAGTTATGCCGTAAGCATGGGATCAGTGATGCCACGTTCTACAAGTGGCGATCCAAGTATGGCGGTATGGAGGTTTCGGATGCACGGCGGTTGAAAACGTTGGAGTCCGAGAACGCCAAACTGAAGAAGATGCTGGCCGAGCAGATGTTGGACGTGGCAACGCTCAAGGAAATGCTCGGAAAAAACTTCTGAAGCCCGGTTCGAGGAGGAGCGCTGTGGACTGGGCAATGAATACCAAAGGCTATAACCAGCGCCGCGCCTGTGCGTTGGCAGGGATCGATCCGCGTGTGTATCGGCGTGCGTCGACGCGACCAGCGGATCATGCGTTGCGGACCAGGATGAAGGAACTGGCATCGGAGCGCAGGCGCTTTGGCTATCGCCGTTTGCATATTCTGCTTCAGCGTGAAGGCTGGCAGGTGAATTGGAAGAAGCTCTACCGGCTGTACCGCGAGGAAGGGCTCGCGGTGCGTAAACGGGGTGGTCGTAAGCGTGCAGTGGGAACCCGAACGCCGATGGCGATCCCACAAGGAGCGAACCAAAGATGGTCGCTGGACTTCATGTCTGATGCGCTGGAAGACGGGCGCAGGTTCCGCGTGTTGAACATCATTGATGACTTCAGCCGGGAGTGCCTGGCTGCCGTCGTGGACACATCGATTGGTGGCCAGCGTGTCGTGCGTGAACTGGACCGGATCGCCGAACTACGGGGCTATCCTTGCATGGTGGTCAGCGATAATGGCACCGAACTAACCTCAAATGCTCTGCTCAAGTGGCAAGAAGACCGCCAGGTGGAATGGCATTATATCGCGCCCGGAAAGCCAATGCAGAATGGCCTGGTAGAAAGCTTTAATGGAAGAATGCGGGAGGAATGTTTGAACGAACACCTGTTTCCGTCTCTGCGCCATGCCTGCCGCATGATAGCGGCATGGCGCGACGACTATAATCAGAATAGGCCGCATTCAAGCCTCGCTGGCATGACGCCCAAAGAATATGCTAAACGGTCATTTGGAGACCAAAACCTGAACAGAGCTAACCTATAAACGCGGACTCCTTGGGGAGCAGGTCAAACCAATATAACCAACGCGTGTTAGGGGTAGAATTTTACCCGCTATTCCCTAAAGAAACAACGGATAGTACTTTTCTTCAGATGAGCAATTTCGTAATTGTCGTTGAAAGGTCAGCAAGACGGGCGGGGCTACTCACACCGTCTCGAAGAATGATGATCTTGTCAGGCTCTGAAACGAACCACGCAAAGGAGCCCCATGCGAGGCCAGAGACCGTTTTGCGGAACCCGGCTGATTCACGATCCTGATAGGCAGTCAGGAACGCCACTTGGTCGCGTGAAAAACCTGCTTCGTCAGTAAGCACAAGCAGGGCTTCTCGACGGCGTGGCGTGATGGCCCCGTCGGTCGCGACGACTTCGATGAAAACAATGAGCGGCTCGGCAGGGCCGAGATCGGCAAGGATGATGTCGGGGAGATTCTTGTCTGCCTCGATCTTAAGGCCAATGGCGGCGGCGAGCGAGTCGTCGCGTGCGACCACCTTGTTGCCGCTTTCGCTGAGCCACAATACTGCGGGATTCATGAGAAATTGGATCGCGAAAACCTCGATGACGGCCTGAGAAATCACCGAACTGGGACCCGGTGCAAGCTGTCGGGTTTCCTTGTTGGGGAATGTGACGAGAATACCGCTCGCTCCGGCAGCAGCGCCAGCGCGCATGATCGAAACGCGGGCCAGTGCGCCCTTGGATAGGTTCCTTTCCTGGAACGTGGCAATCGCATCTTCCAGCGCCTGACCGTCTAGGGCGGGATCGAACAGCGCCGCGAATTCAGGCTTGAGCGCATAGCGCGGCTTGCCGGAAGTCGTTGGCAGATCGGTGCGGGCAACAACCGCTCCGATGGCGATCAAACCCTCGCGTAAAGTCTCGTCGCGGATCGGTTCGCGTGTGTTGTCGGCATACCAACGAGTGCCTTGCGCATCGTACTGTTTCTTGAGTACCGCGCTTGCATAGTGGAGGCGCGCTGTTTCGTCGGACTGCGCGGCCTGCTCCTCCGTCATACGGTACACGTGGACAGGTCCGAGAAAGCGCCCAGTACCCTCGACAGCCCCTATGTAGAGAATCGCGAAGACGGTACTGGCGGCCAATTCCCGAATACAATAAATCCGGTTCGGCGTTCCCTCTGGAAAGATAAGGGGCAGTCGCTCGGCCACCAAGTCGCGGGAAACGTAGCGCGGGAGCTGCGGCATAGCTCAGGCGGCTCCTTCATAGAGCTTTGCGCAGGCTACTTCGATACGCGTCCGGCTGACCCTGTTTTGGACGAGACGGGTCAGTGCCTGAAGATCCCCAGGTGCGGGCAGGGGTAGGGATTCCATCTCATAGGCGGATACGGCGACGCTGCCACTGACACAGCGGAAGGCATGGTCGGCGGCGGCGCTGTTGAGGAACGCCGCAAGTGTTTCAACCGAGACCGGCGGTTTCTCAGTGATTGGCCGTAGCATGTTCAGGTGGTTTTCGATGACGACGGCGCCGTGTTTTGCGAGGAAGTCGGCGGGAAGCGCAGCGGCGATGAGACGGCGGTTTTGTTCCTTGGCCGTTGTGCGCTGTAGCAGCACGCACAAACTGTTGGTAACGAGCCAGTCGTCACCTTTTTTCGTCTCAAACCACGGTGTGTGATTTCGACGCTCTGCGCGCCAAATAAACCGGCCATCCGACATGACGGCTTCCGCCCAAATGAGCGGGTATCGCCTCTTGCCCGGGCGCAGGGCAAGCTGGTCCTTGAAGCGGTTCCAGACAAGCGGCCCTGTGCTGACAGTATAGCCCCAATCCGCAAGCCGGTGTGTCATCCGGGACAACGTGGCGACGAGCGGTGCCTGCCGGGCGTTGCGTGGAAGAATCCAAGGCTTGGAGGCATCAGAAGGCAGCTCGAAAGCGCCAACATCCTCGATTGCTAGTCCAGAGCCGTTCACGGGTGTAACTTCGTGAACCGTCACGGAAGCTGGAGCGGCGTCTCGCTTGTATGTTGCTAGTAGAGTTTCTTGCTGTACGTCGTCGAAGACGCCCGTACGGACAGAAACGAAGTCCAGCGTCGCGGGAGGAGCGTCACGGCCGAGCAATGCGCGGAGATTCTTGAAGTATTCTCCGGCAAGGAAACTGGTCGGCGTCACATAGGCGATCACACCGCCCGCGCGGGTATGGCGAAGCGCCATGTCGGTGAACAGGCCATAGAGATTAGCATGGCCGAACAGGCTCCGCTTGAAGCGGTTTCGAGCCTCGGGATCGAGCCGGACGCGGCCATAGGGTGGGTTGCCGATGGTGAGATCAAACAGTTCGCGGGGCGGAGTTTTTTGGAGGCTATCGCAGACAGTGACGACAACCGGAAGCTGGCAGCCGGTCATGTGCGTTATGTGGAGCAGTACGGCATCCAGCGCAACCTGGGAAAGCCAGGCGCCAAAAGGATCGATCTCGTACCCGTGCAGGCGGTTGGCGATGTTTTCGATGAGGATGCGCGGGCTACAATCCGTCAGTTCGTCGAGGATACGACGGGCAACAGGCGCAAGGAACGCGCCGCCGCCGCAAGCGGGGTCGAGGACCCGGCAGGTGGCCCAATTGACACCGCTGTTCGTAGCCTGGGCGATTAACCGGGCCGTCAAGCTCGGAGGGGTGTAATAGATCCCGAAGGCAGCGCGATGTGCCGGTGGAAGCATCGACGTGTAGATAAGGCCGATGTGATAGGCGGCGGTTTCTGCATCCAGCTGGGCAGCGGCGTCTCCGAGACTTTCCGCTAAAGCTTCCGCTGACTGTGGCAGGTCCACCAAATCAAATGGCTTCAGAGGCGCGCGCAGCTCGGGCGGCGAAGCAAACGTGGACGTAAGGACATGCCACCATGACGAAATGAGACGGGCGCCAAAGGCTCGTGCAAGGGCCAGACGTTCAACTTCGTCAGTGCTACCGGCCAACGCGCGGGCCATTACACGTCCGGATTCCAGCGCCTCTAGCGGCGATCCCTCCCAGGAGGCAAGCTGACTGCCCGGAGCGGGTTGCACATCAGGAATAGCTTGTTGGGTCATCCTTGGCTCCCGCCTCGTTTCGGCGCTTCCAAGTTGAAAGGCAACTGTAGGTCCTGATCGCGATGGCGCTCTAAAAACTCAATAATTGCCTGCCGTCCAATCCAGGCCAACGAAACGCGGTACTTTTCGGATAGCTCAGACAAGACCCCGTATTCCCGGTCCTCAAGATTGATTGTGACGCGATGTTTGGCTGCCAATTTCTTCCCCTAAACGAGGAGCGGGGCAATTGCTGCAAACTGCAGCACTGTGAGTCACAGAATGCCTGCGTCAGCTGCTCTGGTCAAGCGAAAAATAGGAACATTAAGGGAACATACTGCCATCGATCTTGTGCATCTGGCAAGTGAAAATCGGAAGGAACGGATGAATCCAACCGCCGGCAAATGATGCGCTTGCCCCGAGGGGCGGTTGTCATCTGACATACTCTCCTCGAATTTCGTAGAAACTGCTATCCTTCCCCCGCCCGGGGCGCTGTCAACCTTGGGGCATCGCGATGCTCCCTATATGGGAGTATACGCGATGAGGATCATCGATTGGAAGGTGCTCAAGACCATGCAGCCCTATTCTCGGCAACATATCCTCCGGCTGGAAAAGGCCGGGCAGTGGCCCAAGCGGGTGAGACTCGGCAACAACCGGATCGGCTGGGTATACGACGAGGTGGTCGCGCACCTTGAGGACCTGGCATCCAGGAGATAACCCAACGACACTCCCTTGATCGGGAGGAAGGGGGGCGGTGGCCACTGCCCCCCTTCGTCGTATCCGGTTGCGGCACCTATTGACCTTTGCAGGCATCGGTTAGGTTCAGAGAAAACTCGCAGGGCGTTCCGGGGCTGTCCCTCCAGAATTTGGCGTCTGTCCGCGTCGCTGTGCACCCCGCGTCTTCGGTCAACGCCGTCCTCCTTTTCTTGTCGCAGACCAGAACCGAGCTGTAGCCGTCGGCGAGGCGTGCATCCAGGAAGTAGCCATCGAACGGGTTCAAGAGGCTGGGGTTGATGTTCGTGGCTTCGTGGAGCAACGCTTGGCCCGAGAGATCGTCTGGGACCTCGGGGTCGCCCTCCAGGTCCGCCACGGCCACCGCAACATACTGCAACTGGGAGTCCAGATTGTGCATATCCACTTCGTGGGAGTCCCGCATTGGCAGGGCGCAGGATGTCAGGAACAACATGCCTGTAATGGAAAGGACAGTCCCGATACGGGGCATCAGCCTCATGCCTGCCTCCAATAAATATACCTGTCTTTGGCCAAATCCCTGCCCGTATCCAAATTGCCGTCGGGAATGGCAGCGAGGATGGCTTCGCGCTGTTTCTTCGGGTTTGTGTACAGGGCCTCTCCCATGGTCGCCCAAATCTCCAGGATGGACTCAACAGCGCGTTCGAATACGGCATCGTAGTGCACGGCACCTTCGGGAGTGGAAAGGTCGAGAATGAATTCGTCCTCCACCGAATCGGGTTTCGGGTAGACGATACCCTGATCTTCCAGAAGATGACGGGTGATCGCCACCATGGTTCCCAACTCGGCGGCGAATTCGACGATCCGCCGGAACCCGCTGTTCCAGGCATCGAACTCCGGTACTGGAGCCTCGAAATCGGGCCCGTAGGTCTTCCGGAGCATGTCCCGCCACAGATCCCTGATGGCGCGGCGCAGGTTGCCCTTGCTGTTCGTGCAATCCCCGATGCACCTGTTCAATGCATTGACGACGCCGATGTCACCCAGGTCCCGCTTCGCCCAGATGTAGGCATCCTGATGCATTTCGCAAACGCGGTGTCGCTTCTTGTTTTCCGCGTAGGGACCCACGATGCCTTCGACGACGGGGTGGATGGTGAGGTCGGTCGCCACATGGGCGGCGTACCCGAAGAGCCAGGCGAGGCAGTAGTTGCGTCGACGTTCACCCATCCGGTAAGTGCGGACGATCCGGACCCCGTTGCGGATGACCTCGCCGGTATGCTGATAGTGCATCCGGTCGGCCCAGACCGCCTGCCCACCCATGTAGGGATAGTCCGGCGAAATGGCGCCGACCTCGACCACGGGCCTGAGTTGCTTCAACGCGCGTCGGTCGTCTCTCTTGAGTATCTTAGCCTTTTTAAGTCTGCCCAATGCTTCAGCCGCAGCCGTCATGTGGGCGTATCCACCTGCCATTCGTAGTTTCCCTCTGTATGTAGGTACGAATCGGATCGTGCACACAATATATAGGAAACATACATCAAAAGCGAGCTAGTCGCCTTTACCTATTCGCATTAAGTGCTCTCATGGGCGATCAATCCCAAAATCCGCCTTTCCCGCCCGCTTCCACGGCCCTTCCAACAACTCCGGCATCGGCTTCGGTGGTTTGAAGGCGAGACCAAATGCATCCACGGTGCGGTAAAGCATATAGCTGTTGCCAGCCGATCCCGAGATGCGTTCGGTCAGTGCCATCATCTTTTTCATCTTGGTCGCTTCGGTCAGCACGTTGAGAGCCAGAAGGCTGGATTTCAGGCCAAGGTGCTTCCGGTAGCGGCCGTTGCCGATGTAGTCGCGGTATTGCAGCAGGCCGCGCAGGTGGCTTTTGCGGTTGAAGTTGGTAGACGTGGTTGGTTCGGTGCCCCGGTCGGCTTCGACCACGAAAAAGCGGTAGTAGCTTTGCCCGCCCTTTCGGTATTCTAGGCCAAAAAGTGCATCGGGGATCAGGTCGCGGGTTTCGGTGCGGCCGGTCTTGGGGTTGGTGATCGTCGTCGGATAGCGGAGTTCGGCGCCCGCCCGAGAGAGGATGTCGGCCTGGGGGATGAACCGGATATTGTTGCGGGCGAGCGTCGCCAGCTCGATGGAAGCCGTTATGCAGGCAACCATGAAGCGGTGGAGCCATGGGCCGGCAGAATTGGCATTTGCTTCGTGCCAAAGATCGCGTTCCTTCAGAGCAGCTTCCGAAGCCGGGGTGAGATCGTAGACCAGGTCGTTGTAGCGGCTATCGATGGTGCGGAACTGTTGCAGCGGGCGCGATAGGTAAGGACCGCCGTGGGGCGTGCGGGCTTCGTTGAAAAGATCGGTTAGGCGGTCTTTGGCCCTTTTTTCGCTCCGTCTGAGATTCTTCGAGAAGGCATGGAGGAAGCTAGATGGCAAGGGGCCGTGCCGGTGGACAATGGAGAACCAGAGAATGTCTCGCTCTTGGGGTGTCACCCGCTTACCCGTGCTCTGGAGGCGGGTGCGCTTTCGGCGGGAGAGGCTGTCCAGGTGATCGGGCACGTCCATGCCGGCTACCACTCCGGCTTCGCGCTGGTGTCGGTGACGTCGGGGCCGTCCGGTCTATCCGGCGGCGGCTCTTTCTCCGGGGCCGGCGGCTCATCTTCTTCCGTTTCTGTCGGGCTGTCGCCAACGTTCAGCTTCGTGTAGTGGATGGCGTACTTGGCCCGCATGGCGTCCTGAAGCGCCGCGCGGTCTTCCTTGCCCATACGCGGGCGCTTTTCCAGTGTGCCAAACTGGAACGCCAGCGGCACCGCGCCTTTCGTGAAACCGCGTACCGAGGCCGCAAAATGTCCCTTGGGTTGGTCCTCAATGAGGCTGGCATCGCAGCCGAGCATACCGGCGAGCGCCTTGGCGTCCCGGGCCGAGACTCCACCCGCGAACTTGATCGACGTGTTTGCAGCGAAGGCTTCCTGGAGCTTTGGTTCGAGCTGTCCCAGGTACTGGTGGGCCAGCACCATGCCGACGTTGTATTTTCGCGCTTGGCTCAGAATGATGCCTATGTTGCGGTCGAAATAGTCCGCTGCCTCGTCGATGTAGACGATGGTCGGCATTCGGTCGCGCTCAGGCAGGGTGGCGCGCTCCTGGGCGGCCTGGGCGATCAGGGCGATGAAGAAGCGGCCGAAAATCTCCGTGCCCGTCTCTTTCAGCAGGTCCTTGGCCGTGTTGATGAGGATCACCTTGCCGGCGTTCATCTCGGCGAACAGGTCGAGCTTGGAGCGCGGGTGGGAGAACATGCGCTCGAAGGTCTGGTTCTCCAGGATGCCCCACAGGCGGCGCAGCACCTGTTTCTTGGTCTGCTCGAATTCCTTGGAGGCGAATTCGGTCTCGAAAAAGTGCCGCGCGGTGCCCTGGAGCTTGGCGATATGTTCGGCGAACTTCACCTCGCTGTCCGGCTCCATGAGGTCGCGTAGCGTGTGGATGGTGGCGTCTGGGATGTGGAGCATGAGGCGGGTGACGTAGCGGAAGATGACGTTCTGTTTCTGCGTCATTTCGGCCGCCAGGAGGGACCCGAGCACGAAGTCGTAGAGTTCCAGGATGGAATTTGTGAGCCGTTCGCGTTCCAGCGGCGGATAGCCCGAAAGGCGCTCGATGCCCACGTCGAACAGATTCAGCGACACCGGCCATTCCACATCGGTGGGATCGATGATGACGATGCGGTCATGCAAGGGACCGCCGGAGGCGAAGTCGGCCAGACGGGAGATGTTGCGGATCAAATCCCCCTGGCTGTCCATGACGACGACGGAGCGCTCGCCCCGCGCCACCGCGTCCAGGTCCTCGCTGATCAGGTATTGCAGGGTCTGCGTCTTGCCGTGGCCCGAGCCAGCGACGATGTGGTGGTGTTCGAACCGCGCGGCCGTGGGGATGGTGAAGACCATGCGCTGGCCGAACAAATCCCCGATGGGCGTGCCGCCGAGATAGGTTTCCATGAGTTCCATGGGATCCCTGATATCCGA
Organism: Magnetospiraceae bacterium; assembly: GCA_049605255.1. GTDB lineage: Bacteria > Pseudomonadota > Alphaproteobacteria > Rhodospirillales > JBMYUJ01 > JBMYUJ01. The sequence continues at coordinate 24,372 of JBMYUJ010000001.1, forward strand.
CTTGCCCGGAAGTTTGGCTGCCCGGGTGAAGCCCTTGGGGTCCTCGGGATTACCACCCGATGCGGCGATCAGGTTGCGTTCCAGCCGCCAGCGGTGGCGGGCGAACAGGCCGGCCCGTTCCAGTTCGTCGTCGAACGGAACGCCCATGATGCGCTCGGTGACCGGGCCAAGGTTGGCGGCATTGCGGACAAGATCGGTGGGGACCGAAATGCCGTTGCCGTCGCTGTGAGTCTCTAGGAGGGCGGGAACGGCATCGTAGAGCGGCCCCAGACAAGCGACGATGGCGAGGCGCAGCAGCTCGCGGGTTTTGCCTAGGTCCTCGACAATCCTGCGCTGTTCGTTCAGTCGGTCGCGTATTTCCCAGAGCTGGGAGACCGAATGCCGGTCGCTCCAATCGACGCGGGGCAGAACGAACAGGCCTTCGTAGTCCAGCAGCCGGAAAACGAGTCGCAGCACCGGTTCCGCCTGCGGATGGTCGCGGGGCAGGCCGTAGGTCTCCAGCACCTCGACGCCAAGGGCTACGGCGAAATCCTCCCGGCCCTCGTCGGATGCCAGATCGTGCTTCTTAAACAGCGCCGACGCCTTGTCATGGAGCGCCCGCGTTTCCGCCACATCATCCGGGCCGAACAGCCCGTTGACGAAGGCATGCATCCGCGCGGCGAAATGAAGCGGCATCAGAGTTGCTTCAGCCCCTTGATCATGACCAGCTTTGCCTCGTCCTTGGGCAGAGCCTCGATGGTGTTGCGTTCGGTTCCGTCCCAATGCTTGGCACTCTCCATGACCTGCCGCAGGAAGCTGGTGATGACGCCCAGCCACGCCTCCTTGCGCGCTAGCTCGATGATGCTGTCGCAGGTTTCTGGTGGTAGTGCCAGTACCCGGCGGCGCCGCCGGCAAGCGCCCCGAAAAAGAAGCCGGCCCCTGAATCGAACATGGTGCTCAGGATTCCGCCACCGACAATGAAGATCCCGACGCCGATCAGCGCCGCTCTTCGGATCAGCAAGGGCTGGAACGCATCGATCAGGATGGCTTGATCGAATCGGTACCGTCTGACGATCTCCTTTTCATCATCGTCCAATTCAACCTTCCCCCACAGTTTGAACTTCACCTTTCCGGCCGTGCTGAGCGTCTGATCCCGCTTGAATAATAGTTCCATTTTTGTTCCCCCCCTCATAGGCAGTATTGATTCCAGACCCGTTTACCGAGTAGGTCAAGAGCCGTGTTGGTTTGCGCCTTTTTGTGCCGTCAGCGATGACGGTGCAAAAAGCGCAAAGGGGCGAAAACAGGGCTTTGGGGTAAAAACGTGGGGTGATGATGCCGAGTCAGTCATGATGAGGCATGTCGTGGAAAGTGATTTGCCGGAAATGTTCCGGGGTGGACGGCTATGTTGATCTATGGATGCGGATCGGGAATCGACAAATATGGGGATACAGGTGGAACGTGTTGTATCCGCATCCTGTTCTCCATAAACTCGATCGAAAGCGAACTTCGGGAAAATGCCAATGCGACGATTCATTGCACTGCCGGTCGCGGGAGATTCCTTCCTCCTTCAGACTGGCGAGAAAACGATCATGGTTGACGGCGGATATGGATCGGGCACCTTGCAGCGCGCCCTAACAAAACATTTTCCGGAGATACAGTGGATCGACATTGCCGTTTGCACCCATGCCGATATCGACCATGCCGGCGGGTTCAAAGAGATATTGGAAAGGTGGAAAAATACGCACACGGCGTCGGCCCCGCTGATACGGCAATTCTGGCTGCCTGGCGCTTGGCAGCCCGTGGTGCGTTCGGTTTTCGATGACCCGAGTAGACTGGCCGATCAACTGGTTTCAGAACTCAAGGAAGTCGCCGAGGAACTCGACAAAGCGGAAACTGAAGAGCAGATCGACGAGCATTTGTTCGACAATCTGCTGGCGCGACAACAGGAGAATCTAGCTAGCTTGCTGCGGGACCGAGAGCGCGATACGGAATGGGACCCGGAGGAAGATGAGCTTCGAGAATTCGATCCGGACCGGGTGTCGGAACCCGCGTGGATGATCGTTCTCCGAGGCCGGGTTCGTGAAATCCTGGAACAAGATCCAGAGGCCCAAAAGGCACTCGAATCCGCCAAACGTCGCGTCCGTTACATACTCAAAAATCGCAGGATTGGAGAAGTCCTGGGCAACTACTGGCTCAACCTCATCAATACTGTTGACATTATCCGGGAGATCGCCCGTTCCGCCATCAAACACAATGTCAAGGTCCGCTGGTTCGATTATGGAGAATACGCAAAAACCGGCATAGCCTCGGGCGGCGAGCCCGGGTTGCTGATCCCAATCAATGCGGTTGAACAGTCGCAACCACCCTCACTGAATTTGATGATGTGCCAATATGTCAGGCTGACCGAACGAAACGAGCAAAGTCTTGTTTTCTATGCGCCGAGCAGGCCCGATCGCGATTACAGCCCGTCCGTACTATTCTGCGGCGATTCCCCACTTGGGGCGGGCAATAAATACTCTGCGGCATTCCATTTGCCTCGATACAGAGGCCCCCGGCCATTGATTGCAACGGCACCGCACCACGGCTCGCAATCCAACGCCATGGGATATGGCTATGTACGCAACGCGGTATGGCACGAGGAGATATTTTGGGTCCGTAGCGGAGGGAGTAAACGCCACCCTGGAAAAGCCTACAAGACGATTCCTTCCGATCACCGCGCCTGCACGAAGTGTCCGCCAATCAAGGGAATGCCCCGCAAACCGGTCGAGATCGTTTGCTCAGATCATCGATATCGCTGTCGCAGCCTGATCGTTCTTTGCAGCCATCGCTGCGATTGCTAAGCGACTGACTAAAACCTCAGTCCCGGACCTTCATACGCCCATGCGTTGATAGGCGGCCGCGACTTCCTGGTCGCTGGCGAAACGGTCATGGGGATCGGCGAGCCGGCGGGCAAGGTCCCGCAGTTGCGCCTCGCTCAGGTGGATGTCGTCCGGGTCCTGCGAGACCACGTCCAGCAACACCCGCGCCGCCTCGTCTTGGCGCGCCTCGGGGAGCTTCTTGGCCTGCGCGATGGCCTGTTCCAATAGCTTGGTCATGATGGCCCTAGGATACCACAAAATCCCGGCGGCGCCATCGAGGCCAACGTTTGCCAGAAACGCCAGCGTGAAACAGTGTGAGCTTCCATCGTCCCGATCCCTGGCTTAAGATCAACCTGTTGTTGCATCAGTGATGGAAGTCCAGTTTGAAACAGGCACTCTTCATAGCCATTCCGGCAACCATTGTGATCGCCCTGGCTGTTTTAGCTTGGAGCGTGTGGGATCTGGAATCCGGTGTTGGCAGCCTAGAAAAAGGTAAGAATGTAACGGTGGCATCACTCGGCGGTGGTGATGCAAAGCCAGGCATCCCCGTGGTCGGTGTCAACGGCGACCTTTTCAATCCGACATCCAATGATGTTGTTCGCGCCTACGATGCGATTCTCGTTTCCGCCTTGGTTGATCCAGAGTACGAACGGGGAAAGTGGCGGATCGTTGAACACAACTCCTTGCTGACCAGCTTCCTTAGGTACGTGGCAGAGGATCCGCAAGCCGAACCCATGCTCAGCATGATATGGAAACGCTTGAACCGCCTGGAGGATGAAGCCGGTCGCAAGGGAGTCTGCACCGCCTCGGTCACCACCGATGACAAACTTCGGATCAGGAACGGACGGGATATTCTCTATGAGCACTGCCGGCCCTTTATCGTCGAGACACCCGTCGACTCGGTGATTCGAAAGAGGGGAATTCGTCATGTCGCGATTCTTCCACTGTTCATTTCCCGCCATTCCGACTATTCGGAAGCATCACGAAAAAAGCTGGCCGCCAACGTCACACGCTCGGTTACCAGCGCGGTCAGGGATCTGGCGAGAATCCCTGAGGTGGAGAGCGTTGCCATCCCTGCTCTTGCCGGAACCGAGTTCCGTATCGACAGCTTCCTGTTCCTCACCTACCGGACAAGCTTTCACCATATCCTCGAGGGCTTGAAAGCGGCGATTCCGGGCACGGGTTTTCGGAACATCTATCTGGTGGCGTGGGAGGGGCTGTCGGATCCCGAGGCAAGTGCTGCGCTGTCGGGCCTGGTTCAAGCAGCGTTTGCGACCAAGACAGGCAAGGTAACAGGATGGGCTTTCGCCGTTACCCTGGCTGTAGTGTTTTTCCTGAATCTGTTTCTGCGATCCGGGACCTCGATCGGCGAAAGAATTGCAAAGACATGGTTCCGGCTGCTCCTGTTTTTCTCATTTAACCTCGCAGTCTATATTGGCGCACCAGCAATCACTGGAAATGCCGCCGAGTGGTTTTGGTTGAATACCGGGTGGATGGGTTTTTCCGCCTGGATCTTTCTGTCGGCCGGTGTCGCGGCCCTCCTGGGCAGCGCTCTTGCCGCGAGCGAAGCCGTCGACAAGTAGATTTGTGTGTGATTGAAAGTCGTTTTTTTTCGGAGCAAGGTATGGCAAATTGGAATCAGGTTTGTAAACGTATCGAAGATGAGCTGTCGTTTATCGAGAGCGTCCGTCTTATTTGGGCGAGCCAGCGGCTCACTGTTTTCCGGAACGACACGACCGACGCTCTGTCGAGCGCAGGTGATCTGTAGTAATCGCTACGTATACCTTTACGATCGATGATGGTACTTGTGCGGAGCGCGTCGAGTAATTCCCTTTATCGAAAAACCAAATTTCGCAAGTTGTACTCTTCACCGCACCGGAATTTCACTCCTAAATATCACGTTAACGCAAAACGGTCGTAGCAACGCGGAAACCAGTTGTGCCGACATCGACTTTGCGGCTGGCTGATCGCCAGTTTCGGTTCGCGGCGCGGATATCTCGGGGAATGTTAAACCAAGAGCCTCCCCGCATGATGTGACTAGAGCATTTACCGGTCTTACGTGCGCTACCGTCAGTTAGCTTCCCAGCGTAATTTTGGCTATAGCAGTCCTCGACCCATTCCCAAACGTTACCATGCATATCATGTACACCGAAAGAGTTCGCGAGTTTTGTTCCTACAGGATGAGTCTTTTTCCCGCTATTACGATCGTACCAAGCAACACTTTCCAAGCACCGATCGGCGTTCCCGCACGAGTATTTAAAGTGCGTATACCCTCTGGCTACATACTCCCATTCTGATTCACTCAATAGGCGATATTGCTGGCCAGTACGCTGGCTAAGTTTTTGCACAAACGATTGCGCGTCATCCCATGAGACATTTTCAACAGGATTTTGGTCATGTTTGAACCGACTCGGGTTATTTCCCATCACTGCGCGCCATTCAGCCTGCGTGACCTCAAACTTACCTACCGCGAACGCATAATCAATTGTAACTAGATGTGTGGGCTTTTCGCTGCTATGCCCGCCTCCAAAATTGTCACCCATACGAAATTGTCCAGACGGAATAATGACCATTTCAGGGCAACCTGCGCAGTCTCTGAATACCGAACCTGGAGCGCCCTTAGCGAAGTTCACGGCAACAGGCTCTGAATTTGCTCGCTTTTCTTGCAGCAGCTCCCCATGCACAAACCCCACCACTCCACCAGCCAGCGATACGCGATACCAGCCAGACTCCCGGTCTTGCCCCGTAACCTCAACCTTGTCACCGGTATCGAGAACAAAGATTTTACTATGGTTGGCGCCGGGACCGGTCCGCACATTTACTTTGCCAGAGCTCCGCACATACATGGTTTTCGAAAATGCCTGGATACCGGATGTTTCGGGCGGTGGCTCCCCTGTCGCAGAAGGCATGGGCTTAGGTGTGGGGGCCGGCGTCAACGCCGTTAATTTCAGCTTTGCCGCGCTCGCGTAGCGACCCGTTGGGTAGTCCTTCAGGTACGCTTCAAAGGCTGCCTTCGTCCCGAGACCTTCTGCAGTCTGCCACAAGACCGTCTCCGGGTCTGGTCCCGCTGGCGGTTCCACTGTAACCTTCGACCCTTTGGGCACGAAATAGAAGTCGTGCGGTACCGACCCCTCGCGCCATGGCCGCTGGTTGCCTTTGGTATCGGCTAGCACTTTCGCGGTAGTCCGCTTAAACACCTGCTCCAAGGTGAGCCCTGGCTTATCCATGTAGGCAAGCAGCGCGCGCGTAAAGATGCCGTTGCCCCCCTCAGGGCCATCTTGCGCAACCTGCCCGGGAGCCGCCGCATACACAACAATTATGCTCTGCTCATTGCCCTTCATTTCGAGGGTGCGCAGCCCCTTGGCCGCAGATCGGGTGCGCTTGGGCAGAGGATTGTCGCGGCAGGCATCGAGGATCAAGATATTGGTGGGGGTTTCTGTATACTGCATGGAGGACAGAAGCTCCTGGGCATTAACACCCCATGCTTGTAGGTCAGACTCCACTAGGATGTTGCTGTCCGATGGTATCAACCAATTCGTGCCCCGGCCATCTTGGATGCCGTGCCCGGCATAGTAGACCAAGGCCACCTGGGCATCGTGCAATTCGTTCTCGAACTCGGTTTTGCGGCGGAAGAAGGTGGTGCGGTCGACGTTGATCCCGTTAATCACCTTGAACCCAATCGCCTTGAGTTTCTTGGTGACGGCCCGGGCGTCGTTGCCAGCGTTGCTCAAACTCGGCAGCGTTTTGTAGGTATCGTTCCCGATCACCAATGCCACCCGCTTCTCGGCCTGGGCAACACTTCCAGTGGCCGTGATCAAGACCAGGACGAACAGTAACAGCTTGACACGCACCGCTAATATCCCCTCGCGCAACTCGCGTATGGGGCCGATACTAACCTTACAATCGGCTCAAAGTCTATGAGGCGGTTCACATTCGCGGGATCTGTCAACTGGAAGTAAATTGCATGCGAACCGCAGACGCTTCGGCGGTAGCGTTGGCGGATGTAATCCACGGCGGGAAAATGCTGCGGGTTTTCTGCGATTTCCTGGAAACGCTTTTTCAGCTTGTCGCGGTAGCGTTCCGATTGCGCGGCGCCGAAATGCTCCAGGCCGTAGAGGGCGATATTCAGCAGGTCCTGTTCCGCCCTCGGGGAGAGGACGTAGTCAGCCACGACCGGCCCTGAAGCGCGCGCTGGCTTCCTGCCAGATGTCGTCGATGGATTTGTCGCTGTATCCGTTTTGCTTGACGCTTTGTTCGGCCTCGATCAGCGCGGCGCGGATGGCCTCTATTTCCGCCGGGGTTTCCTGCTCGCGCGATTGGCGTTCGCGGATCAGGTCGCGGATGACCTCGCTCTCGTTGCCATAGCGCCCGGTTTCGATCTGCGCCTTGATCCAGCTGTTTTGCTGGTCCGTCACGGAGATGCTTTTCTTGACCATGCCCATGGGGGCCTCCCAGGAAACGGATGGGAAATTGTCCTACTCAGTAGGATATATTGCTCTGAACTCGGCGGGCAAGGTTTTTCACCGATCAAAGAAAACCCCGCCATGGCGGCGGGGTGAAGTTGGTTATTCGCTCGGCTCCTTGTCGAAATCGGGAACGATGAGGATGCCTTGGGCATCCGAGGGATCGTAGATCGTGACCGTCCTGTTTTTCCGGTCACGGACGGCGATGGTCAGGTTATTGGGTCGTGCGTGGCCATAAATCCGCGCCCGGGTGTCCATTTCGATGTACGTCTCGACCGTCGCCTTCATGAGCTTGAGAAGAACATCGCGGTCCACCGGTATGGAACGGGACCGAACCGGCGGATTCTTGAGTTCCTTGTCGGACATGTCGCGTCCTCCCTCGCCGCGCCATCAGTACTCCGCCGCCAACATGACCGTCAGGACGCGGGTGGTCTTGGCGGGATCGGCGGGGTCTTCGGAACCCCAGGTCATGGTCTTGTCGTAGTAGTCGATTTTCCAAATGATCTTGTGGTCCTCGACCTTCATGACGGCACAATCGTGTTCGCCGTAGGGGTCGTTGTCCCCGTTGAAGTCATTGAACCGGGCGACCGCCGTCAGGATGCGGGTCTGGATTCCCAGGTCCAGGGCAGCGATGCCGCTGGTGAGCATGACCTTGCCGCCCTGGTGGTGATAGCGCAGCCGGTCGTTGAGGGTGCGGATACGTTCCGCGCGCTGTTTGTCGTCCATTGCAGTCCTCCTGCGTTTTGCCACGCTCGACCCATTCGAGCGCGGCAGTCGGAGGAGGACGGCGGGGGATCACATTTCCTGGCTCTTGTAGTAGGCGAGGGCGTAGCCGGCGGCCTCGAACATGGCCATGCGGAATCGTTCCGGGTCCCAGGGGTGGCGCTTCGTAGGCGCGCGGCCCAGTTCCGGGAGCTGCTGGAGGATGACGCTGGCGATCTTGTCCTTGTTGACCTTGCCGTCGATGTAAAAGAACCGGTTGGCCACCGCGCGGGCGACGAAGCGAACCTCTATGGACCGAAGACTGGCCTGTTTCTCGACGCGCTTGATCAGCGCCTTGGATGTATCACCCTTGCGGCAACTCTTGTCCTTGGGGTTCTCCAGGATCAGCACGTCGGGCAGAAACCAGGCGATCTTGTCGGCAATCATATCGATGACCGCCTGCTCGGACTTGCCCCGCAAATCCATGACGCCCCAGTCGATGGCGAAATGCGGGCCTTCGAGCACCACAAACCCCACTCGGCCCGAGGCCATGGACAGCGCCATGACGCGCTCGAACCCATTACTCACTTGAGTCATAGGATGGTATTGAATCTGATAATCGGTGTTGGCGGGCGCGGGTGGCCACATTGGCCCTGGCCTCTTCCATGACACCGGGGAAAATGCGATCCGCCGGCACGCCGAAAACCGCCTGACAGCCGAAAGCCACCTCCAGCGACGGCATGCGCCGCCGCCTCTCAAGTTTTGATATGGCGGTATCCTGCGGCAAACCGAGCAAATGGGCCAACTGCCATTGAGTCAGCCCAGCCCGCTTGCGGTAGGTCCGTAAGTAACATGGAAGCGTCTTCGACATAAGACGAGAAAACGGATGTCGGCGGCCAGCGCCCGGCCAACATCACGAAGGATACGGGAATTGCTTTTCCGCAAAAGACCGAGAAACCTGCCCCCACAAGCAAGTTTAAAGGACTGGTTGACAGACAGAGGATATCATGGCGTAGGAAACTGACAATAGGCTGAAGCGGAACTTACGAGATGACAAAGGCTCTAAGCCAGGCCCGTTTCGATCTTTACGCTCTTGGGACGCGTCAATCTATGACTCGGCTCTACTCGGAGGAGCTGTCCTATTGGTCTGATTTGGATGAGACTGTTATTGGCGCTGTGATCAGAGACCTGGTCGACGATGATTTTGGCTGGGTGATGCTTGCGCGGGACCGGGTTGGGCGTTTTCGAGCAATCAAGATCGAAACTGACTTTTCTACGGAACGACAGGCAATGGCGCAGCTACGCTTAGCGATCGCCGACACCGTTAAAAGCGAGAACGTTACCGAAGCGGCGGTGCAGGGAGATGAGCCCAATGCCCCTTATGACCTGCTGACCGTTGGGGCTGAAGTTAACCCCGAATCGCTTCATCCATATTTCAAAGAGCTTGTAGAGCGCCCCGGCCGCGCACCCGCCAGGGCAGTTGTGCGCGAAATCGGGCCTTGGTTGGCGCCGAGTGATCCGCATTTTGTTAAGGAGTTTCAACAGAATCAGTTTGATCAACGTCTATGGGAACTTTTCCTATGGGCGGCATTCCGGGAACTCGGATTTGATGTCGAACAACTTGAAGCACCGGATTTCGGTTGTTTCGCCCCGGCGATTTCGTTCACTGTAGAGGCCACCACAGCAGCTCCATCAACCATGGGGCCTCTTGCCTCCCATCCTGAGCCAAAGACACCTGAGGAACGAGCTGAATTCCTCTCGGGCTATATGCCGATGAAGTACGGGTCGAGCTTGGTAAGCAAGATTCGGAAAACGAACAAGGACGGCAAGCATTACTGGGAACTTGATCCCGCTTCAGATAAGCCTTTTATCCTTGCTATTGCGGATTTCCACAAGCCGGCCGAAAAAGGGGAAATCGGCTCGATGGTCTATACCCAATCCGCGTTGTGGTTGTACCTCTATGGCCGTCGACTGACTTGGGAGGATCGTGATGGTCATCCAGTATTGGTACCCACAAAGGCTGCAACACATGTGTACAGGGAAAAGGTAATTCCTTCGGGCTTCTTCGATCAGCCTGGCGCGGAGCATGTTTCAGCAGTTCTGTTTTCCAACGCGGGGACGATAGCGAAATTAGACCGCATGGGCGTAGTTGCTGGTTTTGGCGCAGATAAACATCACTACTATCGTGTCGGGCAGATGCATAATCCTGATCCGAACGCGGTGATGGGAACACCATTCTCAGTGAATATTTCCGAACCTGAGTACATGGAATTCTGGTCCGATGAACTTCAGATTTTCCACAACCCAAACGCCGTGAGACCATTACCAACTGAATGGTTTGGCGGGATAGCACAGCATTTCTTCCTGGATGGAAATCTTTACTCGGATTACCCGGACGGTCATGTTTTATCGTCATACACCATGCTCATGCAGTTGAAGGAAGGCCGAGATTAAGAGTTGGTGGACATTGGGGACTCCAGACAGCAAACGTGGCATCAGTTTTCCAAGCCGCTACCTCCGATGACGGTCAGGTGATAACGGTCCCGAAAGAGTCCCCAATCTCCCCGTTGTCTACGGGCACGATTTGTATGTCGCTGGAGGCTTCTGGCTTTTCGTCGTTGATGCCGTACCGCTTGAACAATTCGGAAAGTTTAGGGTTCTCGGAAACAGGTACTACGTAAATTCCGTTGCTCTTGTGCGTGCGAATGGCGAGCTTGGTCCGGATCACCGCGCCGATGAACCGGCTGGAGATCGGCGCGCGGTATTCGTCGCCATGGCGGTCGCGGAACCGCGCGGCGATGTCTTTCAGCCTGACGGCGCCGTCACCTTGCAGGTCGTGGATGATTTCCAGCACCTGGGCTTCGATGGCCATGCCGCGCTCCTCGGCGAGACGGGCGTTGTTGTCGGTTTGGCGTTCGATCAGTTCGTCACGTACCGCTTCGTCAGCGGTGACGCTGAGCAGGGGCAGGTAAATCTGGTTGATGCGGTTGTCGACGGCTGGATTGGCCAGCTCCGCCTCGATGGCGGTCTTATGGAAATTACGGAAGCGGCAGAGCAGAAGCTTGTTGCGCAATGCCAGGGCTTCCGTTTCGTAGGCATCGGGCAGGTTCAGCGGGATCTCTGCACGCAAGGAACCAGTGCGTGTTTCCTCGGTGATGCAACGGCTTTCAAGTGCCTGATCTTCGTACTGGCCACGACCAGCGATGATCTTGGGCCCGAAGACAGAGAAGGCGCGCGGGTCGAATTCCCGGTTCTTGTTCATCATGGTCCGCAGAATCGGAATGCCGCGCACGTTGCCGGCATTCAGGATCTTCACCACATCAGCTTTCTCGTCCGAGAACCGAAAATCCGCCTCGTCCAGGATCAGGGTGCCCTTGAAGGTGTCCAGCAGGTGGAATAGGGGTGAGACCGTCGAGGCTCCATTGGCGAAGATGGGTTTGTAGCAGAGCGATCCGACGATCAGCAGAAAACGGGTCTTGCCGGTGCCGTAATCGCCGCGCAGGCGTAGATATGGCAGCTCGTTGAACCGGTCGTGGAGCCAGGTCAGCAGGACATACCGGCAAGCCAACCGGGTGAATTCGGGCGTCAGGTCAACGTAGCGGGCGATGAAGCCCTCGATCTCGGCGATCAGGTCTGCCTCCGTGCCGTAATCCTCTGGCTCGGTGGGCAGAAGCACCACCTTCTGCCTCACCACCGTGTTGCCGGGCGCGTAGGGGCGAAAGGCCTTGCCCCGGATACTCAGGCTTTTCTCCAGCGACCAGTCGGTGCCATCCCAAACGGCGAAGGCGGTTTTACCCTCGGTCTCGTCGTAAACCATCTCGGCCACGGTGCCGTCATCGAGCACCAGCGAAACTGCGGGTGTCGCATCGTCCTTGCAGCTATTTTCTTTCTTGTTTGAGGAATTGTCCACGCTCACAGGATACCGCTTGGCGGTAGGCCGAAAGAAGACCGGGTAACCTGCTATCGGAGCCAAGCACCTCGGTCTTTTGGCTGAGCGCATGGACGGTACGATGTCACCATGTCAAAGAAGAAATCGATTGAAGACAAAAGGCTTTTGAAACACCTGACCCGTTGTGGCCGGGAGTGGCGGAAGCTCAAACGCAAGGGCAAGAACCCGTGGGAGAGCGATTCGCGTGAATCTGGCGGTCGTGGTAGGATTCGACTCTAATTTTTCCGACCATGAGGTACTTCGTCTATTGCCGTAAGTCCTCGGAATCCGAGGATCGCCAAGTGCTTTCTATCGAGTCTCAACGGTCGGAGATCACGCGGCAGTTCTCTGACCGCGATGACATCACAATCGTCGATACCTTCGAGGAATCCCAAAGCGCCAAACAGCCAGGCCGGCCCAAGTTCGACGACATGCTCCGCCGTCTGGAAAAGGGCGAGGCTGACGGCATCATTGCCTGGCACCCGGACCGGCTGGCCCGCAATTCCATCGACGGCGGCCGGATCATCTTCCTGCTGGATCAGGGGCGGCTGAAGGATATGCACTTCGCCACCTTCACCTTCGAGAACAACCCCCAGGGCAAGTTCATGTTGTCCATCATTTTCGGCTACTCGAAATACTACGTGGATAGCCTGAGCGAGAACGTGAAGCGCGGCAACCGGACCAAGGTAGAAAAAGGATGGCGGCCGAACCGCGCGCCCATCGGCTACCTTAACGACAAGGAAAGCGGCACGATCATCCCGGATCCGGAGCGTTATCCGCTGGTGAAATCCATGTGGCGGATGCTCCTGGACGCAGGGAAACGCCCCAGTGAAATCGCCCGCATCGCCCGAGACGAATGGGGCCTGACCACCCGGCAGAAGAAAGCTGGTGCTGAAAAGTCGCTGAGCCTGAGCCACGTCTACGCCATTTTCGACAACGTATTTTACGCGGGCCTGATCTTATGGGACGGACGCATTCACCTGGGCAAACACCCGCCCATGGTAACGGTCGAGGAATACGAGCGTGCACAGGCGATCCTAGGAAGGCCACTTCAGCGGCGACCGAAACGGCGATCATTCGCCTTCACTGGCCTGATAAGGTGCGGTGCCTGTGGCCAGGCCGTGACTGCCGAACACAAGGTCAACCGTTTCGGATCGGAATACGACTATTACCATTGCACCCGCCGCAAACGGCCGAAATGCCAGGAACGTTCCGTTGAGGCGAAAGACCTTGCAAAGCAGCTCCACGCTTACCTTCATACCATTGAGCTTCCCCAAGCTTTCCACGATTGGGCGCTTGGAGAATTGGACGAGCGGTCGCGCGACGCCACCACTCGTCGAATCCAGGGCACGAAATCCTTGGAGGCAGCGGCAGCCGCAATTGATAAGAAGATAGTCGCCCTGACTGACATGCGCATCGCGAGCCTGATTGACGACACCGAATTTTCAATAAAACGTAGAGAGCTGGATTTGGAGCGACATGCCCTTGAAGAACGGCAAAAAGCCGAGAAGCCCGAAAACTTGTTCGAACCCACCAAGGATGTCGTTTCGTTCATGAACCACGCCAGATCTTGGTTTGAAGACGGCGATGACGAGGCGAAGCGGTTGGTGCTCCAAGTCGTCGGTTCGAACCTTTTGCTAAAAGGCAAGAAGATCAACGTTCAAGCGAAAAAGCCGTTCCGCCAGTTCAACGGATGGTCTGATTTTTCAAAACTGTGCACCTTGGTGAAGGACGTTCGAACCCTGGCAAACGACGACGAGTTCAGAAATGACTTGGCGAGGATCAGAAGTCTTCAGGCAAAATTTTCAGCGAAATGCCGGGACTGTAAATAGCACCGTATAGCGTGAGCAACCGGTCGCCCATTTCCCGCGCTTCCTCCAAGGGAATATCCTCTGCGAATTCTTTTTGGTAAATCGCGCGGAATTGTTCTAACGATTCGTCCGACAAAGGCATGCATAGCTAGGGTGAGGCATCATAGTGGTATTTTACAGACCGAGAAACCTGACTGGCATGACAGCTTTCCCGTCTACATTGCCTTGTGTATTGTCAATCGGCATTGAATCTTGATCCAATTCACACCCATGGTAACGGTAAAGAAAAAGCCGACATGCAGTGTTTTGCAGTCGGCTGATTAAAACGTATTAAGTTCAAGTATTGCCAATCAAAGTGCCTCTTTTGCTTCTGGCTATACCTATTTAGTTCTGCCTAGGTACGTTTATTCTCGCCTTCCAAACGGATTGTCAATCCGAACTTGCGAAGTAAAAACCAAGGACCGTTCCAAAAATTCCTACAACGGGTGTCAAAAGTTCCAAAGTCGCTTTACCGACCACCTTAATTTGCTCAGACTGGCTTTCTGAAGAATCGCAACCGCCATCACAGCCTGCGACAATTACGTATCCAATCAGCCCCATACCAATTAGGACGATAGCTGCAAGAACAACAAATATCCCTACGGCTAACCACTTCCTAACAGAGTCACGACCGGGTCCAACTCCATCAATGCGTTCACGCAATGCGTTGTATTCATTGCGTTGCGCTTGTGGAGTGGCATCATCACCTCTGCTTTCTGGCATGTTGCGCTCCTTCAGAATAGCTATTCACTCAGTACACGTCGGCTAAACGTGCATGGATATGTTCCTCGGTTTGTTCCGGTGAAGCTTGCGAAATTGTCTCCTCTAAAGAAGCAATTACTCGACGGTACTTTTTCTGCTCCTCATGTACCCACTTGAATACATTAAGAGCACGGCGAACAATTTCAGCTTCTGTCACATGATCCTCTTCGGCCAGGGCCTCTAGAATTCGTGCCATCTCCGGCGAAAACCGAAAATTTTTTCTGGCGTCACTCATCACAATTTTACCTCCGTTTTCACAAGACAAAGACCAACGGGGCATCTACGCCCACATAGCCTCAACGCAGCGACACAAGCCTCGTCAGTACGGACGAGTATCATTTCTAGATTTCGTTCGCCCAAACTCTAGAAACCATTGCTTCATTTTGGTTTTAGCAACGTCTTGATCCGCCGCAGAACCTGGTGAAGTGAAGCGCAATACATACATCAACCTCATGATCAAGTTTCCTCCCATTGCTGTGTATAGACCTATCCTGCGTCAATTATATGTCAAAACTATGTCTTTTTCAATCCGCTGCACTGTGCCAAGGCCTTCTTTGACCCCTAGCCAGTGGAGGTCGAAAAAACACTCTAGGCTCACCCCCAAGAACCGCTCTATCCTTTCTTTAGGTTGAGGTATATCCATGAGGCAACTGGAGGATGGACGCCTAAGAGGTGTCAAAAATACATCACATCGACGCTTGCTAGACGTCTTTTTAATGGGTATAATGTGGCCCGTCAACTAGAATCGGCAATTATTGAGGGGAATGTCGCACCAAACCAAAGGGAGACCCTGGAATGATCGAGAAAGCCCTTTCCCCGCCGGAATCCATCGAAGTTCGGCTTCACCGCCGCCTACAGCGTTGCGTTAACCCCGATGAGGCTCAACACGCTAGAATTTGCGGCGAAGTCCTGGCTCTTGCTGAAGCTGCGATGCGGGATCCAGCTAACCTTGCCATCCAGCAGGCAGAAAGAGGAGTTACTGCTCTAACAAGTTTTCAGGACCTCGTAGAAATTGTATCTCCAACAGGCAAGCGAGAAATTGTTGTAAACGCAGTCTGGAGATTTATTAGTCGGGCAAGGCGCAAACAGTGCGGCCATATTGTTCGCCTAATGGACGACGTCTCAAGCATCAAGATTCAGCGCCAAGCAGCAAGAAACTTGAACCAAATCAAAAAGATCAGTCATATGGCTTACGATGACGCCATTGCCGTTCTCAAACATCCTGGAGAACAGGCTGAGGCCGCGCTACTAGATCCGAGGAAAAGAATCTTCGCCGTCCGCCGCATTGGCCGGATCGCGAGTACAGTGTACGGTATTGGCAGATTCCGCCCCAGGGCGGGGGTGTTCGAGTTGGGTAGTGTATTCCTAATGGAACACGGTGTATCTCCCGCTGGTATGTGGGAGAAAATAATCGCAATGAAAGCTGGGTAATTGACAGGTGTTTATTAAACCCTTTGGGGCCGAGACCGGCAAGCGCAAGAGGCCGAAACTACTCTAATAAAGCAAGTTTCGGTCTCTTTCTTTTTTGATATTCTGACAACAGAATGAGGTGATGGAAGCTGATCCAATCACCTACATCGGTCACACCAACGCACGGAAGCCATATCGTCGATTCGGCATCCGCCAAAATGATCGGCCCTCCCATTTTTACATCATCGGTCGAACGGGTGTCGGCAAATCAACAATGCTGGAGTACATGTCCCGGCAGGACATGGAGAACGGCGAGGGCCTCACCCTTCTCGATCCCCACGGAGACCTTGTGCGCCGGCTAGCGGCGATGGTTCCGGAATATCGAAGCGACGACGTGGTATATTTCGATGTGACCGATCCGGAGCAGCCCTATGGCTACAACCCCTTGCGCCGGATCGCACCTGAGCGCCGCGCTCTTGCGGCCTCCGGCATGATGGAGGTATTTCGAAAGCTTTGGGGCGAACGTGCCTGGGGGCAACGGATGGAGTACATTTTCCGAAACGTACTCCTGGCCCTCTTGGATCAGCCCAGGGCCGACTTGACTGACGTTCAGCGTCTCTTGCTGAATAAGGATTGTCGTCTTCGTGCGGCCCAAAATGTCACCCATCCGCCGGTTCGCGATTTCTGGCTCAAGGAGTACCCCAAGTACACTTACCGGTACCGAGCCGAAGCCATTGCCCCGATCCAGAGCAAGATCGGGGCCTTCCTTGCTGATCCGCGATTGCACCGAATTTTTGTGGAGCCGGAAAGACCGCTCTCCCTCCGAAAGATCATGGACAAGAACAAGGTCCTGCTAGTCAATCTCAGCATCGGCCAGATCGGCGCGGACGCAGCGGCGTTGCTTGGTGGTTTACTGGTCACAACCGTCGGCTTGGCCGCTATGAGCCGGGCCGATACGCTCGAAACTCAACGCCGGCGCCATTGGCTCTATGTGGATGAGTTCCAGTCCTTCACCACGCTGTCGATGGCAAACATGCTCGCCGAGCTACGCAAATACAGCGTCGGCATGATCATGAGCCACCAGTACCTACACCAGCTCGATCCGGATATCCGCCACGCGGTTCTCGGCAACGCGGGGACGGTAGTCTCGTTCAGGCTCGGGGCTGAGGACGCCTCGATCCTTGCACGTGAGTTGGCGCCGGTCTTCTCAGCCGCCGACCTGATCAACCTTCCGAACTACGACATGGCGCTTGTTAGGGGACACTAGGTTTTGAAGTAACCGGGATATGGTGGCATTTAATGGCACATAACGAAATAGGGTTTGGTTCTCAACGGTTTAACCTGTCACCCCCACCCCCCGGCGCGATTTTTGGTTTTTGAAGTGGCTTCGAAAAAATCGCGGTTTCGGACACTTGATTTTGAAGCGGAAAATCAAAAGATATCCCACCATTCGACGGGTTCCGCCTTGTGGGGGATACCCTGATCCGGGAGCCAAACCCTATACTCCAGATCGCCCGGCCCGCACGTGAGGCGGATGCGGGTTCCGTAGTGATCCCGCCCCTCTACATAGCCGCGAACGGCGCTGGCGCAGCTATAACCCAACAAACGCAGAAATTTTTCGCTGTACCCGAGAACACTATCAAGGGAAGCCGACAGAGTTAACCCAACAGGGAGGCGGCTTGCCGCAACGGATGGACTGTAATTAGCGCTCGTAAGAATTTCTATTTCTTTTAAAATATCGGTACTGGCTTCCTGCGGACTACGTGTTTTTGCAGAATTATAAGCAAAAAAACCAATTATTCCAAAAACGACTATAATATAAATAATTGCTTTTAAACCGAATTTGCTTTCAGCGTCTTTTTCTTCCCCGCTCATTATTCTGTCCTAATTATTAAAGTTTGGGGGTGGTAGCGTTTCGAGAGACGCCCTCAAATCATTGCTACTCAGGGGGTTTTGGCCAAATAATTTTGTTTCGTAAACAGGGATTAGGTCGATAGGTTTGCGGGCACCGAAGAAGTAACCATCCTCTGTAAGCCGATAAATGGGGATAAGGTCATTGTTTTCATTATCCTTTGTCTTTGAAAAATCGGCCCTATTGTCATTTGAGGCGATAGAACGGTTTATGATTTTCTCGTATATTGATTTTTTCTTCATCGGATATTTTCCAAAAATGCTTTTTAATCATCTTCACCCCCGAAGGCGATGGTCACGCCCTCGATTTCAATATCGTCTGATTCCTCTTCGTCTGTTTCCTCTTTGTTCTCACCTACCAAGAGTATCCGATACAGATCGAGAATCAACTCCGATTTGCGCGGAATAGACATGGTTTCCCCTTTGATTTGCTCTTGTTGGTGCGCGCTGTGAATGGCGTTTTGCAAGGTTTTCAGGTCGATATCGGCGGAAACCTGCGTTTTCTCGCTGAGTTTGCGAGGGCCCTTGCCGGTGGCGATCCAATCCAACGAAACATCTGCCGCGCGAGATAGCGCAACCAAGGCGAAAAACGCTGGTTTCGATTTTCCGTCTCGCCATCGAGCCAACTGTTCTTCGGTTTCCTTGATGAAAGAAGCCGCATTTTTGAGGCCACCCAAATCCGATATGATCGAAGAAATGCGGACTCCCAGTTCCCTAGTGTAACTGGGAATCTCAGGTCCCGGATCTTCTTGGGCCTTAATAGCTCTGTTAACCATCTGTTTTTATTAGATAATCGCTTTTTTTCGGTAGGACATGACAAAAATTCGAACTGGGACTCGATTTTTTGCGTTTACTGACCGAATAAATGCGCCTATCCTCCCTCAAATAATTGAGACACACGACGTTTAAAAAACCGGCCTGGCCGCCGGGGAATCGAGGATCGTATGGAATCGGATTGGCGCTGGTGGCGGGTGCTGGGGGAGCTGCGGGAACGGGGGCTGGATATTACGACCCTCGCCGAACGCCACGGCTACTCCAAGTTCGCGTTGTTCCGGGTCAAGCTTGACCCTTATCACGAACCGCAAACCATCATCGCCCAGGCCCTGGGGCTGACCCCCCAGGAAATCTGGCCATCCCGGTATCATCGTGATGGCTCTCCGGTCTCTCCGACCCTCTGGAAACTTAAACATAGCAATCGGGCGCCCAGCGGTCATCGTCAAAAAAGCAAGGTGGCGTAGACGATGGACAAGCGCCCCAATATTTTTGTCCGATTTGCCGCCCGGATTCTTCGTCCGGTGATCAGGGAGGCGATCCGTCAGGATCGCTCTCGTTTTGACCAAGCGTCAACTGGAACAAATCTTGAATCTCCTGAGCGACTTCGTCAGGCGTTGCTTGCTGAAGCCAGGAATGAAGAGCGCGTTGCCGCTCGGGTCCGGCGTCAATGCTCATGATTGCCTGGGTCACCATAACGCGGCGCGGATCAGGCCTTGGTGTCTCGTCGAGGTCCCGGAACAAGGCCTCCAGAATGCCGACGCTACCGGCCATGATTGGCCCCACCCTTTTGTCGGTGGCCCCCGCCAAGACAGTGGCAGCCATGAGGGATTTCAACAGATCATTAGGTGCTATGGCCTGGGCTCGAACAAGCTCTACAGCAAGGCCAATCATCAACCATTTATTGGCGTCGGATTTTGCCCGTAGCATTGCAAGTTCTTTCCTAAGTTCAATCTCATCCATTCTAATTTCCCTTTCTGGTCGTTGTGGTGACACCAGTTTAGGGAAATACCGGCGGTGCGCCATCCATACTGCGCGCCGCGCCTCCGTCTCCGGGGCTTCTGGAGACGCCTCCCTGTCAAACCTGGCGCTCTGTCCTTCGGCTTCGGCCCAAGGCCAGGGCGCCTTTTTCTTTTCTCGAACCGGAGACCGCCCGTGAGTGATGCCGTTTTGTTGATCGATCCCCTTGATATCGAGGTTTTGGATCGGGCCCGCCCCGTGAAGGTGGAGCGGGTTACTGCCCTTGCAGAGATGATCACCGCCGACGGGCAGCAAGATCCCATCGAAGTGCGGGAAACACCGGATGGAAAAATGCCCTATCGCCTGGTGGCAGGCGCGCACCGGCATGCGGCTTGTGCTGGTTTAGGGATCGCGGTGCGGGCGATTGTTTATGACCTTGATGACGATGCAGCCGCCCTTAGAGAGATCGACGAAAACCTTGTTCGCTTCGAGCTAACAGCGCTGGAGCGGGCGGTGTTTGTTGGTGAGCGGGCGCGTATCTGGAAAAAAATGCACCCCGAAAGCAAGCGCGGCGGGGACCGGAAAAGCGCCATATATCAGGCGGAAGATCAAAGCGCAGCCGATTCATTTTGTTCTTTCACGGACGAGACCAGCGTCCTTTTGGGTCGCGGGCGGCGGACGCTGCAGCAGTCAATCCGGATTTTTGAGGCGATCCCGAAAGCGCATCGTGACCTCCTGTGGAATACCCGGCTGGAGGATCAGCATGGGGCACTTTACGACATCGCGCGGCACCCGGCGGACATCCAGAAACTGATCATCGATAGGATGCTGCGCGAGGAACGCCCTTGCGCGTCCGTGGATGCCGCCCTGGGGGAAATTCAAGGTCGCACGAAGCCAAAGGTGGATGAGCGTCAATATCAGGGATTGATGGATACCTATTCCCGCGCGAAGGACCCGGTTAAGCGGCGCGTTTTGACCACCTTCGCCACCCAGGGCCTGGTGATGCTGCCCACGGGCGAAGGGTTCGACGCCCTGAAAGATGGGGACCGGCTGAAGTTTGAGGCCTTCCTCGAAACCCAGGGCTACCGGAGGGTCTGATGGTCCGGGTTAATCAACCGAATACAGCGGAAACATTGTTGTCTATTGAACCACGTACCGTGCTTCTGGGGGCATCTCAATCCATGAGCGCCCCAAAAGATTTGACCAGGTACCAAGAATATCGTTCGGCAATCCCAAAGGGATGGTTGGCGATTTGTCCTGTCTTCTTTGAAGTTCAGCAAATGACTGCCCGATTAGATGCGCCAGATATTGCTGATCCCGTGAACTTAGTTGGCCATATTTTTCAGGGATGTTTTCTGTGTCGCCGTCCGCAAATAACGCGCGAACAAGCCTGCCAAGAATTTCTAGCTGATGCCGATTTGGGGGTGGTTTACCTCGATCCCGTGACGGGTCTACCTGGCATAAGGTTGCGAGACCCGCAACTTTACGGATTGCTTCGCTTGGAAAGAACCACTGAATATCGCGGCTCAGGTCCATCCGACTTTCCAATAGTGCGCGTTTTTTATCCTTTTCCGGCATTCCAACCCCTTTCTGGTCAGCAGCAAAGTTTGCCCCCCATCGAGTTTTGTGTCGAGGGGATATCCGGGGTGTCGGCATGGTAAGGGCGCGGGGGGATCATCGGACTATGGACCTCTTGAACTGGACACCGCCAGAGACGGTAGTGCGGCGGTTCGATGATGCGCGGGTGCGGGCGGCGGACCTGCGATCCAAGATCGCCCGCGCGGTGGCCGAAGCACTGTCTGATACCCCGCTCGATCGGAAGGAGATCGCCAGGCGGGCCTCCGAATGGCTGGGAGAGACCATCAGCCCCGCGATGCTGAATAAATATGCCTCGCCTTCGAGCGACGATCATCCGCTGCCTCTGGCGAAGTTTTTAGCCATCGTGGCGGCGACGGAAGACCCCCGGTTGTTGCAGGTTTTCGCCGAAATGTTCGGCTGGTCGGTGATTGATGACCGGTATCTGCCCTGGGTCGAAGTTGGCCAGCTTGCTGATGCAAAAGAGGAATTTGACAAGGCCTATGCGGCGGCGCGGGCGAAAACCCGGAGGGTGGGAAAATGACAAGCGGGACCGCTAAAATTCCTGGAATGGGTCCAGGTCATCATCAAAAGGCCAGAAGCTGGGATACCCAATCATTAAATCGAGAGAAAGACGCGCCGCCGTGCTGGTTGTGTCTCGAGCCGACCCGCCAATGGCGTTTTGTATATCCAGAGCAGACGCCAGGAGCGCCAACCCCGCCCGCGCATAATACAGGGCGGCAAGAACAAAGATTCCACGCTGTTCGGGAGACAGATTCAGATGCCTTTGCTTCCGCTTCGCGGGGGTCAGCCGAATATACTCTAAAAGCAGATCGTGGTTATCGGTACAGACTTTCTGAAAGCCCTGTTGCCCAAGATGAGCGCATAGGCCGGAAACCTTGTTTTTCCCTAATCCGAGAATCTCTTCCAGAAGTTCTCCGCAGAGCGCTTCGGCTTTTGCAGCGGCTGATTCAAAGTTCATATCCTTCCTCCCAGCATAAACCCTCGGTTGAAGGGGACCTTACCCGTACCGGCGGAGAGAAGCGATGAAACAATGGTTCACCGCCCAGGAGATCGCCGAGGCCCGGTTGCCGGGAATGCCCGCCGTGAAAAGGGCAGTGAATGCCCTGGCGGCGCGTGAGGGTTGGGCGGAGCGTATAGACCCCACCGCAGGCCCCTTGGCGCGGCCCCGGGCCGGGCGGGGTGGCGGGATGGAATATCATCTGTCGTTACTGCCGAGCGAGGCGCGGATCGCGTTGTTGGCGCAAGTGGACATGGAGACCGCAACCGGTCCATCGGACCATGGGCGTTCCGATCTTTGGACCTGGTTTGACAAACAGACGGACAAGAAAAAACAGACGGCGCGGGTGCGGCTGGGGCTGATCCGAAAAGTGCAGGCCCTGCACCGGTCTGGGATGCTGAAGAATTTCGCGGCGGCCACGGTGGCGGCGGAGGCCGGGGTTTCGGTGGGGTCGATCTATGGCTGGGAACGGGCCTGCCGCGCGCTGCCGGAAAGCGATTGGTTGCCCGCCTTGGCGCCGGGGCATACGGGGCGCCGCAAGACGGCGGAAATGTCCGATGGGGCCTGGGAAGCCTTCAAGACGGATTATCTGCGCCCCGAGCAGCCAAACATGGAGAGCTGCTATCGGCGGGTGACGTCTGCGGGGTCTGATAAGGGGTGGATTATTCCCTGTTTAAAGACCTTTCAACGCCGCTTGGAACGGGAGTTCAGTCCGGCGGTCGTGGTGCTGGCCCGAGAAGGGATCGATGCCTTGAAGCGCATGTATCCGGCGCAGGATCGGGATCGATCGGTGTTCCATGCGCTCGAGGCGGTGAACGCCGACGGCCATCGCTGGGACGTGTTTTGCCGCTGGCCGGACGGGGAGATCGCCCGGCCCATGATGGTGGCTATCCAGGACCTTTATTCGGGGAAAATCCTATCGTGGCGCATCGACCGATCGGAGAACTCCCACAGTGTGCGGCTCGCCTTCGGCGATCTGATCGAAACCTATGGGATTCCGAAAAGCGCCTATCTGGATAACGGGCGGGGGTTTGCCGCGAAGATGCTGACCGGTGGAACAAAGACCCGGTTTCGGTTCCGGGTCCGCCCCGAAGACCCGGACGGTATCCTGACCCAGTTGGGGGTCGATATCGTCTGGACCACGCCCTATTCGGGTCAATCCAAACCCATCGAACGGGCCTTTCGGGACCTTTGCGCAGATATCGCCAAGCACCCGGCGCTGGCGGGCGCTTACACGGGGAACCGCCCGGATGCGAAGCCGGAAAACTATGCCAGCCGCGCGGTGGATATTGAAGAGTTCCTTGGGATCGTCGAAAGCGGAATCACCGAACACAATGCCCGGCCTGGTCGGCGCGGTGGGGTTTGCGCCGGGCGGTCCTTCGATCAGGTGTTCGCCGAGTCCTATGGATGCGCGCCGATCCAACAGGCGACGGAGGAGCAATATCGGCTCTGGCTGTTGGCGGCGGAAGGGGTGACCCCGCGCAAGCCGGATGGGGCGATCCATTTGATGGGGAACCGGTTCTGGGGCGAGTTTCTGCATGGGCATATTTCCGGGAAGGTGGTGGCCCGGTTTGACCCCCAGAACCTGCATGTGGGCCTGCATGTGTATGGGCTGGATGGGCGTTATCTAGGCTTTGCCGACGTGATCGAGGCGGTGGGCTTTAATGATTTGCAGGCCGCCAAGGACCATGCGCGGGAGCGGCGGCGCTGGATGCGGGCGCAGCGGGACATGCTGAAGGCCGAACGGCAGATGGGCATCGCGGAGCTGGCCTCCATGCTGCCGGAGACGGGCCCGGCGCCCCTGCCAGAAACGAAGATCGTGAGCCTGCCCCGGAATATCCCGGCGGCAGCGATGCAAAAACCGTCGGCTGAGCCGGTGCCCTTGACGGAGGAAGAACAGGCCGCCGCCGATGCCGCCTTTGCTGCGATGAGTGGGGCGAATGTGACGCCGTTTCCGGCGCCCGAGGCGAGCGCAGAGGTGCCCGAAAGTTTCGACAGTGATGAAGCCTTCGCCCGCTGGGCGATGGCCCATCCTGAGGCGTTGGACCGGCGGCAAGAAGTGTATCTCGCCACCCTGTTGGAGAACCGGAGTTTCCGCATGCTGTTGGGAATTGCCGAAGAAGAAAAGAGCCACGCTGGCTGACACCCAGACGTGGCCCTGAACTGCATATTTGAGGAGACATAATGTACACGACCTTTGTCAGGACCGCAAACGTCAACCGCTTCCTATCGGCGGTATCGGCCATCGATCAGCGGGGGGCGTCGGAAGCCTCTTGGTTGTTGATTTCCGGCGATGCCGGGCTTGGTAAATCAAAAACGGCGGAATGGTGGGCGACCCATAACGACGCCATCGAAATCCGCCTCAAGGCTGCGGCAACACCGCATTGGTTTTTGACCGACCTGGTCGGCGTGCTGGGGGAGGTTGCCCCCGCCCATAGCTGCGAGAAGCTGTTTTATCAGGCGATGGATCATCTATCGAAATCACCGCAGCCGATTGTGGTCGATGAGGTGGAAAACGTCCTTAAAGGCGACCGGCTGGAGACCTTGGAGATGGTCCGGGATATTTCCGACATGACGGAGGCGCCGGTGATCCTGGTGGGCCGGGAATATGTGTGGGGCCGCCTTAGCCGCCATAAGCATTTTCGGACCCGGATTTCCGCCCGCGCGGATTTTTCTCCCCTCAGTTTGGAGGATGTAACCAAATGCTTCGGCGAGTTGAGCGAGGTGCCCGTCGATGAAGAGGTGATCGCGGATGTGCACAAAGCCTCGGAAGGGCATATCCGCGAGGTCGTGAACGCCATCGCCAATGCGGAGCGGATCGGCAAGCGTGCGCCCGGTGAGACGGTTACCCGCAAATCTGTTGGTAATACCTCCCTCGTGCGCGATTGGCAGCGCACCAAGGCGGGGGCGGTTTAGATGGGCAGCGGGAGCCATACCCAGGCGCTGCTGGAGGCCTTGCCCCAGGGAGGTGATTGCCGAACCCTTGACGTGCTTTCCGGCCTTACGGGGCTATCCCACCGGCAGGTGTCCGACGCCTGCGCCATCCTGATCCGGCACGGCTTGGTAACCCGGGTGAGCCGTGGTTGCTTCGGGCTTTCCAAGGCCGGGGCAGAGGCGCGCGCGGCAGGCAAAAAGATCACCAGCGGCCCGAATGGGCAGATGGGCAAGCGACGGTCAGGTCGGCGAAAAACCGCCCGGCAGAAGTTATGGACGTATTTGCGGGCCTGCCGCTCAAAAAAGCAGAAGGTTACCGCCCCAGAGATCGCGACCATGACCGATATCAGTGCGGCGAGCATCCAGGCCTATCTGGCGGCGTTGAGGAACGCTGGATATGTCGCCTGGATCGGCAAACCCCACCCCGGGACCGCGCCCACATCGAACGGGTTTCGAAAGTATTTTTTGGTGCGCGATACGGGCGCGCTCGCCCCGGCGTGGAACAATGTTTCGGGTGAGATGTTCGACCCCAATCTGGGCGAGGTGACCTGGCGGCGGGAGGGAACATCATGAGCGGGTTCAACCTGGAGCGGGCCGCCCTGGCCTGGGGCGCGGCCATGCCCGATGCGGTGCGCGCCCTCGCTGAGGCCTGCGACCAATCCAGCCAGAAGGCGGTCGGCAAGCGCCTGAAAATAAGCTCCAGCGTCATCAGCCAGGTGCTGAACCGGTGCTATCCGGGGGATACCGAGGCGGTTCTGGATGCCGCCGCCGGGGCGCTTTTATCGAAGACCGTCGACTGCCCGGTCGACGGAGAAATTACCAAGGATATCTGCCTGAAATCGCAGCGGGCGAAGCTGGTGACCACGAGCCGACGTCGCATTCGGTTGTACCGCACCTGCCCGACCTGCCCGAACCGAAAAGGAACCTAAGCATGATTGCCGAGAAGATCAAAAACACCCTGCGCTATGTGGAAGAGCGGATCGAGCATGAAACGCTCACCATGGCCGATTTGATGCAGGCGCGGAAGGTTTTGTTAGACGCCGCCGACCAGGTGGAAAAACTGGAACAAACGGTGGTGCCCTTGCGGGCGCGGCGCGATGAGGGTGCGGCCCTGGTGCCCATCCTTGCTTTTTCGCAGGTGACGCCATGAACGCGCCGCTGAAGTTTGTTATCGCGGCGCATGGGAAGGAATACGACCTGACCCTGATCGCTAAAAAAGAGATGGGCCCCCAGGACATCCTGTTTTTCGAGGACGCTGACGGTGACATGCACCTCGCCTACCAGATGGTGGATGGGGCGTTCTGCCATTGCTTTGGCCCGCTGAAATTCGACGTCGTGCTTGGCATGGCGGAGAAGGTGATTTCCGGCATTCCCTGGCATCGGTCGGAAACGGAGCTGGTCCGGAGCCTGGCGCTGGCGGTGCTCGTGCAAGACTTCAAAAAGGGGGGGGGCGGATCATGAATGAGGTAAGCCAGATCATCGAGATCGTCTCCCAACAGACCGGAATTTCCAGGAAACGGATACTCTCCGCACAGCGTATGGCGGGGGTGGTTCGGGCCCGGCATGCGATCATGTATGTGGCCTGCACGCAGACGGAAAAGAGCCTACCGATGATCGGTCGCGCGCTTGGCCGGGACCATACCACGATCCTCCATGGATACCGAAAAGTGAAATCACGCCTGCGTGACGACGAGGACCTGGCTGTGCTGGTGGCCGAGACCATCATGATCTTGGAGTCCCGGATATGAGCGACTGGACGGAGAGGGACCTCAGGATTTTGGCGGCGCGGGGTGTGGTGATTTCTTCACCGGACCTGCGGCGCATTGGAACCTTTAAACGCGTTTTGAAAGGGATTTTACGATGGCTGAAACGGTGAAAACGGACGTGCCCGAGGGGTACATGATGGATGCGAAGGGGCGGTTGGTGCCGGAGCATCTGGTGAAGAGACAGGCGCTGCTGGAAGACCAGATGGTGAAGAAAATCCTGGAATATGCGGACGCGCTGTCGGCGCAGATCGCCAGGTTTAAGGGCCATACCTTCGACGATGTGGCCGCCTTCATGGATCTTCTGGCCGAGGAATATGGCGCCAAAAAGGGCGGCGCCAAGGGCAATGTTACATTCAGTACCTATGACGGCTGCGCGAAGGTGCAGGTCGCGGTGCAGGACCATATCGCCTTTGGCCCAGAGCTGCAGGTCGCCAAGGAGTTGATCGACGCTTGCATCGGCGAATGGGCGGCGGGGAGCCGGGATGAAATCCGGGCGCTGGTGAACCATGCCTTCGAGGTGGATAAGCCCGGGCAGGTAAAGCGGGAGGCGCTGTTCGCGCTGCGCAAAATCGAGATCGACGATCCACGCTGGAAGGAAGCGCAGAAGGCGATCACGGATAGCATCCGGATCACCGGATCGAAAACCTATGTGCGGTTTTACCGGCGGGCCACCGCGCAGGATCGCTGGCGGGCGATCACCATCGATCTGGCGGCGGCGTGATGAGCACCGACGCCTTAACCGATGCCGCGCGGGCCAAGCGGGCGTTGCAGTTCGTGCGGGAGTTTCCGGATTATTTCGATGATTGGCTGATCCGGTTCGCCGACCGGAATTGGCCGCGCCTGGAGACCTATGGCGAGAAGACCCGCCTTTCCCCCGGGCAGATGCGGCAGATCGACCGGATCGAAAAGATCATCACCGAAAAGGAGTTGGACCAATGACGGATGTGGGTGGTGTTGCTGCGGAACGATTGCGGAGCCTGATCGAGCGGATCGAGCGCCTGGAGGAAGAGAAAGCCAGCCTCGGCGAAGATATCAAGGAGGTCTATTCGGAGGCGAAAGCTTCTGGGTTTGATACCAAGATCGTCCGCGAGATCATCCGGCTTCGCAAGATGGATCAGGTCGACCGGCAGGAACAAGAAGAGGCGCTGGACCTTTATAAACGCGCGATCGGGCTCGAATGATGAACGGGGCGATGGCGCAGGCCTTACTGGAACTTTCCCGGGTGTTCGGCACTTTCCGGGGGCAGCTTTCCCGGCGCAAGCAGGTGGAAATGCAGGATGCCATGAACCTGGTGACCGATACGGGCCTGCGGCTGCAAACGGAGGCGACGGAATACGCGCTGAATGCCCACTCCCTGGACCTTTTGGAAATGGCGCTCGATGCCTGCGCCCGCGACCCCCGGGTGACTTGGCCCGATGTGGTGGGCGCGGTGAATAAGCATGGCTTGGGTCACGCCCATGCCATGACGGAGGTGGATCATGTTTAGCCGATTGTGGAGCTGGCTGGCGCCCCGGCTGCTGTTGATCTGGGCGATTGTGGTGTTCTTGCTGGTGATTTACGGCACGGTTGCCAAAGCGGACGATGCGG
This sequence comes from Magnetospiraceae bacterium, assembly GCA_049605255.1. Taxonomy (GTDB): domain Bacteria; phylum Pseudomonadota; class Alphaproteobacteria; order Rhodospirillales; family JBMYUJ01; genus JBMYUJ01. The sequence continues at coordinate 52,849 of JBMYUJ010000001.1, forward strand.
CGCGGCGCGCGGTGGTGGTGTCGATCACCGATGGCGATACCATCCAGGTGACGGCGGAAGCCTGGCCGGGGATGTATTACCACGGGCCGGTGCGGCTGCGCGGCGTGGATACGCCGGAGCTGCGCGGCAAATGCGCATCCGAAAAGCGGGCGGCGAGGCTGGCGGCTTTCGCCCTTGAAACCCTGATCCTCGGCAAGGATGTGCTGCTGACCGATATTGCGGAAGATAAATATGGCCGGGTGCTGGCGCGGGTCTGGATCGACGGACGCGACGCGGCGGAAATCCTGGTCATGCATGAGTTCGGTCGGCCTTACGCAGGCGGACGGCGAAAGGGGTGGTGCCATGGGTGATCAATCAAAAATCCAATATACGGATCATACTTTTTCGCCCTGGTATGGCTGCACCAAGGTGGGGCCCGGCTGCGATCATTGCTATGCGGAAAATGTGGGGCGGCGCCTGGGCGTGACCTGGGGCGGGCCGCGAAAATTGGCGGCGGACAGCACCTGGAAAAAGCCGCTGGTTTGGAACCGGATAGCGGCCAAGGCGGGGGTGCGCAAGCGGGTGATGGTGAGCCTGTGTGATCCGTTCGACAATCAGGTGCCGAGCGAATGGACGGCGCGGTTTTTCCGGCTGATCGATGCAACCCCCAACCTTGATTGGATTTTGGTCACCAAGCGGATCGGCAATGCGGCGAAATGGGTGGATGGGCAGGAAAATATTTGGCTGGTGGCCACGGTCTGCACCCAAGCCGAGGCGGACCGGGATATCCCCCGGCTGCTGACCATCCCGGCGATGGTGCATGGCATCAGCATTGAGCCCCTGCTGGAGCCCATTCGGTTGCGGCATTTGTACTTCAGCGAGAAAACGCGGGCGAGCCTTAATTGGGTCATCATCGGCGGGGAATCCGGGCCCAAGGCGCGGCGCTGTGAACCGGAATGGTTTGGCGAGATCATCGACCTGTTCGAGGGCATGTTTCCGGCTGTTTTTGTCAAACAGCTCGGGTCCGTCTTGGCGCGCGAATGGGATATGGCAGACCCCAAGGGCGGCGATCCGGACGAATGGCCCGAAGGGCTGCGGGTGCGGGAACTGCCGTGGGGGCTGGGACGATGACATCCTGGCCGTTCGGTTCGCTGTCTCGTGGCACCTATCAGGTGGTGTTGGCCGATCCGCCCTGGCGGTTTGCGACCTATTCTGAGGCGGGTCAGCAGAAATGCCCCACCTACAACACCATGACGACGCCGGATATCGCCCTGTTGCCGGTGGCAGACCTGGCGGCGCGGCATTGCCTTTTGCTGATGTGGACCACCACCACCCATTTGGAGGACGCCCTGTGGGTCATGATGCAATGGGGGTTCGGCTATGTGGGGGCCGGGTTCTGGCACAAGAAAACGGCGGGCGGCAAAACGGCGCTCGGCACCGGATATTGGTGGCGGGGCGCGGGGGAATTTTTGTTGCTGGGCAAACGGGGCAACCCGCCCTGCCCGCGAAAATTCATTTCCAATGTCATCGAAAGCTTTGATACCGGCGTGCTCGAAACCACACGCGGGCGGCATTCGGAAAAGCCAGAGGAAATCCAAGACCTGGTCGACGGCCTCGCGCCGCTCGCCATCAAATGCGAGCTGTTCGCGCGGCGGCACCGGCCTGGCTGGGAGTGCTGGGGGGATCAGTTGCCAGAGGTCAGATTACAGGGATCAGAAGGAGATAAATCATGAGCGCCGCGCGAAAGGTCGATCCCCGTTGGTTGCAGTTGAACAAGGCGATCCGCGCCGCCGAGAAGAGCCGGGGGATGTCGCGAGACGATCATGCGGCCCTGGTGCTCCGGATCACCGGGCGGGACAGCCTGAAGGGCGCGAAGCTGCACGAGATGAACAAGGTGTTGAATGCGCTGAACGGTAAAGCGGGCAAGGCCTCTGCCGCCGGGCGGCTCGATAACGCCGATCCGCTGGTATCGAAAATGCGGGCGCTGTGGATATCGTTGCATCATTTGGGGGAGGTGACAGATCCATCGGATAACGCCTTGATTGCCTTCGCCGCGCGGCAGATCGGTGTGACGCCCGGCATTCAATGGCGGCCCTCCCCGGTGCAGGCACCGAAAATTATCGAGGCGCTGAAGGCTTGGTGTGAACGCGTCGGGGTGGTTTGGACGGATGGTAGCCCGCGGGTGGATGTCTACCGCGCGCAATGCCGGAAAATCTATGGGGACGATGTGGATGCGGGGGCAGTCCTGGACGATTTAGCAGGTTGTTTCCCCGATCTCTCCCACAAAGACCAGGACGCGCTGATCCGCGAGCTGGGAGCGAAGATTCGCGCGGCGAAGGCCGAGCAGGAGGCGGACAATGGCTAATCCCCAATTCCACCGCTACGGCGCGCCCTGGACGCCGCCTGAAGATCGCCAGCTTGCCGATCTGCGGCGCGCGGGCAAAAGCCTGGCGGAGATCGCGCGGCAAATGGGCCGCCCGGTGGATGCCCTGAGGAAACGGATGCAGAGATTGAACCTGCCCCGCCCCGGCGCGGGCGGGGCATTATCGGAGCCGGAAAAAGAAAAGCTGGCGCGGCAACTGGCAGAATTGTTCGTTAAGGGCCTTTCCATCAGCGCGATCGCCAGGGTGATGGGCAAATCCGAATGGTGGGTCTGCACCCATTCTGACGATTTGGGTATCAGCCGCCAAACCGCCGATCGGATCGTAAGGGAAATGGACGAAAAGGCCGCGCAACGGAAAGCTCGGTCCTGCCTTTCCTGCGGCGTGGTGTTCGATAGCTGGGGGCCGGGGAACCGGTTGTGCCCTGCCTGCCGGATCGATCCGACGCGGATGCACGTGTAATGCCCGGCCTGCCCGGCATCATGGCGCAGATCGCCGAAGTGACGTCGGAAGAGACCGCGCGCAAGATCATGCGCGCCTGGGGGGGGACGCCGCAAAAACTTCCTGTGCGCCCAACGCGGCGGTGCAACCTCTCCCGATTGGTTGGATTTGAGAATGCCGTAAAAATCGTTACGGAGATCGGCCATGGGACCGTGGATATTCCGGCAGGCGATCAACGTTGTGGCGGACGGCGCCGGGCACGGGCAGTGGAAATGCTGGCGGCGGGCGCGTCTCTTGCCGAGGTTGCCAACGCCCTTGATATGTCGGTGCCCGGGGTTCGGCATATTCGGCGGAAAATGAAAGACGATCTCCCCCTATTCCCGGATTCGGAATAACACCCACCCGCGCCGAGATGGCCGTGCACCCTGATCAGGTGATCAGGGCTATTTGATTCCGGGATGGCGTTAGCTTCGCGGGCAGATATTGCATCGCACCGAAGGCTGCCCCGATGATCCGAGACGAAGACCTTGCCCTGTTTAACGCCGCGATGGCGATCACCCTCCCCCGGGAGGGTGAATTTGTCAATGACCGGCTTGATCCGGGCGGCGCCACCAATTTCGGGATTTCCATTCGCTGGCTGAAATCCATCGGCGATTTCGATGGGGATGGCCGCCTGGACGGCGATTTGGACGGCGATGGGGATGTGGATATCGACGATATCCGCGCCCTGACGCCGGAAACAGCCCGGCAGTTCTACTACATCCATTTCTGGCACCCCTATCGGTATGACCTTTACCCCGCTGGGATCGGCTGGAAGGTGTTCGATGCCACGGTGAATATGGGCTCGAAACAGTCTCATAAGCTTTTGCAACGGGCCTTGCGCGCTAACGGGCACCGGTTGGTGGATGACGGCCAGGTGGGGCCCCTGACACGCCAGGCGCTGATGGCCTCGCATAATGATATCCACGCCGTTTTGGTGGGCTTCAAAGAATCGCAGGCCGGGTTCTACCGATCGTTGATCGCCGCGAAGCCCTATCGGGAGAAATACCGCACCGGCTGGCTGCGCCGCGCCTATGACGAAGATTGAGGGTGAGTGAGATGGAGAACGGGACCGCCGCCTATACCGGATGGGCGATCGTGGAATTGATGGGGCATCGAGTGATCGCCGGGCAGGTGCAGGAGGTCAGCCAGTTCGGTTGTTCCATGCTGCGGGTCGATGTGCCCGGCACGGATGGGATCGTTGCCAGCCAGTTTTATGGCGGCAACGCGATCTATTGCCTGACGCCCTGCGACGAAACCGCCGCCCGCGGTGTGTTGGAGCGCCGATACAGCCTGCCAGAGCCGGTGCGCCTGGCCCTTCAAGATCAGAGCGAGGGCGCTCGGGATCGGGAAAATCTCGACCTGTGGGTCGGTGAGGACGAGGACGATTATTGATGAAAAAGTTTCTTTACATTTTTGCGATGATCGTGCCCTTGGGTGCCTGCGGGCTGACGCCGCAAGGAGACCTGGTGCGCGAGGTGGTGAAATCCAAATCCGAACAGGCGGGCGAGGCCACCTTGGAAAATACCGAGTGGTTGTTGTGCGATGCCGCCCGCGTCGGGTCGGTGCTGGACCGCTACGGCGATCGGGAGCGCTGGCAAGCCTATCTGACGCTGTGCCGAGGTGTGCGCGATATCGATGCACCCCAAACGGTGCGGGAGCGTACCCGGTGAATCTCGACCCCAAAGACCGATTGTTGGCACAAACCTGCGCCCGGCTTTGCGCGCTGGCCTATGAGAACCATGACCGTGCCACCGTGCAGGCCGGGCTGAAGGATTTGGGTATCGATCATGTGACGTTCTTTCAGGATGATCGCACGGGCGCCGACGGCTATCTCGCCTGGCGATCAGACAGCGCGGGACCGGTCTATCTGGTGTTCGCCGGGACGGAAGTTTCGAAGGGCGAATGGGAAGATGTTCTGACCGATGTCAAAATCCGCCGCCGCGAAGTTCCGCAACCGAACTATGGGCGCAATGTGGGGGTGCATCGGGGGTTTTTGGCCCAATGGGAGGCGGTGCGCAAAGACGTTTTGCAAATGCTGGATACGCTCGGGGCGCCGGTTTATCAAACGGTGATCACCGGCCATAGTTTGGGCGGTGCCGTGGCGATCTTGGCCGCCTTCGAGTTGAGCTGCGGAAACTTGGTGACCTTCGGCGCGCCCCGGGTTGGCGATGCCGTGTTTGCCGATGTGATGAGTGAGATCACCCCGCACCACCACCGTTTCACCCGGGGTGTGGATATCGTGCCGTTGTTGCCGCCGCTTAGTTTTGGCTACCGGCATGATTGCAACGAGCTTTACCTGACCGGCAACGGCCAGGTCTCCCGCTGGCCCTGGTGGCGGGCCATGGCACGCCGGGCGCGGCAGGCGGCCTTGGGCGGGTTTTCTTTGTTCGGCTTTCCCATGCGCCTGCTCGATGACCATTGGATCGACCGATATTTGGGGGACCTTTAGTTGAGCAACGACATTTTACAATTTCTCACCTTCGGGCTTGATATCGCCTGGAAGGCCGGGACCCTGGGGGTGGCGATCTGGCTGTTTGTTCATCGCAATGGGCTGAACGCCACCAAGGCGGTGGCCGATCTCAAGGATCATATCCACTCGGAATTCAGCGCGCTCGATAAGCGGATCACCGGGGTGGAGGCGCGGATGAATGCCGCACCTTGCCAGTCGGATCAACAGCAGTTGCACGACCGGATTTCCATGAACCGGGATCAGGCGAACCGGGCGCTCGACGAGGTGAAAGATATGTGCCACGGGCTGGCCGCCGGCCTTGCCCGGGTCGAAGAATTTATGAAATCCGTGAACAATCGTGTCGATGACCTTCGTGAAATGGTGAGAAAATAATGTCCTATGAAGACGATGCGCCTGGCCGCCGCCTACTGATCCTGACGCTGCTGAATGCGGATCGGCAGTACAGCCTCAACCACGAGGTTTTGCGTAAAAGCATCGACCGGATGGGGCTTTATTCGGTGACCGATGATGTGGTGAAGCGAGACCTCGCCTGGTTGCAAGATCAAGACCTGGTCGCCTGCGAACAGGTAGACCATTACGTTGTGGCCCGCCTGACCCGCTCGGGTGGCAATTACCTGGATGGGCAGATCACCATTCCCGGCATCACCCGCCCGCGACCGGTTTAAGGGGCGTTTAATGGCCCGTCGAAGCAGCCTTGAAACCCTACCGCCGAAGATCCTCGCCCAGGTCAATTTTCTGATCGGCGACGGGCGCTACACCATCGACGATGTGGTTGCCCATTTGCAGGAGATCGGCGAGCCCCGGTCCCGATCGGCGGTGGGGCGTCATGCAGCAAAAATCAATCTGGCGGCGGCGCGGCTGAAGGAATCCCGCGCGGTGACCGAAGCCCTGGTGACAGAGCTGGGGGATTCCGCCGCGCAAGGTAAGCAGGGGCGCCTCCTGGTGGAAATGGCGCGCTCCCTGGTGTTCGATGTGATGACGGCGCTGGAGCCCGGCGATATCAATGCCAAGGATGTGGCCAATCTCGGCAAGGGCCTCGCGGAGCTGGGCCGCGCGCTGCGCCTGGATCAGGACTTCGAAGAAAAGGTACGCACCCAGGTCGCCAAGGAAGAACGGGAAAAAGCGGCGGATACCGCCACCAAGGTGGCGCAGCAAAACGGCCTTTCTGCCGATACCGTGGCGGCCATCAAGGCGGAAATTCTCGGCATTCGCGTGGAACCATCATGACCCCGGAAGCCGCCCAAGCCATCCCCGAATTCATGGTTTCCGGGGCGGTCGATATCCCGGATGTATTGCTGCCGTACCAACAGCAGCTCCTCGCCACAACGGCAGTTAACCGGGTTACCGTTTGCGAGAAATCACGCCGCATCGGTGTTACCTGGGCTATTGGGGCCGATGCGGTGCTGACCTCCGCAGCCGCGCGAAATGCGGGCGGCATGGATACCATGTATATCGGCTATAACTTGGATATGGCGCGGGAGTTTATCGACACCTGTGCCATGTGGGCGAAGGCGTTCAATAAGGGTGCCTCGGCTGTCGAGGAATTCATTTTCAAGGATCGCCATAGGGACGGCGACAAGGATATCCAGGCCTTTCGGGTCTCGTTCGCGTCCGGGTTTGAGATTGTCGCCCTCACCTCCAACCCGCGCTCTTTGCGTGGCCGCCAAGGCTACCTGATCTTCGACGAAGCCGCCTTCCATGATGACCTTGCAGGCATGCTGAAGGCTGCCATGGCATTCTTGATCTGGGGCGGTAAGCTGCTGGTGATCTCGACCCATGACGGGGAAGAAAATCCCTTCGCCGAGCTGGTCGATGATATCCGGTCTGGTCGCAAGCCATACGCCCTCGCCCGAACCACCTTTGATGACGCGGTCGCCGACGGGCTTTATGAGCGGGTCGCCATGATCCTGAAATCCCGCGGCGCAACCATCGAACCCAAAACCAAGTGGGTGGACGGCATCTATGCCTTCTATGGTGATGATTCCGACGAAGAGCTGCGGGTTATTCCCGCCTCCGGATCGGGGGCGTTCCTGACCCGGGCGTTAATTGAAGCGCGGATGCAGGACGGAATTCCAGTGCTGCGCTGGTCGGAAAAACCGGAATTCACCCATAAGCCGGATGCGGTTCGCACCACCGCCGCGCGGGATTGGTGGGAAGAAAACATCCTTCCCGAGATCACTAAAATCCATCCCCGCCTGCAGGTGGATTTCGGCATGGATTTTGGTCGGATCATCGACCTCTCGGTTTTCTGGCCGTTAGTACGGGAGCAAAACTTGGTGCGCCGCACCCCCTTCGTTATCGAAATGCGCGGCATTCCGTTTCAACAACAAGAGCAGATTGTTACCTGGACGGTGGAGGCGCTGCCGCGCTTCGGCGCGGGGGCTATGGATGCGCGCGGCAACGGCCAATATCTGGCGGAACGTATGCAGCAAAAATTTGGCGAAGATCGTGTCGAGGCGGTGATGCTTTCAGAAGGGTGGTACCGGGAGCAAATGCCCGCCTACAAAGCCGCCTTCGAAGACGGCAACATCATCCTGCCGAAGGATGCAGATATCCTGGATGATCACCGCGCTTTCAAGAAAATCCGGGGTGTCGCCCGCATCCCCGACCAACGCACCACAGGAGCCGATAAGGGGAAGCGCCATGGCGATTCCGGTATCGCCGGGGCCCTGGCGGACTATGCCTCGCGCAAAGACGTTCACCCCATTGGGTTCACCAGTTGCGGGGAGAGCCTTGCGGCGGCGGGCGCTTTTGGTGGCCGATCGGGCGGGGTGGATATGGAGCGCGGCTGGGGCCGGGTGCGCAGTGATCTTTCCGGCATGGGAGACTATTGATGGCGAAGGCGAAAATCCGGTCAAAGACCGCGCCGATCTATGCGGAAATCGCCGCGAGCGGGTCGGATGCCGAGCGGTATCTGAACGCGTATGTGCAAGAGATAGCCATCACCGAAGATCCGATTTTGAAAAGCCTGGGCGGTGATCTTTCGCATTATGAACGACTGCTCACCGACCCGCAGATTTTTAGCACTTTCCAGCAGCGGCGCCGTGCCGTGACCTCCACTGAATGGGAAGTGGAGCCCGGGGGCACCAGCCGCCAATCGAAAAAGGCAGCGGATTTCTTGCGGGAGAATCTGAGCGCCATCAAATGGGACCGGCACACGGACAAGATGCTGTATGGCCTGTTCTATGGTTTTGCCGTGGGCGAGATGATGTGGATGAACGATGGCGCCCATGTGGCCATCGACATGATCAAGGTGCGCAAGGCGAAGCGATTCCTATGGGGGGTGGATGGCGGATTGCGATTGCGCAAAAAAGGCCACCCCAAGGGCGTCGGCATGCCCGACCGAAAGTTTTGGACCTATACCGCCGGGGCGGACAATGACGACGAGCCCCATGGCATCGGCCTTGGCCATTACCTTTATTGGCCAGTCTGGTTTACCCGGAACGGCGCGAAGTTCTGGGCTTTGGCTCTGGAAAAGTTCGGCGGCCCCACCATGGTCGGCAAGCATCCCGCTGGGGCGACCGAGGAAATGGTCAAAACCCTGTTGCAGGCGGCCATGGCGGCGCGCACCGATGCGGCGGTCGCGATCCCCGAAGGCATGGCGTTGGAGGTTCTGGAATCCGCCCGGCGGGCGGGCGGCGATTTCCAGGAGTTTCTGCGTTATTGGGATGCGGCGAAATCCAAGATCATCGTGAGCCAGACCATGACCACGGATGATGGGTCCTCGCTGGCCCAAGGCCAGGTGCACATGGATGTGCGCCAGGACGTGGTGAAAGGCGATGCCGATCTACTGTGTGAAAGCTTCAACGAAGGCCCCGCCACCTGGTTGACGGAATGGAACTTCCCCGGTGCGGAACCGCCCCGGGTCTGGCGGATCACCGAAGAGCCCGAAGACCTGAACACCGCCGCTGATCGCGATCAAAAACTTTATGCGATTGGCTGGGAGCCGTCAGGTGAGCGGGTGAAGGATACCTATGGCGACGGATACGAAAAACGCAAAACCGCAGCGCCCGACGCCGCTGATGATGATGCCGACCCAAAAAAGGAAGATGACGCCAGCTTTGCTGAACCCACCGATGCCTTCGAACGGTTTATCGAAGAGATCAGCGATTCCGAAGCCATGGCCAAAACCATGGGCCCGGTGTTGGATCCCCTGATCGACCTGGTCAATGCCGCGCAATCCTACGAGGAGCTGACACAGAAACTTCCCAGCATCACCGGTGCCATGCAGGTGGATGACCTGGCCGAGTCCCTCGCCCGGGCGCTGTTCGCCGCCAATATCGCAGGCCGGGTGCAGGACGGCTAGGCATGGCCACGGTTTCCCCCTTCGGTTTGGAGCCGGAGGATTCGATCCAGTTCTTTCGGAAGAAGGGTTTCGCCCTCGGCTTTGATTGGCGGGATGTCTGGAAAAAAGAGCATGCCGTCGCCTTCACGGTCGCGAAAGCCATGCGCCTCGATATCCTGGAGGATATCCGCGCTGCCGTGGATGCGGCGATCAAGAACGGGATCACTTTTTCCGAGTTTCAAAAGGGCCTCGAACCCATTTTGAAAGCCAAGGGATGGTGGGGCAAAGGCATGGCCTTTGACCCCAAAACCAAAACCCTGAAGCGGGCGCAGCTCGGCTCCCCGCGGCGGCTTCGGGTGATCTATGATACGAACCTGCGCATGGCCCATGCGGCGGGCCGCTGGCAGCGCATCGCGGCGGTGGCCGACCGGCGGCCCTGGCTGGTCTATATCACGGCAGGCGATTCCCGGGTCCGCCCAGCCCACCGGCGGTGGCACTACGTCGTGCGGCGTTGGGATGACCCATTCTGGGATACCCATTATCCACCGAACGGCTGGTTCTGCCGCTGCATCATCCTGCAGTTGTCTGATCGGGATTTGGCCCGCCTAGGGCTCACGGAATCACCACCGCCGGTGATCGATCTCGAGCCCCGGCTCAACACCCGGCGCGGCAAGATGGATTTCGTGCCCCAAGGTATCGATACCGGGTTCGATTACAATGTGGGCAAGGCCCGCCTCAGGGCCTTCACCCCGCCGCCCGATGGCGGCCTGCCGACCTCGTTTCCGTCCGATATCCCGTTGCCGCCCTTGCCGCCCGCCCGGCCCGCGGCGGCGTCACGTCTCTTGCCAGACAATCTGCCGGACGAGGATTATATGGATGCGTTCCTGGCTGCGTTTGGCGCGGTCCGGGGCAAGCCGGTGATCTTTACCGATGTGGCGGGCGAAGACCTGGTGGTGAGTGAGGGGCTCTTCCACGAAAAGGATAAGGCCGGAAACTTGCTCTTTTCGAAGGTGAAGAAATTTGGCCGACACCCCTACATGCGTCTGATCGCCGAAACCTTGAAAGACCCGGATGAAATCTGGTGGGTGTGGGAAGAAGATACAGATACCCCGGGCGTTTATCATTTGAAGCGCCGATTCATCGGTCGCTGGCAACTTCCCAACCAGCAGGTGCCCGGTCTCGCGGTGTTCGAGCATCATCCGAGAACCGGCTGGCGGGCCGCGACGGCGTTCGCGCCAAATGCCAGGAAATCTCTAAATAAGCAATCAAAGAGTCTGGAAAAGGTGCGGGGCGGCACCCTGGCCTATCGCCGAAAATAAAAGGGGCCCAGGCGGCGGCGCCGTGAGCCCCGAAACCGATCGTGTGCTGCAGCATCGCCTGCGTGGCATCGGTTCCATTGATCCCATTATACCCCCATCCCTCCCAGAATCCAAGCCGGGCGATTTTAAGGCCCGCTGAGCGCGATTCCGGTTCTGGGGTGCCGATCTACCTAAAAATCCTTAAACGCAAAATTAAACGGATTCCCGGGGCTCTCAGGGCCGTTTCCCGGGCGGGGGTCTGGCGCGCGTCCGTCTTCGCCGGACCGTCAGGGGTGATCAGGTGATCATGGCTACTCATGGGGGGGATATGGATACGTTGACACCTTGAACCCGAAACCGCAAGCCCCGGAGCTTTTTCGTGAAGCCAATTCACTTTTTCAAGACCGGAAAACATACCAGCGCCGAAGGTGTCGAGATCAGCTTCGGTGAAAACGATCTGCGCCGGGCCGCCGAAGTCTACGACCCGTCGATCCACGAAGCGCCCATCGTTATTGGCCATCCGGTCGGCGACGCGCCCGCTTATGGCTGGGTCGGCGACGTTATGTTTGACGACGCCGGGCTGCACGCGACCCCAAAAGAGGTCGATGCCCAATTCGAGGAAATGGTAGCGGCTGGGAAGTTCAAAAAGGTTTCCGCTTCCTTCTACACCCCCGAGGCATCGGCCAACCCCGTGCCAGGGAGCCTCTATTTGCGCCATCTCGGATTTCTGGGGGCCCAACCGCCCGCCGTCAAAGGGCTAAAGCCCATCGAATTCTCCGGCGGCAATGAGGGGGTCGTGACCATTGAATTCGCGGATGATGCCGATCCCAGCCAAGAGAATGCCGGGCTGGTCGTCCGAATGTTGCGCGATATCTGCAGCCTGCTTGCAGGTGATGTGAGCCCCACCTTTACCGAGCCCGCCGATGGCGGCACCCCCCCCGAACAAGAGGAGACCCCCGTGTCCGACCCTGACGACGCCGCCAAGAAGGCGGAGCTGGATACCCGCGAGGCCGATCTGGCAAAGCGGCAACAAGAACAGGAAGTCCGTGAAGCGGCTTTTGCCGAACGCCAGGCCGTGGCTGCCGCCCAAGCTGATCTTTCTGGTCTCGTGAAAACGGGCAAGGTTCTGCCTGCCGAGGTCGAAGGCCTCGCCTCCTTCATGGCGAAACTCGACGACAAGGAGGTTATTTCCTTCGCGGAAGGCGAGGACGGAAAGGCCACGCCCCGCGCCTTCTTCAAGGGCTTCCTCAATGGTCTGCCCAAGCGGGTGGACTATTCGGAGGTTGCCGCTCCAGACGGTGGGGATGGCGGCAAACCATCGCCGCAGGAAGTTGCCCGCAAGGCCCGGGATTATGTGTCTGACCAGCGGGCCAAGGGCAATGCGGTCAGCTATTCCGAGGCCGTCGCCCATGTGACCAAGGAAGGAGAGGCGCAATGAACCGCACCTTGATCAAGAATTTCTCCGCCGAAGGGGCGATCACCAAATACCGGATCATCAAGATCGGTGCCGCCGACGGGGGTGTGCTGCAAGGCGCCGCCGCCACGGATGCGGTGTTCGGGGTTGCGACCGACGTGGGTGCCGCCTTGGGTGAACGCTGCGACGTGGTGATGGCCGGGATCACCCATGTGGAATATGGCGGCAACGTCAATCGGGGCGATCTGCTCGTTTCTGATGCCAATGGCAAAGCGGTCGCCGCCGCCCCCGCCGCCGGTGTGAACAACCGCGTTATCGGCATGGCCATGGTGAGCGCCGTGGATGGCGATATCGCCGATATGTGGCTGGCCGCCCATCAAATCCAAGGAGCCTGATCCATGAGCCTCGAAAACAATACCGCGCCGGTGCCGGTGAACGAGCACAACACCGCTATCGCCGTCGCCTACAAGAACCCGGGCTATATCGCCGACGATGTTCTGCCGCGGGCGGATGTGGATTTTGAGAACTTCACCTATCTGGAATACCCCGTGGCGGAAACCTTCTCGGTGACCGACGACATGGTGGGGCGGCGGTCCCCGCCCAATGAGGTGGAGTGGACAGCGACCGAAAAGCCCGGCATGACCGAAGATCACGGCTTGGATGAGCCGGTCCCCAGCAAGGATACGGCCAATGCCCGGCGCGGCGCGGACCCGCTTGCGAAATCGACGGAGCGGCTCTCGGAGGTGATCGCGCTAAACCGGGAAATCCGCACCGCCTGGTTGGTATTCAACGCCGCCAACTATCCCGTCGGTTATAAGGAAACCCTGGTCGGTACCGATCAGTTCTCCGATTTCGCCAATTCCGACCCCTTGGATGTCATCAATACCGCGCTCGATGTGCCGTTGATGCGTCCGAACATCATGGTGGTGGGGCAGGAAGTCTGGACCAAGCTGAAGCAGCATCCGGACATCATCAAATCCATCCATGGCAATTCGGGCGATAAGGGCAATGCCACCCGCCGCGCGGTGGCCGAGCTGTTCGAGCTGGAAGACGTGCTGGTTGGGCAAAGCCGGGTCAATACCGCCGTCAAGGGGCAGACTGCCGTGCTGAACCGCATCTGGGGCAAGCATATGTCTCTGATCTATCGCAATCGCCTGGCCGATTCCCAAGGCGGCATCAGTTGGGGTCTGACCTTCCAGTGGGGAACACCCATCGCCACCGACCGGTTCGATCCGGATATCGGTATGCGAGGCGGCACCCGCAATCGGGTGGGCGAATCCCTGGTCGAGAAGATTATCGCCGCCCAGGCCGGTTACTTCATCGAAAACGCCGTCGCCTAAAGGAGGTCGAGTGATGCCGACATTTGAGGTCGCAAAAGACACCATCGTCCGCGCCAACGGCAAGCTTCGCGGTGCTGGGGCCATTCTCACCTTGACCGCGGAAGAAGCCGAACCGGCGGTCGCCCTGGGGCGGCTTATCCCCGTCGACACGCCCGATGTCGATACCGATGGGGCGGGGCTTTCCGAAGCCTTGATCGCGGCGGTCAAGGAGGCGGGCACGGCGGCGGGCGACAAACAGCCCACGGTCAAGGCGGTGAACGCCCTTCTCACGAACGAAAAGGCCAACGCGAAACAGGTAGAAGCTGCCTGGATCGCGTTGACCCAAGGCAAACCAGCCGAACCCTCTGGGGGGGACGCTCTGAACCCAGAATAACCCACGTGCCGGAAGCCTGCCGGGGGGGGGGGGAATCCGCGCCCACGGGATCGATCCCCACCCCTTTTTTTCCTAAAGATACGGACCCCGCGCTCCTATGACCCAAGCCCTTGCCGCCACCGATCCCGATCTTGACCGCTTGGTCCGCCGCGCCGCCGTGACCGCCGCCGCCAACCGCGCAGGCATCGCCCCGGTGCGAGCCCATGAGCATTTGGATCAAGGCGCGGCGGCGCCCGAACCGCTGACGGAGGGCGAACAAATCGCCCTCAACCAGGCCGCCCGCGCCCTGCTGGCCGAAACGTTTAGCGGAGGCGCGTGATCCATGGCGGTGTATGCGACCTTGCAAGACCTGATCGACAGCTTCGGCGAAGATATGCTGATCAAGCTGACCGACCGGGCCCGTCCGGCTCGGAACGAGATCGACCAGGCCGTGACCGATCGGGCGCTCACCGCCGCCGATGATTTGATCAACGGCTTCGTGCGGGGGCGTTATAGCTTGCCGTTTGCGGAAACCCCGCCGCTGCTCAAAACCCTCGCCCTCGATATCGCCTATTACCGCCTGCATACCCATAAGGCGCCCGAACGGGTGGAGCGCGCCTATCAGGACGCCATGAACCAACTTCGGGATATCTCTAAGGGGATCCTGGCGCTGCCGGAACCGGACGGGGATGAACCCGCCGCAGCGGGCGGCACCGTGCGGATCGACGCGGCCCCCCGCGTGTTCGATGCCGACAGTATGGAGGGGTTTTAAATGCCCACCTCCATCAAAATCGACGATACGGAAGTGCGCGGCGCGCTCGGTAAAATGATCGCCGGGGCGGGTGACCTTTCGGCGCCCATGAGAGAGGTCGCGAGTTATGGCGAAACCTCCACGCGCGAACGGTTTTTGACCAATATCGGCCCCGATGGCAAAGCCTGGGTGCCGTCCCACCGGGCCAGGGCCACCGGTGGGAAGACGTTGTTTCAGCATGGCCATTTGCAGGATTCCCTCCATAGCCGGTCAGGCCGGGATTTCGCCGAATGGGGCACCAACAAGATTTACGCCCGGGTGCATCAATTCGGCGCGATCATCCGCGCGAAAGCGGGTGGGTTCCTGCATTTCAAGGGTAGTAAAGGCTGGGCGAAAGTGCGCAGCGTGACTTTGCCCGCGCGCCCGTTCCTCGGCCTTTCAGCCGTCGATAAGGAAGAGATCGATTTCATCTTTACCGATTACCTGCGGGGGCTCGCCCGATGATTGCCAAAGAGGTGATCGCGCGGCTCGAGGCCGAATGCCCGCTTCTGACCTTCATTGGCGGCGCCATCGATAACGCCCGCGCTCTTGAGGGCACGTCGCGCGCAGGCGAAGCCTATGTGGTGCCGGTCCGCGAATGGGGCGATCCGCCCAACACCACCGGCACCGATCAGACCAAGCATGAGCAGTTCGCCGTGGTCCTCGCGCTCGGCGCGCCCAACGATCTTACCGGCGGCGGCGCGGAAGAGCATATCCGCGATGTGGTGAATGAGGTTCGGGCCGCCCTGGTGGGCTGGCAGCCGAAAGAGGGCTGGATGGATTGTTGGTGGCGTGAAGGCGGGCCCACGGGCATCGAGCACGGCCTGATCTGGTGGCAAGAAACGTTCGAAACTTTTTATAGGGACTAAACCCATGAGCACCCCCGAAAAAGCCCCCCGAAAGGGCGGATCGCGCATCATCGATAACGGCAAGGTGACCGCCGAAACTGGTGGCACCCAAGATCATCCAGACGGCAACGCGCCCCGGGATGAAAAAGGCAACCGGCTGGATCGCCCCGCGCCCGCGACGCCCGCGCCCGCCAAACCCGAAACGCCCAAACCGGCGCCCGCGAAACCCGATTCCGCGCCGCAGAAGAAGGAGGGCTGATAAATGTTTTCCCGTAAATCCGTCATCACCGGAAAAATTGAAACCACCTATGGCACCGATTCAACGCCTGATGCGGCGTCGGACGCAATCAGGGTTTCCAACCTCCAATCCACGCCCCTGGCGGCGCAGTATCAACGCCGGGAAATTGTTGACGCGCGGTTCGGCTCATTCGGCATGACACCTGTTGGTATTCATTCTCGCGTGTCTTTCGACGTCGAATTGGTGGGCGGCGGCGCTGCGGGAACACCCCCGCCGTTTGCGACGGTCCTTCGGGTCTGTTCTTTGGCGGAAACCATCAATGTGGGGACAGACGTTCAATATGCCCCGATCAGCGATGATCCTGAATCCGGCTCTTTTTATGGCTATCTGAATGGGTCGTTCAAAAAGCATCTGGGGCTGCGCGGTACTGGCGTGCTGAGCTTCAGCGCCGGCGCCTTTCCGAAGTTCAGCTTCGAAGGAACCGCGCTTTATGTTCCGAGTGCGGATATCGCTTTGCCCAATGCCACCTATCCCGCCGCCCCGGCGCCGATCGCACTCTCCAACGCGAATACCCCAACCCATACGTTGCATGGGGTTTCGCTCAGTACCCGGGCGCTGACGGTCACCTTAGGCAATTCTGTAATTCATCGGGATATCGCGGGGGATGAGGGGGTGTTGATTACCGGTCGTTTTTCGACGGGGCGGCTTAGTGTCGACCGGGTGCTGACCGCCTCATTCAATCCGGAGGCGGTGGCAGCGGCGCAAACCCAGGATGCCTTCCAGTTCGTTCACGGCACCGTGGCGGGCAACATCATCCAGATCGATGCGCCGAAAACCCAGATCGTCGGCATCGACGAGACCGATGACAACGGCATTGCCGGTTGGGACCTCGCCCTCGATTTCGGCCTTGATACAGCCGACAGCGAACTTCTTCTGACCTTCAAATAAGGGCCAACATCCATGCTGAAAATCAATCTGGCGGACGAACGCCGCTTCAAGGCGAAGGTAACTGTTCAAACGCCTCAGGAAAGCGGCGGAAAGCGGGAATGCTCGTTCACGGCGCATTTCCGGGTCCTCACCTATTCGGAACAAGAAGAAATTCTTGAGCGCAACCCCGGCGGCGCCGACTTCCAAATCCTGAAAACCGCGCTCGTGGGTTGGGGGGATGACCTGCAGGATGAAGAGGGGCAGCCCATCCCGTTCACCGACGATACACTGCGGGCGATCCTCGATATCCCCTATATCCGCATGGCCATGTACCGCGCGTTCATCGCCGGAAATACAGGGACGGGCCGCACAAAAAACTAGAGGACGCCGCCCGTATCTGGGTCGGGGCGGCGGATGCGGACGGCGAAGACGATACGGCGGCGGCGTTCCGCCAACTGGGCCTGCAAGAAGACGCGGCGGCCTATGAGGCGGAGCAAGAAGACGCGCAAACCGTCACCTTGTGGCGGGAAAACATGCCGGTGTTTCGGTTCTTCCTTCTGCTCGCCCATCAATGGCACGACGCGGCAGATGGATGGCCTCGAGGGCTTGATTTTGGCGCCGCGACGGATCTGTTGAAAACCCTCGGGTACCGGCGCCGGAACCGAAAAAGGATCGTGCTTTGGCTCCGTGCCATGGAAACCGTGGTCTTGGAGGTGTACGCCGCGAAAAGGAGAGAGCGGGACCGTGACCGACTACAATCTCAAAGTCCGCCTCACGGGTGATGGCAGCCAGCTCAAAGCGGAGCTGGTCGGTGTCGATAAAGGGTTCGATGCGGTCGAAGACGGGGCGAAGTCGGCAGGCAATACCCTTGATGCCTATCTTCAAAAGGCGACATCCGCCTCTGGGGGGCTCGCGGTCCTTAGCCAGAATGCCCGGCAGGCCACGGGTCGCCTCGATTCCATGGCGGAAACCGCCCAACGCGCCTCCCAATCCTTCCGTGCGCAGCAACGCAGTGTTTCGGCATTATCGGGCTCTTTTGGTGCCTACACCACCGCGCAAACCCGGGCTGCCGACGTGGGTGCGGTCACGGCCCGCGCCGCGCAACAAGCGCGAACTCAGTTTCAACGCTATGCCGACGCGGTCAGAACCGCCGCCCGGGCCGCCAACGATTACGCCACAGCAGCGATCCGCGCCGAACGGGAATCCCGCCGCCTCGCCACAGCAGGGCGTAACCTTTTCCGGGAATTCTTCAACCTTCGAAATGCCATTGTCGGGCTCGGGTTGGGCCTCGCGATCCGCGAGTCCATCGAGCTGGCCGATGCCTGGACCAATGCGAAAAACCGGCTGAACATCTACACGACCAGCCTCGCCGAAACCAACGAGCAGCTTT
The DNA here is from genome assembly GCA_049605255.1 of Magnetospiraceae bacterium. Lineage (GTDB taxonomy): Bacteria > Pseudomonadota > Alphaproteobacteria > Rhodospirillales > JBMYUJ01 > JBMYUJ01. The sequence continues at coordinate 71,044 of JBMYUJ010000001.1, forward strand.
CCGACCTGTTCGATCTTTCCCAGGATGCGCGCACGGGATTGGATCAGACAACAGCCCTGTTCAACCGGTTGGTGGTGGCTCAGGATTCCCTCGGGGCCTCTACTGCCCAACTGATGGTCTTCACCGAAGGCGCCTCGAAAGCGCTGCAATTATCCGGGGCCAATGCCCAAAGTGCCGCCGGGGCCATGCTGCAGCTTAGCCAAGCCATCGGCACCGATACGGTGCGGGCGGAAGAACTGAACTCCATCATGGAGAACTCCCCGCGCCTCGCGAAGGCCGCCGCCGAAGGCATCGAGCGCATGGCCGGGGATGTGGGAAAATTGCGCCGCGAGATTTTGGCTGGCAACGTCTCCAGCAACGAATTTTTCTATGGCATCCTCAGCCAGGTGCCGCAATTGCGCGCCGAATTCGAGAAAATGGAGATCACGGTTTCCGCCGCCATGACCCAACTTCGCAATGGGCTGATCAAATTCGCGGGCGGCGCCAACGAGGCGACGGGGGCCTCGAAAACCCTGGTCGGGCAAATCCAAGACCTCACCGAATGGTTGGAAACCGCCGCCGCCCAGGAGCTGGCCGCAGACCTCGCCACCCTGTTGGCCGATGGCGCGCGCCTAGCGGGCGATGCGATCTCGTTTCTATCGAAAAACCTGGACGAACTGATCATCGCGGGTGGAGCCCTGATCGGCCTGCGCTTGGGCTCTGTGTTCGGGCCCTGGGGGGCATTGATCGGCACGGCAGCCGGGGCGACTCTCACCTGGGCGACCGCGATCGATAAAGCCACGGACGCGCATATCGAACTGGAGCGGGTGATCAATAAATCTAACGCGCTCATGAAGGTGGAAAATGTCACCACCCTACACGGCGCCGAGGCGCATCTCAAAAAGGCCCGCGGCGTTCGTGAGGAAACCCAGGCGCAATTAGAGCTGCAACGGACACTTCTCAAAGGCGAACTCGCAAAAGAGGATAAAGCCTCGGGCCTGGCCTATGGCGCCATTCCGGGGCTGGATACGCCGCAGGTTGTCAATCAGTTGGAGGCCTCGGACGCGGTCAAGGATCGGCTCCGGATCATCGCAAAGCTCAATGGTGAACTGGCACTCCAAGATGGACTGATTCGGGGTTTGGACGAACAGATTGCCCATCTGAATGTGACCAGCGTAGGTACCTTCGGAGGGGGCGGGGGAAGCGGCAGGTTACCCAATGGCGTTTCCAAGACGCGCGACGAATTCGAGAAGATGCGGGCGTCCGTCGATAAGGTATTCGCCGCCAATAAGCAGTATCGGGAAGACTATGATAAGCTGGTAAAGGCCTATGAGGCCGGAGTTGTCACCGAACAGGAAGCCTACGACACGTCGATTCGGCTGGCCGAACAGCGGGACGAGGCGCTCCGCCGCGCGATCACCGGGCAGGAAGAGCATAGCAAGGCGACCCGCCAATCGATCAAGGACAGCGCCGATTATCAGGCGGTGCTTAGCGAGGTGGATGCCATCTTGCGCGATGCCGCATCAGTTTACGAGGCCACCCGCACCCCCGCCGAACGCTATGCCGCCACGGTCGCCACCTTGAACGAATACTTACGCCTCGGCGTGATCGATCAGGAAACCCATGCCCGCGCGGTCGACCAGGCCAAAGATGCTTATGACCGCACGGAGGAAGCCGCCAGCCGGGCGGCGGAGCGCACATCTGAGGCCTGGAAAGACGTTTCAAACGACATTTCAGGCCTGTTTAACGATGCATTGAACGGCAATATCCGGTCCTTCGAAGATTTCGCGGATCGGCTGCTGGAAATCTGGAACCGCACCGCGCTGCGCCTCGCCCAAAGCGAATTTATCGAACCGGCGGCGGAAAACCTGTTCGGCGGTTTGTTTGGGGATGCCAGCAGATCGGGTGGACCCGGTTTCAACCTGGGCAGTATCGGCAATCTCTTGGGTGGTAACTCCAGTGGATTTTCGTCCATCGGCAGCCTGTTCGGCCTTGGTGGCGGCAGCGCCCTCGCGGGGGCGGGCACTGGCGCTGCCGCCATCGCAAATGCGGGTATTGGCGGCGCTGCCATCGGAGGTCAGGCGGCAGGCGTGGCCTCTCTCGTCGGGTCTATCGGCGCCATTGCCGCGCCCCTTGCCGCCATCGCCATCCCGCTGATCCTGAGCCAGATCGATAATGGCCCCCGGAATATCTACGCCCGGCGCTACCTCACCACGGATGGCAACGGCAATCTGGTGCCCGATGAGGCGAGGTCCTTCAACTGGAAGGATCAGGCGGGGGCCGATGTGTTCGCCGCGCTCGATGAGCTGACCGGCGCGTTTTTGGATGTGACCGGGCAGATCGAAAGCGGGCTGCGGCTCACCCTTGATACGGCGGGGATCGCGGGGGTCAATAGCCAGGGGTCGGCGGGGGCAAATGCGGGCGCGTTCTTCGCCTATTTCGATGATCAGGAAGGCCAGCGGGGCTGGGTATCCCTGTTCGATCGGGCAGGCGATACGCTTTATGCCACCGCGCAAGAGGCCCTGTCGGCGGCCATCGCCGATGTGATCGGCGGCGGGTTTTTGTCATCTTCCGATCCCCGCATCAACCGGGCCTTGTCGGACGCGTCGGACGCCGGATATTTCGAGGGGCTTGATGGGAACGGGGCGTTGGCCGCCCTGCAATCGGTCATCGGGTTCGTCGAGAATTTCGATGATAGTTTGCAAGCCCTGGCGGCGGGTGGGCTCAATTTCGCCGAGGCCATCGGGGTATCGATGCGCGCCGAGATTAACAAAACCATCTCCAGCCTGGATGCCTTCGTTTCCACCACCGCCGATTTGGGTTTATCGGTCGCCGATGCGCGTATTGCCTCCCGCGAGTTTCTAGAAGTGTTTTTCGGCCTGCGCGATGCCCCGGCGGCGCTCTCGGCCTATCAGCAGGCCGCCGCCGCCATCGACGCTTTGGAACAAGGTCTGATCGAGGCCCTGCCGAACTTGCGGGAATTTGGCGCCACCCTTGCCGGGATTGCCGGGGGTGCGGACCGCCAACGCCAGGCCCTGGCCGATCAGTTCAACACGGATACCCGCAATCAATATTTGGCCCTCACCGATCCGGCGCAGCTCGCGATCGAGGAATTCCTGGGCCAAACATCCGCGCTTTACGAAGACGCCCTGGCCGTGGGCGGCGATCTCAATTTGGTGCAAGACCTGGTCACGGCGGGGTGGGCGGCCCTTAAAGACGAGCTGGCGGGCACCGGCGAGGCGATCAGCGATGCCGCCAGCGATCTTGCCAACTGGCAACGGATCGCCTTGCAGTATCGGCAATTCAGCGCGGGTTTGTTGTTGGATGATGCGTTATCCCCGCTCTCGGCTCGGGGCCGGTTTGAAGAAGCCCAGCGCCAGTTTCGGGAGGCCGCCGCCAATGCCCGGGGCGGCGATGAAGAAGCCTATCAACGGCTGCTCGAGATCGCCCAGGAATATGGCACCGAAGCCCGGAACTATCTGGGGGACAGTGCCCGCTATTTCGAGGTGTTTAACGAAATCCAACAAACCATGGACCGAACCCAAACGTTCGCCGAACGCCAGGAAAGCATCGCCGCGCGCCAGATGGACGAGCTGACGCGGCAAACCACCGCCCTCGATTCCATCGCCTACACCAACGATCAGATCGTGCAGTCCCTCAATGATCTCGCGCGGAATTTCAACCTGCAGGTCTCGGGGGGCACGGTGGTGCCGCGCACCATCTACCCCACCCATATCGCCCCCGATGGCACGAAAACCAAGATCGCCCCGCCCGCCGATTACACCCCCAACGCCCTGCCGGGGCTGGTGGCGGGCAGCGGTGCCACGGACCGGAGCGATGAACAACATGCGGAGCTGGTGGGGGCGGTCAAGACCGTGGCGCAAAAAGTGGGAGAGCTGGATAGCCATATCCGGCAAGGAGCGGCGCGGGCATGATCCTTTATCTCGCGGAAATCGATCATCATGATGGGGTTTCCCTCGCCACGTTACGGGTGGCGACAGGCGCCTACACCACGGGCCCGGCGGATGCCCCGGCAAATACCCCGTACCTTCCAAGGCTGTCGGTACCGGGAAATTTCGGGCGCACCGTCACCGATCAGCAGGCCCGGGCCAATGGCGGGGAAATTCGCCTCGCCAATGCGGATGGCGCCCTTGATTATCTGCGCGATCACGGCCTGGATGGGCGGCGGCTGCGGCTGCTGAGCATCGCGCCGGGCGCGCCTTACAGCACCGCTGTGATCCGCCTCGAAGGCACCATGGATCAGCCGTTATTCGAGTGGTCGCAATCCAGCCCGGCGGTGGTGGTGATCCGGATGCGGGACCGCATGGCCGAACTGGCGGAAAAACCGGTGCAGGAAATTTTGTTCGCGGGCACCACCACGGGCGCGGGCGCGACAGCCGAAGGCAGGCCGGAAGACCTTAAAGGCAAGGTCAAACCCTTGGGCTGGGGGCGGCCCGCCCATGTAACGCCCGCTTACGCCAATATCTTCGATCATATTTTCGATTTGGGCGGCGGCGCGGCGGATGATCTTTATTCGCGGGGGTATCCGCTCACCTTCGGCGCCGATCACGGGACCCTCGCTGACCTGCAGGCAGCGAGCCCCGCCGCGGGCACCTACGATACTTGCGATGCGGAAGGATATGCCATGATGGGCACGGCGCCCACCGGGATCGTGACCGCCTTTTTGACCTTCGGCGCGAGCGCCGCCGACCGCACCGTGGTCGCCATCATGGAAGACCTGGTCACCGGTCCGGGCGGGATCGACCCCGCCGATCTCGATACCGCCGCGCTTTCCGCCCTCGATGTCGCCTGCCCTTACGAGGCGGGCCTGTGGGTCGATACCCCCCGCAGCATCGGCGATCTTTTGGACGAGCTGGCGGCCTCCATCGGCGCCTATTGGACCTTCGATCGGCTTGGCAAATTCACCGTGGGGCGGATCGATGCGCCAACCGGCGCGCCGGTCGCCACCATGACCGCCGCCGAGATTTTGGCGATCCGCCGGGTGGCGGGCAGCCTGCCGATCTGGCGGGCGGTGGTGGGGTATGACCGTAACTGGACCGTCCTTCGGCCCGAAGACGTGGTCGACGCTAATATGGATTTCGAGGCCTGGGCAGGCGTGGAATATCGCACCACGGACCCGGCGGAAGATGGGGCCATCCAAACCAAGCATCTGCTGGCGGCAGCGGTGGTGGAAAACACCCTTCTGACCCAACAGGCGGACGCGGATGCGGTGGCGGCCTGGCGCCTCGCGCGGGACAAACAGGATGTGGATTGGTTGATCGTAACCCTGCCCGCAGACCTTGGCGCCAACATCGATCTTGGCGACGAGATTCGCCTTGATATTCCCCGCTTCGGCATGGCGGGCGGCAAGGATTTCGTGGTCTATGCCATCAACGAGGAATGGGAATATGGCCGCATCGAGCTGGGGGTGCGCGGCTGATGGGTAAGGCGATCCTGGCGCTCCCCGACTGGCTTCAAGCCGACCCTGATTTCGCGACCATCGCCTATTCCGGCGGGTCCTGGGTTCTGCCTGCATCCAATGTGGGCGATCCGTTCCTCGCCACTATCGCCAGGTCGACCGATCTTGACCCGGCCTCGACCCAAATGGATATCGATCTGGGGCGGCGGCGGAGCGTGAAAGTGGTGGCGATCCCCGATCACACCATTTCCCGGGCCGGAAAAATCCGCCTGCGCGCCGCCACCGATGCCGCCTTTACCGATGTGCTGGACGATACGGGCTGGGTCGATGTATGGCCCATCGTGGATCCGTGGGACACCCGGGAATGGCTGTCGGACACCTTCTGGGATGGCAAGATCACCGACGAAGAGGCCGCCACCTACAAGATCGGCTGGGTGCATGTGACTGCCCAAACCATCTACCCCCAATTCTTGCGCCTTGAAATCGATGATCAGACCAATCCGGCGGGGGTGATCGATCTCGCCCGGCTGATCGCGGCGCCGGGCTGGCAGGTGGGGGCCGGGCCCGGCGAAGGGGTTTCCTGGCCGGTGGATTTCGGGATCGAGGACAATTCCCCGAAACAGGTTTCCCTCGGCAATGTGCAGTATTCGGAAAAACGCCCGATCCGGCGGCGGGTGCGCTTTACAGCCGATTTTTTGCGCGAAGACGAAACCTTTGCCAAGGCCTTCGAGGCGCTGCGGCGCATGGGTGAAACGGACAGCCTTTATTTCGTGTTCGACCCAGACGATGCCATTCACGGCCATCGCCGATCTTTCCTCGCCACCCTCGCCCGGCTGGGCGATGTGCGCATGACCCGTGGCCGCTACGGGCAAGTCCGCATCGAGCTTTTGGAGACCCTTTAAAGATGGTTGAAATCACCGTTAACGGCACCCCCTGGACCTTCCCCGATGATTTTACGGGCGGGCAACATGCGGATAATTTCCCCGCCATGGTGGGCGATCTCTTGGCGGATACGAGCCGGGTGCCGTCAGGCACCTCGTTGACCGCCAACACCATCGGCACCGGTGCGAAAACCTTCACGCTGGCCGAAGACCGGCCCTTGCACGTGGGCGGCCTCGTGGTGGTGGCCGATGCGGCGGCGCCGGGGGCGAACAGGATGTATGGCACCATCACCGCCCGGGCCGGGCTTGATATCACCGTCACCGTCACCGATGCGGAAGGCGCTGGCACCAAGGCCAACTGGACCATCAACGCCACGGGATTACGCGGCCCTGCAGGGGGCGAACAGGTGGGGGTGTCGGCCACCGATACCACGCCTGGAACCCTGGACGCCAAGATCGCGGCGGGTGCCAATATTTCCCTCGACACCCTGAACCCGGGCGCGAACGAGGTTTTGGAGGTTTCTTTGGCCGCTGAACTTAAGGGCGTGACCGATAAGGTGGCCTCCGTGGCGTCCGTTTCCGGCGTTGTCACTTTGGATTGCAGCACCGCCCATGAATTCACCACGGCGCTGGCGGAAGACGTGACCAGCATCGTCTTTACCAATGTGCCCGCCACGGGGGCTTTTTCCATCCTGTGGGATATCACCCAAGATGCCATCGTGCGGGCGATCACCTGGCCCGCAGCCGTGTTGGCGCCGGACGGCTCTTTCCCCGCCCTCGACGTGGCGAGCGGCAAATATGCGGTGCTTTTGCGCACGCTCGATGGCGGCACCACCTGGTTCCTCAACGAGCTGTCGGGGGATTATCAATGAGCCGCGCCGCCGCCCGCGTCGCCGCCGCGACCCAAGGCCCCAAGGGCCCCGCCATGCGATTCACGGGTTCCCAATATCTGGTGGTGCCGGAATTTGACACCAATACCGCCACCGCCTTTATCGTTTCCTTTTGGCTGCGGCTCACCGCCGAACCGGCGGGAGATGAACATATTTTCACCATGGATGCAGGCGGCGCGGTGCCCAGCTCCCACGCCATCAGGATCGGGACCAACAAGCGCCTCACCTATGTTCTGACGAATTCCAACGGCAATGGCCTGGGGAGCTGGCAATCCAGCATCTTGACCGTGGGGCTTTGGTATCATTTCCTGATCCGGCCCAAGAAAGGCGCGGCCACCACCCAATATGTGAGCGAGGTGGGGTCCTCGAAAACCTGGTTATCCCAAACCGGCGCGCCCCCTGCGGCGCGGGAATGCGTGATCGGCGGCAACCATAATGATGGCGGCGCCATTCTCGATCTGCTCACCTCCGCCGATTTGGCCGATTTTTATTTCAACCCCGTGGACCTCGATACCACCCTAGTCGCCAACCGGCGGGAATTTTCCACGGACGAAGGCAAGATGGTCGATTTGGGGGATGCGGGCGAAAACCCAACTGGCGCCAGCCCCTATCTCTATTTCCGCGATCCCACCGATTGGCAAACCGGCCTCAACCGGGGCTATGGCGACAATGCGGCGGTGACCGGCAGCCTCAAACCCGCCCCCGGCATTCCGAACTATTAAAGGACGTCTCACCAATGCAAACCGGCCTTTTTTATACCATCAACGACGGCGCCATCGTCTTGGGCCCGGTGCGCCTGCCCGCCACCTGGAAAACGCCGGACGGCAAAACCATCACCGGCTTCCGGCATCTCACGCTTGCCAAGCTCAAAGCCTTGGGCTGGCTGCCAGAAACCCGGATCACCGCGCAGCCGCAAATCGGCCAACGCCGCGGCGCGGATCAGATCGTGATCGGCGCCGATGAGGTCAGCGTGACCGAAACCCTGGAGGCCCGACCAGGCCCGGAGATCGCCGCCGGGATCAAGACGGAGGCGAACCGGCGAATCACCGCGATTTACCCGGAATGGCAACAGCGGAACATGCTCGCCCGGGGGCTCGAACTGCAAAATATCGGGCCCGGCAACTGGACCCAATCCGAGGCGGACGAAGTGGCCGCGATCCAGGCCGCTTGGGGCTGGATCAAATCGATCCGGACCAATTCAAACGCCCTCGAAGGCAGCCCGCCCGCCGATTTCGATAACGATACCCATTGGCCCGCCAACCCGGCCTGATAGGAGGACATGATGGCTCTAAATGCCGATCAGCAACAAGCGGTCGCCGCGGCGTTTATCGCCATGGTCAACCATGACCGCGACCCGGTGACCCTTTCGCCCGACGAGATCGCTGCCAAAGTGCAGGATTTCGACCTCGCCATCGAAGGCTTTATCGCCACCGTCAACGATATGGATCTATCCGAGCGCCAACAGGATTGGCTTCTCCGGCAGATCGCCCATAAGCGCTACGAGGTGAAACATGGCTAGTGGAGACCTGATCGTCCGTTTTGGCCCCAAAGATGCAGACCCGCCCACGGCGAGCTTTGCCACCTTCGATTTGCGCAACGCCCGACCGGTGATTGATTTCGCGATCGGCGAAAGCGTCCATTTCGCCGATGTGCTGGGCGATTGGTACGCAGGGGGTGGCCTGACCGTCACCGTGCATTTTGCCATGAGCGCCGCCATTTCCAACAGCATCCGGCTGGAAGCCGCGTTCGAGCGGATTGGTGTTGGTGTGCAAGACCTGGATGCGGATGGCTTCGCGGCGGCGAAAAACAGCGGCGATGTGGTGGTGCCGGGCACAAGTGGCCTGATCGGTACGGCGGTTATCACCTTCGCCAACGGGGCGGAGATCGACAGCTTGGTCGCGGGGGAAAGCTTCCGTTTGATCCTGACCCGGATCGCCGCCGGAGGCACCGATGCCACCGGCGATCTCGAACTCCACCGCATCGATATCGAAGAGACCTAAAGGGGGCGGGCGATGGCGCTGCGGCTGGGATCAACGGGCTCTGCCCGGGTTAATTTCGGCGATCCGCCCATCGGCGGCGCGTCCGCGATCTCTGTTGCTCTTACCGTAAAACCCGCAGGCGCCATCAACGAATATCGCCTGCTCAACCAGTTCCTCTCGGGTGGCAATTACGGCATCTTAATCCGCATTTTAGATGTCGACGAGGTTGGGTTTTTGGTCTCGGGGAACGGCTATACCAGCCAATCCTACGGGCTGAAAACCCAAACCCTCAACATCGCCACCGATCAGGTTTATCGCATGCTGTGGCGGTGGAGCGCGCCTTCCACCATGAGCCTGTGGATCAACGGCGTTGATTGGACCGCCGACCTCACCACCTGGATCATCAACGGCACAGTACCTGATATCCATGATAGCCCCGCCGACCTGGAGCTGGGCTACGATGTCTCCGCAGGGACCGGCCAAGATGGCGATTATGCGGAATTCGCCATGTGGACTGAAAGCGTGCCCGACAAGATCGCTGCCGCCTATACACGCGGGCAAACCATCGGCCATTACCGCACCGCGAACAGCGTCATCTACGCGCCGCTGGTGAATACAAGCCATCTGGTCGATCGCTGGAAAGGGTCCTCCCCCGCCAATGTGGGGGGCAGTAATGCCCGCCATCCTCGGATCTATTTCACCACCGCCGCGCAGGCTTTCCCGCCGCCGATCCCCAGCGGCCTCACGCCGATCTCCGAGACCCTCACCGCGCCGTGGGATACCCGCGCCGCCCTTACCGAGGCGCTGTCCGCCCAGTTTGATCTGTGGGCAAATCTCTCCGAATCGGAGACCTTGTTATGGGATAACCGGGCCGCCATCGCCGAAGCCTTCACCGCCCTGTGGGATGCGGAGCAGACCCTTTCCGAAACCCTGAACGCGCCGTTCGATACCCGCGTCGCCATCGCCGAAGCCCTTGCCGTCCGCTATGATCTGCTGACCGCATTAGCCGAAACCACCACCCTTTCCTGGGATGCCCGTGCCGCCCTGATCGAAGCGATCACCGCGCGCTGGGATGTGGTAGCGAAGATCAACGAGACCCTTTCCGCGCCTTACGATATCGCAGGCACAAGCGAATCTCTGCCACCCAACACCCTGTTGGATCAGACCAACCTCTCGGGCGCTTTGGCGGATATCGACGAAGACCCGGCGGGCCCCGATGGCGCCTGGCTTACCGCCGCGTCGGATAACGTGGATTCCATCTGCCGCACCGGCTTTCCCACCCCCGCGGCCGACCTGCAGACCGGGGCGAATTTGCAGACCTTCCGGGCCTGGGTGCGGGTTACGGCCAATGCCAGCGCCATCGATTTTAATATGTATCTCTATGAGGCCGGATCGATCCTGAACGGCGGCGCGCCCATCGCCACCCTGAACACCGCCAGCACCTCTGGCGTGCTGATCACCGGCACCTGGAATGCGGCCCTGTTGGCCGATATTTCCGGCGCCGATGTGGAAGTAGAGATCGTCGCCACCAAATCGGGCGGTTCGCCCGCCGCCCGCACCACTGGCGAGGTGGGTGCCATCGCCTGGGATGTGGCTCTGACCAACGGATTAACGCCGATCTCCGAAACCTTGAGCGTACCTTTTGATACCCGCGCCGCCATTTCGGAGCTGCTGGACGCCCGCTGGGATGATTTCGCAGCCATCGCAGAATCAGTAGCGCTCTCCTGGGATACCCGCGAGCAGCTCGCCGAAAATATTGCCGCCGCCTGGGATACCCGCGCCGCCTTGGTGGAGACCACCGCCATTCCTTATGACGTATTCGCTGGTGTTCTCGAGACCCTGAGCGCCCAATGGGACAGCCGCGCCGCCCTCGCAGAGACCACCACCGCGCCCTGGGACGTGGCGGCCACCGTTTCCGAGGTCTTGACCGCCCTGTGGGACGGCGCCGGGGTCATCTCCGAGACCCTAACGGCCCCTTACGATATCGCCCCCGCGCCGGGGCAGATCAGCGAGACCTTAGGGGTGTCATTCGATATCCGCGAAGGGATCAGCGAAACCACCGCCGTGCCCTTCGATACCTTGGCGGCCCTGACCGAGGCGGTGCAGCTCCTGTTCGATACCCGCCAGGTGATCTCTGAGACCGAGACCCTGCCCTGGGACGTGGCGGGGGTCTTGACCGAGACCTTCACCGCCCGCTGGGATGCGCGCCAGGCCCTGGCCGAAATGCTGGCATCCAGCGCCGATATCCGAGAGGAGATCACCGAGGTCCTAACCGCCCGCGCGGATATCCGGGCCAATATCGGCGAAACGGTCGATATCCGCTGGGACTCCGGCGGCGTGTTGGGCGAAACCCTGACCCTTAAATTTTCTATTGATGGCCTGCCCACCGGCATCGTGATCCGCAGCCCGATCATCGCCCCGGCGGGCCCCGGCACCCTGATGGCGCCGGGCGGTCCTGGCATTCTCGTGCCCGGGCCGGACAACACCACCTTCGCCATGGCTTAACCAAAAGGAGACCTTCGCCATGCCCCTCACGTTAGCGGATATCAACTGGTTCTTGGGCGGCGGCGCCGCCAATGCGGACCCCAACGCCTCGCTCGGCGGCGCCATCTCCAATACGGAGATCGTGGATGCGACCGACAATAATCTTTTTGATGATGTCTCCGGCGCGGAAGGCGCGGCGGGGGATGTGGAATACCGCCTGATGTTCCTCAAAAACGAAGACGACACCCTGACCTTGCAAAACGCGTCGATCTATATCGACACGAACACGCCGTCGGGCGATTCCAACGTCCGGATCGGGCTTGATCCGACCGGGAAAAACGGCACGCCCACCACAATCGCCGATGAGGGCACCGCCCCCGCCGGTGTGGTTTTTTCCGAGCCCACCCAAGGCGCCCCACTGGCCATCACAGACCTCGGACCGGGTGAGTTTTATCCGGTATGGGTGGAACGCACGATCACTGCGGGCGCCGCCGCCTATAACGCGGATAATGTTCAGTTCGCCTGGCAGGGTGAAACCGCCGCCTAAGCCGCCGCCCCCAGCCGGGTCCGCCCGGCGAGGGTAAACAGTAATAAAAAGGAGGTTATCATGGCCCGCATCCCCCGGTTCGCCGCGCCCCAAGGCGATAACGAGCTTTTCCCGTTCGAATGGGCGGAGCGCCTGGCGAGCTGGGGCCTGGCCGAAGGGAATATCCAAAGCCATGATTTTACCCTGCCGGTGGGCCTGACCCAGGTTTATTCGGGCCGGTCGGGCACCATCACCAAGCTGTGGGTGGCCGCCGATGTGGCGGGTGAATACGACATCATCGCCCATCTCACGGTCTGGGACCCGGAGGTCGGCGCCGTCGACCTCACCGCCAGCCACACCATCAAACTGTCCGTCAGGTAAGACGGCAGACAGCGATTCTGGCGCATCGCCCCACCGCCAGAGGACCCATCCCGGGGCGCATAGGAGGAAGTAATGGTAGATATGAAGACGGAAATCGAATGCAAGCGGGCCGTCCCGGACCCGGAAGACCCCGACGCCGTGATCATGGGCTATAAGGTCCGCCCGCAGGATGTGAATCAGCACAATCGCGCCATGGAAAACCTGCCCGATCGGCACAGCCTCTAAGATCGATCTTAATACTGGCTTGATGCTCGGCCCCCGGAAAGGGGGTCGAGTTAAGGCCCAACCAGCGGCTTTGGGATGGGGGAGAGGAAGAGTGAGGCGATGAAAACCTATCACTGGCTGATCACTTGGGGCGTGATGCTGCTGGCCTGGCGGGGCGATGGCTTCGTTTGGGGCCTGATCGGCGAACCGGTGATCATCTATGCCGCCCTGATCCTGGCCATCGGCGGCGGCGCCATGATGGTGGTGGAGCTGATCCGCAAACCCCGCACCGACGATACGAAACCCACCCGGCCTTGGCCCTAAGGGCCGGGACGGGGGCCGGGGCGCGCCAACGCCCCGAACCGGGGAGCTAGAGGTCCCCACGACCTAGACCGGCCTGCATCCAGGCCGTCCCGCCACCCCGCACGGGGCGGGATCGAGAGTAGAGAAACAGATAAATGGAGTCGACAAGAACCATCACCCCCACCGGCCCGGTCGCCCCGTGGATGGGCGGCAAACGCCTATTGGCAAAAACCATCGCCGCGCGCATCGAGGCCGTTGATCACCAGCTTTATGCAGAACCCTTTGTGGGCATGGGCGGGGTTTTCCTCCGCCGTCGCCAGGCGCCGCCGGTGGAGGTCATCAACGATTACAGCCAGGATTTGGCCAACCTCTTTCGCATCCTTCAACGCCATTACCCACAACTCCTCGATACCCTGCGTTTCCAGCTCACCTCCCGTGCGGATTTCACCCGGCTTTGCGCGGTCGATCCCAACACCCTCACAGATCTGGAGCGCGCCGCCCGGTTCCTCTATTTGCAACGGCTTTCCTTTGGGGGGAAGATCGAGGGGCGGACGTTTGGGGTGCGGTACAAGGACGCTGCGCGGTTCAATCTCACCACCTTGGAGCCCAAACTGGCGGAGGTGCATGAGCGCCTGGCTGGTGTGACCATAGAATGCCTGCCGTTCGAGAAGTTCATCCCGCGCTACGATCGGCCCACCACCCTGTTCTATATCGATCCGCCCTGGTGGGGACACGAGAACGATTATGGCAAGGAGATGTTCAGCCGGGATGATTTCGCTCGGTTGAAGGGGCTTCTAAGCAACCTTAAAGGCCGTTTTATTATGAGCCTGAACGATCATCCCGAGGTGCGGAACCTGTTCGACGAGTTCACCATCGAGGAGGTGGAAACCACCTATTCAGTAGGCGGTGGTAAACATATCAAGGGTGTCACCGAGGTGCTGATCTTCAATGAGGGATGATGGGACACGACCGGTTTTGAAGGACACGACCGGTTTCGAGGGACACGATCGGTTTGAGCCGGGCATGGCGGTGATCAGCGCGATAACCAGGCCCAGGCGCCGCAGGCCTCAAAGTCCCCCAGCCACCCCAGCGAGGTGACCACGGCTGCGATACACAAGAAATCATTTTTGGTTTTTGGCTGTTTTTCGAGAAAAAATGGTCGTTTAAATGCCGTTCAAAAGCCCATAAACAGGCCGTTGAGCGACCTGCAAAATCCGCAGGCTAAAAGCACTGCCTCCGCTTCAAAAACAAGAGTCCAGCACTTCAAAAACAAGAGTCCCGCTACAGCGCTCAAGCTGATGATCGACGGCACCCCGTCCCGGCCGTTCAGCGCTACGACAATAAGGCCGGGCCTAAATGCTGAGCTGTGAGACTAGGGAATCCGGCGAGCCTATGCCGAGCCTAAAGAAATCTACGACAAGAGTAGAAAGATAAAAATGTTTTGTTCATCAATATATTAACTGGTGCCGCAGGGGTGAATTGAACACCCGACCTACTGATTACGAATCAGTTGCTCTACCCCTGAGCTACTGCGGCGCCGGAAAGGCCCGCAACCTAGCCTGCCGCGCGGCGCCCGTCAACGTCTTCCGATGCGCCCTTCTCCGGGGGCGGCCCGTCAACGGGGATGGGCTCGGAGATATCCCGATCATCATCATCCATTCCCGCGCCCGTAGCGGCTTCCGCTGGGGCCGGGGCCGTATCATGGGTCATCCGTTTACTTTTTTTTTGGGCGGCGACATCCGGGGGGGAAATGGTCGGTTCTGGTTCCGGCGCAACCTCGGGGGACGTCGCAGCGGCTGTGGCGGTCTTGTCCTCGGTAGTTTCCTTGGATTCCTGGCCTGCAACAGGCGCGCTGATTTCCACCGCTGTTTTTTCTGCGCTGGCGTCAAGGGCAGGGTCCGCCGAATCGACCGTCACCGCCAATACCTCGCCATGGGGCGTGAGATCGGCGGGCAGCCGGGGCGGGCGCCGCCAGTCGAAGCTGCCGAAGCTGTCGCATTGGCCACAGACCGGTTCCCAGCTTTCCACCACATTGCCGCAATTGCCGCAGGTCCAAGCTTCGTCCGCCGGGGCGGCCAAAGCGCGGCGCAACCACTGCCGGGTGCCCACGGGATCGCCATGTTCCCGCTCTTCCAATTCCGCATACAAAAGGCAAAGCCGTGCGGTGGGCGTGCCGTTCGACGCCGCATCCAAATGGCTGCGTGCCTGCGCCCAATCCTCCGCCCGCAAGGCCGCTTCGGCGAGCGCCACATGGCTTTCCGGATGGGCCGGGTTGGCGGCCAGCAGCGCCTTGGCCCGGGTTAGTTCCAGAGCGGCATCGTCCCGCCCCTGGCCAGCCCGGAAGCCCGCGGCCAGTGCCGGATGCGGCGTTGTCGCCCAGGTTTCCGTGATCAAACGGTCGGCTTTCTTGAGTTTGCCATCGCCATACATCAGGTTTGCGAGGCGCGCCACACCGGGCACGAAATCCGGCGCCATGCGCTGCGCCTTCTTGGCGAGGTTGAAGGCCAAGCCCTTGTTGTGCTTCTTCTCCGCATCAATACTTTGCAGATGATAAAGAATGGCGAATTTGGGCCGGGATTCCTCACTGGTGGTGAGCCGGGCGCGGATCGCCGCGTTCAGGGTTTCTTCCGCCGGTTCCCATTGCGCCGCATGCACCTGTAGATCGAACAGATTGTCAGAGACCCAGGCGGCACGGGGTTTTTCCCGATGCGCTTTCTGGGCAATTTCCAGGGCGGTCTCCCGATCCCCTTCCTTGAGCGCCTGGGTCAACCGGCCCCGCATGCCGAGGAAGGCCATCTCCGGCCGCTCCATCATGCTTTCAAAGAACCGCTGCGCAGCGGTCTCATCACCCGAAAGCTGCGCCGCCTGGGCGGACAGCAACATGGTCAGCGGCGGGTCCTCCAACAAGGTTTCCGCCTGTTTGGCATGAATGCGCGCCTGTTCCGCATCGCCCGCGGCCACCGCAACCATGCCCTGGGTCAGGGCTTCATAGCCGCGCCGATGGCGGCTGTTATCCCGCGCGCCCCGCACTTTGTTGGGCACCGCCCGGACAAACAGCAAAACCCGATAGGCAACTGCCACAACACCCGCCAAGGCCAACACGCCGACCACCAGCAGCATGACCGGCAGTTCCACCTCGTAGCCAAGCCACACAATGGTGGTGGTGCCCGGATTGGCCAGCGCCAGGGCCGTCAGCCCAACGGCAACAAGAACCAGAATGATGAGGGTAATGGTAAGACGCATGGATCACCCGTTCTGTTCGTTCAGTTGCGCCAGTGCTTGCGATTTCAGGTCGGAAATCGCCTGATCCGCCGTTACCCGGGTCTGTGCCTCGGCCAGCCAAGCAGCGGCTTTGTCGGCGGGCGGCCCGGAGAGGGTCCCCAACTCGGCAACCGCTTTGGAGAGATCCCCGGCGGCCAACGCGGCTTCGGTCCGGGCGACGACCGCATCGACGCCGTCGCCAGAAAGATCGCCGTCCACCCGCCGCACCTTCACGACCGAGGTCATGCGGTCTACCGTACCGGTGAGCCATCCCGCATCTTCCGGGATCACCGCCGCCCGCACGATATCCCCCGCGATGGGGCGGAAGGAATCCCGGAGCGCGATGACCGTCGGTACGCCAGACGCCGCCAGCGGATCCAGCGTGGCCAGGGCCTCGCCACCGAAATCACCGCCCGCCAACGCCTTGACGGTCGACAATTCTTCCGAGAACCCATCGGCCCCAGTCAGGGCCTCGCCCAACTGGCCGATGGCCAACAACAGGGCCGGAACCCGCGTACTCGCCCCCATGGGTTGGCTTTCCAGCGCGTCCAACCGTTCCGCCAGGGCAGATAGGCCAACTCCGAGATCGGCGACATTGGTTCCCAGATCGCTGAGATTGGTCTCCAACGCCGAAAGATTGCCCGACACCGCAGGTGTTACAGCGCCCTCCGATGGGGCCGGGGCGCCGCCTTCCAGCGCCGCCAGACGTTTTTCCAAGGTGGCGATTTGTGCCGCCGCGGATTCCGCGTTGGAAAGCCCGCTTATGGCTGTCTCCAAAGCTTCGATCCGGGCCGCGTCCACCCCACCTTCCATGGGCTGGGCGGCAACGGTCTCTCCGGTCCCCCCTTCCAAAGCGTCGATCCGTTTTGAGAGGGCACTGATCTTCGGTGACAGGCCGGAAACCGCCGATTGCATGCTGGCCACATCCCCGTTCACTTTGAACAAGTAGGCGCCACCGGCAATCACCAAGGCCCCCAATACCGCCGTTGCCCAGGGGAAGCCGCCGGATCGGGGCGGCGGCACCGCCGCCGTGCCACCTACGGGTTCTGGCGCGGGCATGTCCTCGGCAGGGGTGTCTTCCACTGCGGTTGCCTCGGCCTCGGGATCGGCAGCAATACCGTCGCTATCTGTCGCGTCATCGGGCTTGCTCTCCAGGCCTTCCGCCGTCGTAGCCGTTTCCGACTCGGCTTCCGGGGTGGCGTCGGTTTCGTCTTGAATCGCGGGGTCTTTCTCGGATTTGGGATCGTTCATGGTGCCTTCCGTGTGGATTCCCTTGGGTCGGATCGTTCTGGATGGAAGCGCTTCCAGCGACGCCACCTAAACCGTAAATCCGCCCCTTTCTCTAAGGTAGAGTGCGATTCACGGGTCAGATTGGCGCTTTATGTGCGTCAATCTTATCCGATCGCACTCTAGGTCGCTTTGTCCAACCCCGCAACCACGAGGGCGCGGAGAGCCTCTTGATGCGGGCGCGGCGCCACGGCACGGTCCGCAAACCCAAGACCGCCCAGTTTGGCGGCCACCGCCGGGCTTAGGCAGTAGGCAGTGGTTCCCCCCAATGCGCCGCCAATCCCGATCTTGTGGGCCAGCGTAGCAAAGGTCGTGGCGGTTCGGGGAGAAAAAAACAAGACTCCTTGGTAATTGCCTTCAAGCAGCCGATTCCGCACATATTTGGGAATGCTTTCGGCGATTTCGGCGGCGTAAAGAACCGCGCGACGGTAGGTAAATCCCTGTCTTTCCAGGAAACCGGCAAGATCGCCCGCGACTCGGCTGCCCGCCACATGCAGAAGGGCGCCCGCTACGGGGGCTAATTGCGCTGTTACCAGCCGCGCGAGATCGTCCACATCCCCATCGGCGCTGAAGACCTGGACCATTCCGGCCTCCCGGCAGGCCCGGGCGGAGGCATCCCCCACCGCATAAACCGGCAGGTCTGGCACGGGGCCCCGGGCCGCCAGCGCGCGCGCGCCATTGGCGCTGGTGATCAAGATCGCCTGCACCCCCTCCAGCGCCAACGGTGCCTGGGTATCCATTTTTATCTGCAAAAGAGGGGCGATATCGGCGTCGATGCCATCGTCGGCGAGTTGGCGCGCCAAAGGCGTCGAATCCTGTACCGGGCGGGTCAGCAGCACCCGCATCAGGTCAAGCCGGGAAGGAACCCGGGGCCCGCCCGCTCTTTCAAGGTTTCCCCGGCGGCCCGCCCCAGGGATTCGGCGTCCGTGGGCGCGCCGGAAACCGTTTCCCGAAACACCAAAGACCCATCGGGTTTGGCGAGCAGCCCGCGCAAGGTGAGAGTGTCCGCCTCGATCTTGGCAAGGGCGGCGATGGGCGTGCGGCAGGACCCATCCAGCACCGCCAGAAACGCCCGTTCCGCCGTCACCCGGGTATAGGTCTCCGGGCAGTTCAGCGGCGCGAGATAGGCGAGGGCGGCCGTATCTGCGGCACGGCAGGTGATGCCCACGGCGCCTTGCCCCACGGCGGGCAGCATGACCGTATCCGGGATTATCCAGGTGGCGGCGTCCGCCATGTCCATCCGATTGAGCCCGGCCAGGGCGAGCAAGGTGGCATCGGCGACCCCCTCCGCCAGTTTGCGCAGCCGGGTTTGCACATTGCCGCGAAACACGGCGACCCGAAGGTCGGGACGCAGGGCGAGAATCTGCGCCTGACGCCGGAGAGATGCGGTCCCGACCAAGGCATCGGCGGGCAAGGCATCCAATGTTTCGGCCTTATGGGAGATAAAGACATCCCGGGGGTCTTCGCGCGGCGGCATACAGGGCAGCACGATGCCCTCGGGGAGCCAGGTCGGCACATCCTTCATGGAATGCACCGCCAGATCGATGCGGCCTGCCAGCATGGACTCGTCCAGTTCCTTGGTGAACAGGCCCTTGCCGCCGATCTCCGCCAGGGCGCGGTCTTGCACCGCATCCCCGGTGGTGGTGATCACCTGGATGGCAATGGCGCCCTGCGCCGCCAGCGCTGGATGGGCAGCGGCCAGCAGGTCGCGCACATGGTGGGTCTGGGCCAAGGCCAGGGGGCTGCCCCGGGTACCTATGGTCAGGATCGGCGCGTAGGTCATGGCGGGGGTCTCTTGAGTCCGTCTGTTGCAGGCCTTTACGGCCTATGGGTGGGCGGCGTAAGAGTAGTGCCCCCGCACGAATCGGCAAGACTCTTTTTTAGGCCTATGATGATTGTCCTCGGCATTGAAACCAGTTGCGATGAAACGGCCGCCGCCGTGGTGACCGACGCGGCCGCCCCCGAAGACCGGCTGTTGAGCGGCGTTTTGCTGTCGCAAGTAGAAGAGCATGATGTTTATGGCGGGGTGGTGCCGGAACTGGCCGCAAGATCCCATCTGCAAACTTTGGATGGGGTGATCGCCGAGGCCATGGACAAGGCCCGCATCGGCTTCGCGGACCTGGATGGCGTGGCGGTGGCGGGCGGGCCCGGCCTGATCGGCGGGGTGATCGTTGGGGTGATGACGGCCAAGGCGATCGCACTCGCCCGGTCGCTGCCCTTCATGGCGGTGAACCATCTGGAGGGGCATGCCCTGACCGCGCGCCTGACCGACGATGTAGCGTTTCCGTTTCTCTTGCTGCTGGTCTCTGGCGGCCATTGCCAGATTTTGAGCGTCGCGGGCGTGGGCCGGTACCACCGCCTGGGCACCACCATCGATGATGCCCTGGGCGAGGCCTTCGACAAGACCGCGAAAATGTTGGGCCTGGGCTATCCGGGCGGCCCGGCGGTGGAGCGGGCCGCCGCCTTGGGCACGCCCGGGCGGCTGCCCTTGCCGCGGCCCATGAAGGGGCGGCCTGGCTGCCATTTTTCCTTCTCCGGCCTGAAAACCGCGATCCGGCAATCGGTGGAAAAACTGCCCCCCGGGCCGTTGCGGGAAACAGACATCCAGGATCTTTGCGCCGAATTTCAGGCCGCTGCGGCGGACGTGCTGGCCGACCGGCTGGGCAATGCCATGGCGCGGTTTAAAGCAGACTTTCCGCAAGGCCGGCATTTGGTGGTGGCGGGGGGCGTCGCCGCCAACCGATATTTACGCGGACGGTTGACCGAGGTCGCCGTAAGCCAGGGTCTGACCCTGACGGCGCCGCCCCCGGCCCTGTGCACGGATAACGGCGCGATGATCGCCTGGGCCGGGTTGGAGCGACTGCGGCTGGGCCTGACCGACCCGTTGGACTTTGCGCCGCGCCCCCGCTGGCCCCTGGACCCGGACGCCCCCAAGGCCGGATTCGCCGGGGTGAAGGCGTGAGACGTGCGCCTCTGTCCTTGCCCCAACGGGTGATCTCGTCCAAAAAGGTCGGTAACGACTGACGACGTGGGAGGGCGCGTGACCCCCATTCAGAACATCGCGGTGATTGGTGCCGGGGCCTGGGGCACGGCGCTGGCCAATGTGGCCTGCATGGCGGGGCGCAAGGTGACCCTATGGGCGCGTGAGCCCGGGTTGGCCGAGTCCCTCAATCAAGATCATGTAAATGCCCCCTATCTGCCCGGAGTGCCGTTGTCAGAGTCCTTGCGGGCCACGGCGGATCTGCATGCCGCCGTGGCGGGTGCGCAGGCGGTGCTTTTGGTGGTGCCCGCGCAGTTCCTGGGCGGTGTTTGCGCCGATCTTGCCCCCTATTGGCCAGCAGGCGCCCCGGCGGTGATCTGCGCCAAGGGTATCGAGCAAGGCACGGGGCGGCTGATGGAAGCGGTCGTCGGCGCGCCGTTGGCGGGGATTGCGCCGGTTCTGGTGCTGTCTGGCCCCACTTTCGCCGCCGAGGTGGCGCGGGGGCTGCCCACGGCGGTGACCCTGGCCGGAGCAGATGGGGAGATCACCGCCGCCCTGCGGGATGCCCTGATGCTGCCCACCTTCCGCATCTATCAGAGCGACGACGTGACCGGCGCCGAAGTGGCGGGTGCCATTAAGAATGTGCTGGCGATCGCTTGCGGCATCGTGACCGGCAAGGGCCTGGGAGACAATGCCCGCGCCGCGCTGATCACCCGGGGGTTGGTGGAGATCACCCGGCTCGGCGTGGCCTTGGGCGCCCGGCCGGAAACCTTCATGGGCCTGTCGGGTCTGGGCGATCTGACCCTCACCTGCAATGCCATGCAATCGCGTAACTTTTCCCTCGGGGTCGCCTTGGGCGAGGGGCAATCCCTGGCGGATATTCTGGCCGGGCGCACGGCGGTAACCGAAGGCGTCTATACCGCCGCCGCCGCCACCGATCTGGCCCGTAAACTGGGGGTGGAGATGCCCATCTGCCGGGCCGTGGATGGGGTGCTCAACCATCACGCGGATTTGGAGGCGACCATCCGCGGACTGCTCTCCCGCCCACCCGGTTCGGAATAAGCTAAAGAACAAGGGAAACGACATGAATTATTGGCTGGTAAAATCGGAACCTGGCGCCTGGTCCTGGGCGGATCATGTGAAGGTGGGGGTGGAACCCTGGGATGGGATTCGCAACTATCAGGCCGACAATAACATGAAGGCCATGAAGATCGGCGATCGGGCATTTTTCTACCATTCGGTCAACGAAAAGCAGATCGTTGGCATCGTGGAGGTGGTGAAGGAACATTACCCCGATCCGTCCGACCCCAAGGGCCGTTTCGGCATGGTGGATTTCAAGGCCATAAAGCCCCTGGAGACGCCGGTGACTCTGGCCGATGTGAAAGCCGATGAACGGCTGCATGAATTGGCGTTGATCAAGCAGACCCGGCTGTCGGTGATGCCCATCGATGCCGAGTCCTGGCGGATCATCTGCGAAAAAGGGGGCGTGGATGCCTGATCCCCTCTGCGCCCTCGCCGATCTGGAAGACCCTGGCTCCGCCGCCTTTGAAGTGAAGCTGGATGGCAAGGAAACCCGGATCATGGTGATCCGCAAGGGTGATCAGGTGGTCGCCTATGAAAATGCCTGCCCCCATACGGGTGCGCCGCTGGATACGGAAGCCGGGCGATTTTTGGACTACCGCAAGGAGTTTATCCTCTGCACCTTGCATGGCGCCATGTTCGCCATCGAGGACGGTTCCAGTGTGTGGGGCCCCACTGGCGGGAAGGGACTTTCCCCCGTTTCCGTGAAAGTGGTCGAGGGGAAGATTCAGTTGGCGCAATAAGGCAATTCTTCTTTAGTCCGCCTTGTTTTAACGGAAAAAATTGGGAATAATCCCGGCAATTCATGAGTCGCGGATGCGGAACCGCCCGATACGAGGTGGCCGTACCATTCTTTATTTTCAATTTCCCATCAAACAGGGAGGGGCGTGTAAATGACTGACGAGTTGTATCCTGTTCCCGAGGCTGTCGCCAAAGCGGCCTGGGTCGAGAATGACGGTTACCTTGAAATGTACAAGAAGTCCGTCGAGGACCCGGATGCGTTCTGGGGCGAGCACGGCAAACGGATCGATTGGATCAAGCCCTTTACCAAGGTGCGGAATGTGGATCTCAACATTCCCGGCGTATCCATCAAATGGTTTGAAGACGGCTCCTTGAATGCGTCGGTCAACTGCTTGGACCGGCATTTGGAAACGCGCGGCGATCAAACCGCCATCATCTGGGAAGGGGATGACCCGTCGGAAGACGCCACCATCACCTACCGGGACCTGTACGAACGGGTCTGCAAATTGTCCAATGCCATGCGCGCCCAGGGCGTCGGCAAGGGCGACCGGGTCTGCCTGTATTTGCCCATGATCCCCGAGGCCGCCGTGGCCATGTTGGCCTGCGCGCGGATCGGCGCGGTGCATTCCATCGTGTTCGGCGGGTTTTCGCCGGAAAGCCTGGCGCAACGGGTCGATGGCGCGAAGTGCAAAATGGTCATCACCGCCGATGAAGGCCTGCGCGGTGGCCGCAAGGTGCCGCTGAAGGCCAATGCGGACAAGGCGTTGGAAACCTGCCCGTCGGTCACCTGCATGATCGTGGTCAAGCGGACCGGCGGCGATGTGGCCTGGGTCGATGGCCGCGATGTTTGGTACGAAGAGGTCACCGCCAGCCAACCGGCAGACTGCCCCCCGGAAGAGATGAACGCGGAAGACCCGCTGTTCATTCTTTATACCTCCGGCTCCACCGGGCAGCCGAAGGGTGTGTTGCACACCACCGGCGGCTACATGGTCTACGCCTCCATGACCCATCAATATGTCTTCGATTATCACGATGGGGATATTTACTGGTGCACGGCCGATGTCGGCTGGGTCACCGGGCACAGCTATATCGTTTATGGCCCGCTGGCCAATGGCGCCATTAGCCTGATGTTCGAAGGCGTGCCCAGCTATCCGGACGCGGGCCGGTTCTGGCAGGTCTGCGATAAGCATAAGGTCAATATCTTCTACACCGCGCCCACCGCCATCCGCGCCCTGATGCGCGAGGGCGAGGACCTGGTGAAGAAATACAGCCGGTCCAGCTTGCGCCTTTTGGGCTCGGTGGGCGAGCCCATCAACCCGGAAGCCTGGAGCTGGTATTACAATGTGGTCGGCGATGCCCGCTGCCCCATCGTGGATACCTGGTGGCAGACGGAAACCGGCGGCATCCTGATCACTCCGCTGCCCGGTGCGACGGCCCTGAAGCCGGGCTCGGCCACCCGGCCGTTCTTTGGCGTGCAGCCGCTGATCGTGGATGCGGAAGGCCAACCGCTGGAAGGTGCCACCGAAGGCAATCTGTGCATGAAGGATGCCTGGCCGGGCATGATGCGCACGGTTTATGGCGATCACGAACGGTTCGAACAGACCTATTTCTCCACCTATCCGGGCCTGTATTTCACCGGCGACGGCTGCCGCCGGGACGAAGATGGCTATTACTGGATCACCGGCCGGGTGGACGACGTGATCAACGTGTCCGGTCACCGCATGGGCACCGCGGAAGTGGAAAGCGCCCTGGTGGCCCATCCCAAGGTGGCGGAAGCCGCCGTTGTGGGCGCGCCGCACGATCTCAAGGGCCAGGGCATCTATGCCTATGTGACCCTGAACGCGGGCGAGGAACCCTCCGACGACCTCAAGAAGGAACTGGTCACCTGGGTGCGCAAGGAAATCGGCCCCATCGCCAGCCCCGATTGGCTGCAATGGTCGCCGGGACTGCCCAAGACCCGGTCGGGCAAGATCATGCGCCGCATCCTGCGCAAGATCGCCGAGGATGATTTCTCCAACCTGGGCGACACCTCCACCCTGGCCGATCCAGGCGTGGTGGACGACCTGGTGGATAACCGGCAGAACAAGCAAGGCTAATGGGGCTTTTCCCCTTAAAGCGAAAAACCCCGGGCCTCACCGCCCGGGGTTTTTTGTTTGGGGTGTGGCGCATACTCGCCCTAAATTGCCAATTGTAGTCAAAAGTAGTAACTTGTAGTAATTCGATCAAATTTGTCTTTGGAGACATCATGCCCCCTTCCGTTCCCATGTCGGTCCGCTTGACCCAGGAAACCAAAGACCGGCTCTCCCGTTTGTCGGAAGCCACGGCGCGCAGCCAGGCTGCCTTGGCGGCGGAAGCGATCGAAGCCTTCGTCGACCAGAACGAATGGCAGGTGGCCCGGTCCAAGGAAGCCCTCGCAGCGGCGGATAGTGGCGGGCCATTTGTCGCCCATGACGAGATGGCTGCATGGTTGGAAAGTTGGGGCACGCCGGATGAAAAGCCGGTGCCGGACGCCCCTGTTCGTCGGCGCTCTTAATTCCTTCCCCGAATGGAAATTCACTGGTTGAAAATGGCACGGGACGAATTGGTTCTCGTGCGCCGCTACATTGGCGCCGACAACCCCGAGGCCGCCCAACGGGTGGCGCGTCGACTCCTCGACGCGGTGGAAAGTCTTCGAGACCATCCGGGGAAAGGTCGTCCTGGTCGTCTATTGGGGACCCGCGAACTGGTCATCATCGGGACGCCCTATATCGTCCTTTATCGCGTTGTGGAAACCCGGATTGAAATTCTCCGCGTCATGCACGGCGCTCGGAAATGGCCGGAAACCGGTGAATAGTCGGTCCGACTGCGATGATCATCACCGCCCCGGCGGCGGGGGTGGAGGCGGGGGCGGCGGGGGGCCGCCCGCGCTCGCACTGGCGAACCCCGCATCGCCGTCCGACCGGCGTTGACGGCTTTTGATCAGGAACGATCCGCCGAAGAAGCCGATCACCGCAATAGCCAGCAGGATGCCGCCCACCAACGGGCGGTGGGCGATCCAGGCGATGGCCGCCGTGGTGAAGCTGAGCACGAAAGCGGTGACCCCGGTGACCAACGTAATGCCCGCGCCCACCAACCGGCCCAGGAAGGGAATGAGGTTGGCCATGGA
The DNA here is from genome assembly GCA_049605255.1 of Magnetospiraceae bacterium. Classification (GTDB taxonomy): domain Bacteria; phylum Pseudomonadota; class Alphaproteobacteria; order Rhodospirillales; family JBMYUJ01; genus JBMYUJ01. Next base: position 96,584 of record JBMYUJ010000001.1, read on the forward strand.
GCGCAGCGGCGACATCAGCATGGCGAGCCCGCCCCACATGGCGGCAACCCCCCCCACGCGCAAGGCCCAGGTGAGCAGGGTATTGGCGGTTTCCGCCGCTTCGAACATGCTTTGCGCCGGTACCGAGCCCGCCTGCAAAAGCTCGATCTCGCCCTTTTCCATGACAAAGGTATCGAGCCCTGTGCCGGTTTGCTTGCCCACCGCGCTATAGGGCCCGGCAAACACCGCGCTGAATTTGATCCGTACATCCCCGATCCGGGGGCTGCTGAGGCTGCCATCCACCAGGTAGCCGTCCTCCGGGTGATAGCGTTGCTGCAGCAGGGGGTCTTTGTCACCCGCCGCATCGGCCACCGGATCCAGATCTTGATAGCGACTCATCTGGCCGACAAAGGCCTGAGACAGGGTGAACCCGCCTAGCTTGATCCCCCGCGCGGTTTGGGTTTGCCCGCGCAGCGGCATGGAACCCGGGTTTTGATGGCCGCTGGGTTGATTGAAACTGGAAGAACGAATGAGTTCATCCCGCCAGGATCGCTCGTACCGGTAGGACGTGGACTCGCCCTTGGTTTCCCGGCGCTCCACCCATTGGTACATTTCCACTTCGCGGCGCAGCTTCAGGAAATCGCCACCGACGCCGAATTGGGAATCGAATACCTGCCCTTCGGTGGTTGCCTCGCCGCTGATATGCACCAGCTTGCCCAGGTTGGCGGCGTTCACAGCGGCGGCGTCCACGCTGACCACCGATCCACGCCCGACGGCCAGGGTGTCGATCCGGTCCACCGACCGGCCCTCGTTCCACCAGATCAGGGCGAAAGACCCGAAAAACAGGATCACGCCGAATAACGCAGCACCGATCCCCCCGCCGGATTCCCGTTTTCTGGAAAACAACCCCATGGCCTTGCCCCTCTAATTTTCCGAAACGAAACGCCAGTTTAGCGGCTTCGGCGGGTCAGGGCGAGGCCTACGAGAATTAACGCCAACGCGGCGATGTAGCGCATATGCAAGGTTTCGCCCATCAGCACCACGCCGTAAAAGGCGCCGAACAGCGGGACGAGATATCCGGCGATGGAAACGAACGTTACCCCCACCACCGGCAACATCACGTAAAACACACCAAAGGGCACCGCGGTGCCGATGACTCCCATGGCAATCAGGGCGACCATGGACTCGGCATCGCCGCGCCACAGCGGGCCGCTGGCGGTGAGAATCATGAACGGCAGGGCCACCAGCGCCCCCACGCCCATGGCGGCGGCCCCGGTGGTGAGGCTGGATTTCGGGATATAAAGCCGGGTGTATACGCCGCAGATGGCATAGGACACCGCCGCGCCCAAACAGGCCAGCAAACCAAGACCCGAAGCGCCAAATCCATGCCGCATCAGATCTGGCGCCAGCAGCACCAGCACGCCGAGGAATCCGACGCCCAGCCCCATATTGCCGCGCCGATCAAACCGTTCCTCGCGCAGGAAAATTTGCGTCAAGGCCGCCAGCATCAGCGGGATCGATCCCATGAAGATGGCGGGCACCACGCTGGCCACATGGTTCAAGGCCCAGGACAACAGCAAAAAGGGCAGCGCATAATTGCCGATCCCGATCACCAGAAGATGCCGGAACCGGCCCGGTGTTGAACGGATTTTCGGTACCGCCCAAACCACCAACCCCAAACAGAGCGCCGCCAGCGCAAGGCGCCCGAACACCACCATCAGCGGCGTCATGCCGCCGACAGCGATCTTCATGAACATGAAGGAAGAGCCCCAGGAGGCGCCGAGGCCAAGCAGGGTCACATAATCGATGGTCTGCGGTATGCGCGGGCGGGCGGTGGGGTCGGTCATGGGGTCGCCTGGGGGGGGCGCGTGGGCAAGGTCAACGCCGCCAGCGCGGACAGAAGCACCAACAGGGCGGAGGTCCAGAGACACGCGACCAGCCCCGCCGCCTGATATACCAGGCCAGACAGCAGGGTTCCCAACAATCGACCCCAGGCATTCGCCATGTAATAAAAGCCTACGTTCAGTGCCACTTTGTCTGCGTCGGAATAGGCGACAATCAAATAGGAATGCAAGGTGGAATTGAGGGCAAACACCACACCGAACACCAACAGCCCGCCGATCAATACCACGGGGTTATTCGCGGTCAGCGGCAGGGCCAAGGCCAGGCCCGCGGGCAGCACCGCCAGGATAAACGCCCAGAGCTTAGCGGCACGGGCGCCGGTTTGCGCCGTGCCTGCCGCCTTCAGGAGCTTGGGCGCGGCAGCCTGCACGAAGCCGTAGCCGATCACCCAGGCGGCCATGAAGGCACCGACGCCATCGAAGCTCCAGCCCAGCACCGAATAGAGGAAAATCGGCACCCCGACCACGAACCACACATCACGAGACGCAAACAAAAATACACGGGCAACAGATAGAATGTTGATTTCCCGGCTCTTGGCGAACAGGTCTCCTGCTTTCGGTTTGCTTTTCGACCGCCCCAGATCGGCGGTGAGAAACAGCAGCACCGCCCCGAGCACGACGGTCAGCATGGCGGACATGGCCCATAACGCGCCGTCGAAGCCCAAGCCGGATAGCAGCACCCCACCCAGGAAGAAGCCAACCCCTTTAAGGGCGTTTTTCGACCCGGTCAGTACAGCGATCCACTTAAACAGGCGCCCCTGGCCGTCCTGTTCCTTGACCACCACCTTGACCGCGCTCTTGGAACTCATTTTGGTCAGGTCCTTGGCGATGCCCGACAGGGCCTGCGCGCCCATCACATAGGCCACCGAAACCGCCATTGTCCAACTGGGATCGGTGAAGGAGAGCAACACCAGCGCGAGAATTTGCACCGCCAGCCCGGCGATCAAAGTGATGCGCAGACCGTAGCGGCTGCCAATCCAGCCGCCCAGGAAATTGGTGACCACCCCCATGAATTCGTAGAGCAGGAACAGAAAGGCCAGTTCCACCGGCGTAAAGCCCAACCGATGAAAATGCAGCAGCACCAACATGCGCAAGGCGCCATCGGTCAGGGTAAAGGCCCAATAGGCCGCCGTGACAATGGCGTAGTTCTTCACCTGTCTGTTCCTGATGTCGAAAAAGGTTGAGTCCGTAAGGGCTACCGGAAAGCGGCCCGGTTTCCCATGAAGGTTCGATTAATATTCACCGGCGAAGAGCCAGCGCTCGAAATCTTCGGTAATCATCGGTTTTTGGAACAGATAGCCTTGCAGAATATCGCACCCTTGGGCGCGCAGGAATTCCGCCTGGGCTTCCGTTTCCACCCCTTCGGCGATGATGCTCAGGCCCAACGCCCGCGCCATGGCGATGATCGTGCGGACCAGGGTTTCGTGGTCCACATCCGTGGTCACTCCGCTGACGAATTCCTTATCGATCTTCAGCGTATCGAATTGGAATTGCTTCAGATAGCTGAGCGACGAATAGCCGGTGCCGAAATCATCCACCGACAGGCGCACCCCGATATCCTTCAAAGATCCGACGGTGATTTCCGGGTCCACGCAATCTTTCAGCAGCAACCCCTCTGTTACCTCGATCTCCAGAAGGTTGGCGGGGATATATCCCGCCCGGATCACCTTCAAGACCTGATCCACAATCACACCGTCGCGGAATTGCCGCGGCGAGATATTGACCGCCAAACGGAGCGGGTGCCCCCGGTCGCTCCATTCCCGCGCTTTTTTGCACACGGTCTCCAACAGCCAATCACCGATTTCGACGATGATGCCCATATCTTCCGCCAAGGGGATGAACTGATCGGGCGGCACCATGCCAAGTGCATCGTTGTTCCAGCGCATCAGCGCCTCGGCGCCCACAGGCACACCGGTTTGCGCGTCGAACAAGGGTTGGTAATTGAGGAAAAATTCACCCCGGGCCAGGGCCCGGCGCAACTGGGTTTCCATCTCCAGACGGGCCACCGCCTGTTGGTTCATGGCGGCGGTAAAGAAGCGATAGGTGCTGCGCCCCGCTTCCTTCGCCTGATACATGGCAGCATCCGCATTGCGCAGCAACACCTGCGCGTCATCGGAATCCTCTGGGTACAAGGTGATGCCAATGCTGGCCGAAACGAATATCTCCTGCCCTTCCAGGGAAAATCGATCGCGCAACACGGTCAGCAATTGGTCGGCAACCACTTCGGCCGGTTTCGCGTTGGGCAGACTGCCCAGGATGATCAGAAATTCATCGCCGCCCAGCCGGGCCACCGTATCGGCATTGCGCACGATGTCTGTCATGCGGCGGCTGGCCTCCACCAGCAATTTATCCCCCGCTTCGTGGCCCAGGGTATCGTTGACCTTCTTGAAGCCATCCAAATCGATGAACAGCACGGCGACGATGGTTTTATCCCGGCGCGCTTCGCGCAGCGCCACATTCAGCCGGTCCATGGCCAGCAATCGGTTTGGCAGATCTGTCAGGGCATCATAATTGGCCTGATGCAACAGCCGGGATTCCTGCTCCTTGCGGGCGGAGATATCCTCCTTCACCGCCACGAAATTGGAGACCGTCCCGTTTTCATCCTTGATCGGCGAGATCACCGCGAATTCCCAGAACAAGGACCCATCCTTGCGCTTGTTGCAAAACTCGCCGCGCCATTCCCCCCCGGCAGACAAGGTCCGCCACATATCCTCATAGACATGCTGCGGGGTGACGTCGGATTTAAGGAAGCTGGGGTTTCGCCCGATCACCTCGTCGCTGGCAAAGCCCGTGATATCCTCGAATTTATGGTTCACATATTCAATATTGCCATGGATATCGGTGATGATCACCGCCGCCGGGCTTTGTTCCACCGCCTTGGAAAGTTGCCGCAAGTGGCGGTCATCTTTTTGCTGCTGGGTCAGATCCCGCAAAAACGCGGAATAGAGTGGCTGTTTCCCCGCCGAGATTTGCGATATGGAAAGTTCCAGAGGAAACTCCGTGCCATCGTGCCGCCGGGCCCCCACCACAAGCCGTTGATTGAGCATATTGCTGGTGCCGGTTTCCCGAAGCGCAGCCATGCCCCGTTCATGGTCGGCGCGTTTTTCAGGCGGTACGAACAGCTCGCCGATGGTAACACCGGCAACTTCCGCCTTCGTATAGCTAAACATGGCCTGCGCCGCCGGGTTGAAATCCATCACCCGCCCGTCCCCATCAAAGGTCACGATCCCATCCAAGGCACCGCGCAAGATACTGGTTTTCAGATGCTCGCTTTCCTCCAACCGGGCATGGGCCCGCAACCGTTCTTCCACCCGACCGATGACCGCGCCGATTTGATCGAGCACATAAAACAGGCTTTGGTCGATCTCCTCGTCTTTATCGGAGAAAAACTCCAGCACCCCTTCGGTTATGCCCTCCACAAAGATGGGCAGGCAAAAGCCGCTGCGCAGGCCCGCTTCCGCCGCCTGGGCACAACGGGGGTGATCGCTATCGGAGGCGACCGACGTGATCCAGGCGGGCTTGCCCTCCGCCAGGACTCGGGGCGCGGTACCCTGCTCAGGGGATAAAATCTTTTGCTCTGTCGCTTGTTGAAACGCCGCATAGGCTGTTGGCGTTCGCAGATACCAATGGCCATCGCTACGCAGGCCGCCCGGGGTATCCGGATCCACCAGATATGCATGGCCCACGGGCCAATCCGTATAGGCGCAGACATTTTCCAAACAGGTTTGAATGACTGCCTCCAGGGAGTCGCTCTGGTTGGCCGCCACGGCGATGGAATGTAACAGGCCGATTAAAGCCGTTGTTTCCCTGGAAACCCGCAGTTCCTGTTGCCAATCGCGCGCCGGGTCCCCCGCGGCGGAAGCCGCTCCCGACGGGTCGATTTCAGACAGGGCCTGCTTCTGTGTCATGGACCAATTCCCTAAAAAAACGAGCGCTTTAGAAGGTAATCTATAACGCTACCGGAAGTTTGGCAGAGTTACGCCGCCTCTGCCAGGGATAATGCATCGCAAACTTACTCAGAAAATTGATGTTGCAAAGCGGCGCCTTTTGATTATTATCCGCCCGTCCCAACCGGGACCGCATGCGGGCGTAGCTCAGGGGTAGAGCGCAACCTTGCCAAGGTTGAAGTCGTGAGTTCGAATCTCATCGCCCGCTCCATTTTCTCTACCTTACCAAAAAAATGATAAGCTGGGCAGCCACTTATGCGGGGCGGTGAGCGGTGGCATTGTGCCAGAATCAAGCGATTCAGAACTCGATCAACGCGCTGTGGATCAGGAAAAAGATCAGGGCGCTGACGTAAAAAACAGTCACGATCCCCAGGAAAAACAACATATTCGGCAGCGTGGTTACCGGGTTTTCCGCCCGATCCCGCGCCCGCCGTTGCGGCCCACGGCTTTCCGAGCCAGCCACCAGAGCTAAAAAATACCGGCGGCCAAAAAAGGGCAATGTCAGGCGGATATTGACGGGATGACGCCGCGGCGCCTCGCGCAATGCCCGGGCCAAGGCCGTTTTCTGCCGCTCCGACAGGCCCAAGGTAACCTCTTGCGGCAATTGGGTGAGTAGTTCTTCCCCCTGCATGGACAGGCCCCCCTCTTGGCCCTTTTCCCCCTAAAAACCGCTTCACTTTAGGGGATTGGGTGAGGGGAATCATCTGTTTGTTCCGCTTCGTTCAGGGTAATTGCGGTAAGTGGATGGAAAGGCACGCCTGGGCAAACATACCAACCCTGAAAGACCTGATAACGACGGGTGATCTTTGTTTTCCAAGAAACATGATGTTTATGGAATGTGAACGAAAAAAACCACATGTTCCTGGTGACAAATGCGTAAGAGCCCTCCATGCTGCAAAGCGGTTACGCGGTGGGACGGGCCAGGATTTGGGAATGACCCGCCGCGCCTGCCACGGGTACCGACGCCGTGAATTTCTTAGGAATTTGATGCCCGGATTTATCAAAGCCTATGTCCGTATCGTCGATAAGGTGAACCACCGCATTGGGCGGATGACCCTCTATGTGATTTTCGTGATGATCGGGGTGCTGTTCTGGTCCTCCATCGCGAAGACATTTTTCACGCCCTCTTTGTGGACCGTGGAATTTTCCCAATTCCTGATGGTCGGGTATTTCCTGATCGGCGGCGCCTATTCGATCCAGCAAGATGCCCATGTGCGCATGGACCTGGTCTATGGCATGTGGCGGCCGCGCACCAAAAGCCGGTGGGACGCACTGACCGATCTGGTGATGATCGGGTTTTTGATCATGCTGCTCTATGGCGCGGTGGACAGCACCCTCTACGCCATTGAATACGGCGAGCGCAGCTATTCCATCTGGCGCCCCTATATGTGGCCGATCAAGATCATCATGACCCTGGGCATCTTCCTCATGCTGTTGCAGGCCATCTCGCAGTTCTTCAAGGATCTGGCCTACGCCCTCGGGAAGCCCCTGCCATGAGTTACGAAATGATCGCGTTGCTCATGTTCGCCAGCATGATGCTGATGCTGCTGACCGGGCAACGGGTGTTCGGCGCCATCGGCTTCGTGGCCGGGGCGGCGGCCTTGCTGCTGTGGGGCGATGGTGGCAGCGTGATGCCGTTCAGCGCCGCCATGAAGCTGATGAAATGGTACCCGCTGCTCACCCTGCCGCTGTTCATTTACATGGGCTACATCCTGTCGGAATCGAAAATCGCCGACGACCTTTACCAGATGTTTCATGTGTGGATGGGGCCGGTGCATGGGGGGTTGGCCATCGGCACCATCGGGTTGATGGTGGTGATTTCCGCCATGAACGGCCTGTCGGTGGCGGGCATGGCCATCGGCGCCACCATCGCCCTGCCCGAGCTGTTGCGCCGGGGCTACGATAAAGTGATGGTCACGGGGGTGATCCAGGCGGGCAGTTCGTTGGGGATTTTGGTGCCGCCCAGCGTGGTCTTGGTGCTCTATGGCATGATCGCCCGTCAGCCGGTGGGCCAGCTCTGGCTTGCAGGCGCCATTCCAGGGCTGTTGCTGGCCACGCTCTTCGTTGTTTATATCGCCGTGCGCTGCGCCATGCAGCCCAAGCTGGGCCCGCCCCTGCCGAAGGAAGAGCGGACCATGCCGTTGGGCGAAAAGCTCAAACTGCTGCGCGCCGGTATCTTGCCCCTGTTCATCTTCTTTTCCATGACCGGATTATTCGTCATGGGGGTGACCAGCCTGGTGGAAAGCTCGGCGGTGGGGGCGGTGGCCGCCACGTTGGCGGCCATCATCAAGCGGCGCCTGACCTGGAAGGTGATGGAAACCACCCTGCGCAACACCTTGCTGGTCACCTGCATGTTCATGTGGATCATTCTGGCGGCCCTGGCCTTTGGGGCGGTGTTTGACGGGCTGGGCGCGGTGAAAGCCATCGAATTCCTGTTTTTGGAGGAGTTCGGCCTAACCCCCTGGGAAGTGCTGATCCTGATGCAGCTCTCCTACATTGTCATGGGCATGTTCCTGGACGATACCGCCATGCTGGTGATCGTGGCGCCCCTCTATGTGCCCTTGGTGGGAAGCTTGGGCTTCGATCTGATCTGGTATGGCGTTCTGTATACCATCACCTGCCAGATCGCCTATATGACCCCGCCCTTTGGGTATAATCTGTTCTTGATGCGCGCCATGGCGCCGCCGGAAATTACCTTGGCCGATATTTACCGCTCGATCATTCCCTTCGTGATCGTCATGGTATTCGGCCTGGGGTTGGTGATGACCTTCCCCCAAATCGCCCTGTGGCTTCCCAATTTGGTGTACGGCAAATGAGGCCAGAATATGGGGAAACGGAACAGCATCACGACCACATGACACAATAGTACCGACATCGAGTGTCCAAATCGGGAAAAAGGAGAAAAGACCGATGACCAACGACAATCAGACTACCCCGAAGAACACGGGGCGCCGCGGCTTTCTGAAAGCCGCCGGGGTTGGGGTCGGCGCCGCCGCCGGGACCCTTGCCGCCCCCGCTATTGTGAAGGCGCAAGACCCCATCCGCTGGCGGTTCCAAACCTATGCGGGCTCTGCCCTCGGCCAGCATGTGACCAAACCGGCCATCGACATGATCAACGAAGCCTGTAACGGCGAGTTGGAGGTCGAGCTGTTCTATGCAGACCAGTTGGTTCCCACCGGCGAATTGTTCCGCGCCTTGCAGGCGGGCACCATCGATGCGGTGCATTCCGATGATGATTCCATGGCCGCCCCGGTGGATGTTTCCGTGTTCGGCGGTTATTTCCCCATGGCCACCCGCCACGCGCTGGACGTGCCGACCCTGTTCGGCCAGTACGGCTTCGCCGAGATTTGGTCCGAAGCCTATAAGAAAGCAGGCGGCGTGGTGTGGCTGTCCGCCGCCGGGCAGGACCCGTGCAACTTCAACACCAAGAAGAGCATCACCAAGCTGTCCGACCTGGAAGGCTTGCGGCTTTATACCTTCCCCACCGCCGGGCGTTTCCTCGCGCAATTCGGCGTGGTGCCGGTATCGATCCCCTACGAAGATGCGGAAGTCGCCGTGCAAACCGGCGAGCTGGACGGCATGGCCTGGTCGGGCATCACCGAGGATTACACGGTGGGTTGGGCCGATGTGACCGACTACTTCCTGACCAACAATATCTCCGGCGCCTGGATCGGGTCGTGGTTCGTCAACGAAAAACGCTGGGCCGACCTGCCGCCGCACCTGCAATCCATCGTCAAGGCCTGTATCGAGGCCAGCCACGTGTATCGCTATCAATGGTATTGGGGCGGCGAAGCGAAGCTGCGGGCCGAAGGCACCAAGCTGAAAGTGCAATCCATCCCGCAATCGGAGTGGCATGAGGTCGAACAGGCCGCCGCCAAGTTCTGGGATGAAATCGCCGAAACCGGCGAAGTGGCCCAGAAGGTGGTGAACATCTTTAAGGAATACGACGCCATTCGCCAAAAAGCGCAAGGCATTTACACCTGCGGTTAACCCTCTGGTACAACCCTTTACAAACCCCGGTCGTGTTCCCACGGCCGGGGTTTTTAATCGAAAAATATCTGTGATAAAGGCCTGGGGGGTTATCCCCAATGCCCCTCCTGTCTGCTACAATAACCGTTGCGGGTGCGGATCGCCCGCAATTACACGAAAGCCGCCAAGCAACAATGGCGGGCCACGGATGCTTCACTAAGGGAGGGGGCAATGGACGAGACCGCAAAACGTCGGCGCGCAAAGGTCGTCGACCCGATCATCGCCATGGTAAAGGACAAGCTTGGCGCCAAACGCGCGGCCATGCCGAGCACCTTCATCCAACAGTTTTACAGCACCGTGGCGCCGGAAGACCTGGAAACCATGCCCCCCGAAAGCCTGTTCGGCGCTGGGCTCTCGCTCTGGCGCTTTTTCGGCCAGCGCAGCCCCGGGGAGCCGCAGATTCGCGTGCATAATCCCACTGTGGAAGAACATGGCTGGCAATCTGACCATACGGTTGTGGAAGTGATCAACGACGACATGCCGTTCTTGGTAGACTCGGTCAATGCCGCCCTGACCTCCCTGGATCTAGGTGTATACATGATCATCCATCCGGTCTTGGCGGTGCGGCGGACGGAGAAAGGAAAGCTCAAGGAAATTCTTGGGGAAGACGCCGATGCGCCCGGCGAGTCGGTGCTGCATTTTCAGATTACCGCACAATCAGGCGAGGCCCGTCTCGCCGAGATCGAGAATAAGATTCGCGCCGTCCTTACCGATGTGCGCGCCGCCGTCGATGATTGGCCGGAGATGTGTGACAAGTTGACCGCTGTCATCGACACCTTCAAGGCCCCCACGGAGCTGATGGATAAGCCGACCGTGGCGGAGGTGAAGGAGTTCCTGCAATGGGTGCTGGATGATCATTTTACCTTGCTGGGCTATCGGCAGCATAGCTTCAAGGGCCATAAAGACGCGGTGGGGCCGGGCCTTGGCATTCTCCGCAATCCCGACGTCATCGTTTTCCGGGAAATCCGGGAACTGGAGGACATGCCCGCCGAGGTGCAGGAATTCGTCGACCATGGCGACCCGATGGTGGTGACCAAAGCGAATGTGCGGTCGACGGTTCACCGGCCCGTGCATTTGGACGTGATCTCCGTCAAATGGTTCAACAAGACCGGCCATGCGGAAGGCATGCATATGTTCGTGGGTCTGTTCACCTCGGTGGCCTATGGCCTGCGGCCTGACGACATCCCGTATTTGCGCCAGAAGGTGCAAAAATGCCTTAACCGGTCTGGTTTTCAGCTCAACGGCTATGACGGCAAGACCCTGGCGCATATCGTCAACACCCTGCCCCGGGATGAGTTGCTGCAACTGGACGATGACGGTTTGTACCGATTGGCCATGGGCGTGCTCATGGTCACCGAGCGGAAGCGAACCGGCTTGTTTATCCGCCGTGATCGGTTTGAACGCTATTTCTCCATCCTGGTTTATGTGCCCCGGGATCGCTACAACAGCGAGACCCGGCGCCGCATCGAAGCGGTGCTGGAACCGGCACTCAACGGCACGCTCAGCCAGCATTATACATTGATGGATGATTCCCCCATGGCACGGGTGCATCTGATCATCCGAACCGAACCGGGGAACATCCCGGATGTCGACGAGGACGATCTACAAAATCAGGTCATTGCCGTGACCCGGGGCTGGGAGGATACCCTGCGCGAGGCGCTGCTGCATGCCAATGGGGAGGAAAAGGGCCAGACCCTGTTCCGCCGCTACCAGCACGGTTTCCCCTTCGGCTATCAGGATCGGTTCACGGCCCCCACTGCCGTGCGCGATATCGATCGGATCGAATGGACATTGGGCGCAGCGGTCCCTGGCATGAGCCTCTACCGACCGGTCGAGGCGGCGGACCATGAGGTGCGGTTCAAGATCTACCACCGGGACACGCCCATCTTGCTGTCCGACATCCTGCCCATGCTGGAGGATATGGGCCTGAAGGTGGATGATGAATTGCCTTATCGGGTCCGCCCCGCCCAAGCGGCGAGCGAAGTTGTCTTCATCCATGATTTCGGGCTCGAATCCGCCGATGGCCGGGCCATCGATCTCGGTGACGTGCGCGACCTGTTTCAGGATGCCTTCCTGAAAGTCTGGATCGGCGAGGCGGAGAGTGACGACTTTAACAAACTGGTCATCGGCGCCGGGCTCACCTGGCGCGAAGTGGTGTTGCTGCGCGCTTTCGCCAAATATCTGAAGCAGGCAACCTTTACGTTTTCTCAGGACTATATCGCGGATTCCCTGTTCCAGAATGGCCCGATTACCCGCAAGCTCGTCGATCTGTTCGCTTTGACTTTTGATCCGAAGGCACCGAAATCCGCGGAGAAAAAAGCCGAAAAACTGCGCCAATCCATTATCGACGATCTGGACCAGGTGGTCAGTGCGGACCAGGACCGAATCTTGCGCCGGTATCTGAACCTGATCGACGCCACCTTGCGCACCAATTATTACCAACCGGCGGCGGATGGAGACGTGCGCGCCTATACGTCCTTCAAGTTCGATTCCGGGATCGTGGAAGAATTGCCCTTGCCGCGCCCCTGGCGCGAGATTTTCGTCTATTCCCCGCGCATCGAAGGCGTGCATCTGCGCGGCGGTCCGGTCGCCCGGGGCGGCTTGCGCTGGTCCGACCGACCGGAAGATTTCCGCACCGAAATCCTGGGGCTGGTGAAAGCCCAGCAGGTCAAGAACGCGGTGATCGTGCCCGTGGGGTCCAAGGGCGGGTTCGTGATGAAACGCCCCCCCAAGGAAGGCGGGCGCGAAGCCTTCATGGCGGAAGGGATTGCCTGCTACAAAACCTTCATTCGCGGTTTGTTGGACATCACCGACAATCTGAACGCCAACGACGTGATCCCACCAGATTCCGTGGTGCGCCTGGATGGCGACGACCCCTATCTGGTGGTGGCTGCCGACAAAGGCACGGCAACGTTCTCCGACATCGCCAATGCGGTGGCGGCAGAATATGGTTTCTGGTTGGGCGATGCGTTTGCGTCCGGCGGATCCAACGGTTACGACCATAAGAAGATGGGAATCACCGCCCGCGGTGCCTGGGAATCGGTCAAGCGCCACTTCCGGGAAATGGGCATCGATACCCAAAGCCAGGAGTTCACCGTCGCCGGTGTCGGCGACATGGGCGGTGACGTGTTCGGCAACGGGATGCTGCTGTCAAAGCATATCCGGCTGATCGCGGCCTTCAACCATCTGCATATTTTCATCGATCCCAACCCGGATGCGGCCACCACCTTCAAGGAACGCGAACGGCTGTTCAACGAAGTGAAGGGGTGGGACAATTACAACACAGACCTGATTTCTCAAGGCGGCGGGGTGTTTTCCCGTGCAGCGAAAACCATCCCCGTTTCCAAGGAAATGGCCGCGCTCTTCGGCATCGAGGGGAAAACCGTCACCCCCAATGCCCTGATGCGGGCGATCCTGTCGGCCCAGGTGGATATGATCTGGTTCGGCGGCATCGGCACCTATGTCAAGGCCTCCTCGGAAAGCGATGCCCAGGTGGGCGACCGGGCCAATGACAGTATCCGGGTGACCGCGCCCGAGCTGCGCTGCAAGGTGGTCGGCGAAGGCGCCAATCTGGGCGTCACCCATCGGGCGCGGATCGAGTTCGCCCTGGCCGGCGGCCGCGTCAACGCCGATTCCATCGACAATTCCGGTGGCGTGGATTGCTCTGACCATGAGGTGAACATCAAGATCCTGCTGGATTCCGTGGTGCGCAACGGCGACATGACGGAAAAACAGCGCAATAATCTGCTCAGCAAAATGACCGACGAGGTCGGTGATCTTGTGTTGAGAAACAATTACTTGCAGACCCTTGCCATTACCATGGTTCAACATCATGGGGTGGCCGTGCTCGATAACCAGGCCCGGCTGATGCGCATGTTGGAGCGGGCGGGACGGCTGAACCGCGCGGTGGAATTTTTGCCCAGCGAGGATGTGATCCTGGAGCGGGCGCAGGCCCGCCAAGGGCTTACCCGCCCGGAAATTTCCGTGCTCATGCCCTACAGCAAGATCTGGCTGTTTGATCAGCTTATGGACTCAAACCTGCCGGATGACCCGACCTTGTTCGAAGAACTGGTGCGTTATTTCCCCACCCCGATCCAGGATAAATACCGGGATCAGATCGCCACGCATCGACTGCGCCGGGAAATCATCGCCACCATGGCCACCAACAGCCTGATCAACCGGGCAGGGGGCACCTTTGTGATGCAGATCATGGATGAAACCGGCGTCACACCGGCAGAGGTCGCCTTGGCCTATTCCATCGCGCGGGATGTGTTTGCCGTGCGTGAGGTTTGGCAAGAGATCGAAACCCTGGATAACAAGGTGGAAGCCGGCGTGCAGACCGCCATGTATACGGAGGTCAATCGCCTGCTGGAACGGGGCACGTTGTGGTTCTTACGCCATGGGCAAAAACCGCTCAGCTTTGGCGCCAATATGGAAACCTTCGCCGCGGATGCCCGCCGCCTGATGGATAACCTGACCCTGGTCATGCGCGACGATGCCATGGAAAACCTGAAATCCCAGGCGCAAGTCTTGGTGGATCAGGGCGTCCCCACCGCGCTGGCCCGCCGGGTGGCCGGGTTGATCTACCAGGTAACGGTTTGCGATATTGTGCGGATCGCGCAGGCGGGTGGCCAGGATATGCTGGATGTGGCGCGGCTATATTTTGCTATCGCGCCGCGTTTCCAACTGGGTTGGTTGCGGGCGGCCACAGAGAAACTGGAAGCGGACAATCATTGGCAGAAGATCGCCGTGGCCGCATTGCTGGACGATTTCTACAGCCATCACAGCCATCTTACCCGACAGGTGTTTACCTCCCAAGGATGCGGCGTTTCAGGGGATATTCCCGCCAACCCGGAAGCCGTGGATGCGGTGATCGATGCTTGGACCGCCCTCAATCCCGGCGCGATCAACCAGGCGGTCCAGTTGGTGGAGGAACTAAAGACCGCCGATCATCTGGATTACGCCATGTTGGCCGTCGCCAGTCGGCAATTGCGAGGCCTGTATGAAAATGCGGGCACCGGCGAGCCTGGGTCATGACGCCGCCTCACCAGGGCCGGGGCCTGATCAGTTGGTGTTTTTATGATTGGGCCAATTCCGCCTATCCGACGGTGATCTTCACCTTCGTCTTTGCCACCTATTTCGCCAAAGGGGTGGCTCCCGATGAGGTAACGGGCCAAACCATGTGGGGCTATATGGCGGGCGCTTCCGCCTTTGCCGTGGCTTTGGCCGGTCCGCTGCTCGGCGCCATTGCCGACCGGACGGGGCGCCGCAAACCCTGGATCGGGTTGTTTACCGCCCTCTGCGTATTTTCCACGCCGTTTCTTTGGTTCGCCGAACCCGATGGTGCCAACGGCATCTTATGGATTCTGGTTATTGTCGGGCTTTCCAATTTCGCGTTTGAAACCGCGATCGTGTTTTATAACGCCATGCTGCCCGCGTTGGCGCCACCGTCCCATATGGGCCGCTGGTCTGGCTGGGCCTGGGGCCTGGGATATTTCGGGGGGCTAAATTGCCTGGCACTTTGCCTGTTCCTCTTCGTGCAGGGAGACCCGCCCCCTTTTGATCTGGATAAATCCGCCGCCGAACATGTGCGCATCGTCGCACCCATCGCCGCCCTGTGGACGGCTGCCTTCAGCCTGCCACTGTTTTTTTGGACCCCGGATTCGCCATCAACCGGCGTGCCCATGGGGCGGGCGGCGCGGGATGGCCTGCGTACCTTGGTCAACACCTTCAGGCAGGCGCGCCGGTATGGCCGGTCCCTGCGGTTCCTGATCGCCCGCATGATCTACATCGACGGCATCAATACGCTCTTCGCTTTCGGGGGCATTTACGCTGCTGGGACCTTCGCGATGGACTTCGACGAAGTGATCATTTTTGGCATTGGCATCAATGCCACCGCTGGGTTGGGCGCACTGGCCTTCGCCTGGATCGATGATTGGCTCGGGCCGCGCAAAACCGTGCTGATCAGCCTGGTTTGCATTATTATTCTCGGTACGCTCGCCGTGTTGGTGACCGAAAAACTCACCTTTTGGATCATCGGCCTTGGCCTTGGGGCCTTTTTCGGCCCCGTGCAGGCGGCCAGCCGCACCTTTATGGGGCGCCTCGCGCCCAAGGAAATGCGCGGCGAGATGTTTGGGCTTTATGCTCTGTCGGGCAAGGCGACCGCGTTTTTGGGTCCGCTGTTGCTGGCGATCGCCACCCAGATATCGGGGAGCCAGCGGATCGGCATGGCCAGCATCCTGGTTTTCCTGGTGGTGGGGCTGATCCTGCTCTGGCCGATCAGCGACCGCGAATCACCACCAGCGCAATGACCATGATCAAACCGCCGACCACCCCGGCGACGATGGTGTTGAGGTCCAGGGTAACCACCGGCAGGCCCAGGTGAATATTGAAGATGCGGAACAGGGCGCCGCCGATAACGCCGCCCAGGATGCCCATCAGCACATTTCCCCAGGGCCCGAAGCCACCTTTGCTGCTGCGGGCGATCATGCCGACAATCCAACCGGCGATGCCGCCGACGATGACCCACATCAGAATGGCGGAAAGGGAAAGATTGATACTCATGTGCTGTGCACTCCGAGGGACGGGAAAAAAGGGTTAGTGACGGAAATGGCGCATGCCGGTGAACACCATGGCCAGGCCTTGGTCATCGGCGGCATCGATCACTTCTTGATCGCGCACCGATCCGCCCGGTTGGATGACCGCCGTCGCGCCCGCTTCGGCCGCCGCCAGCAACCCATCCGCAAAGGGAAAGAACGCATCTGACGCGACCACCGAGCCGTTCGCCCAGCTTTCCGCATCACCGGCCGTGTCTGCCGCCGCCTGCGCTTTCCAGGCGGCGATACGCGCGGAGTTCACCCGGCTCATTTGCCCGGCGCCGACGCCCACGGTCGCGCCATTCTTACAATAGACAATGGCATTGGATTTCACATGTTTACAGACCGCGAAGGCGAACAATAGATCCGCCATCTCTTGATCGGTGGGGGCGCGTTTCGTCACCACCTTCAGATCGCCTTCCGTCAACCGGTTATCCCGGCCTTGTAATAAATACCCTCCGGCGATGGACCGCACCGTCATGCCCTCGCCCAAAGGATTCGGCAGGCCGCCGGTTTCCAGCAGGCGCAGGTTCTTCTTGCCTTGCAGCACGGCACGGGCATCGGGCGTAATCTCTGGCGCGATCACCACTTCCAGGAAAATCTTTACCAGTTCCTCGGCGGTTTGCCGTTCCAGGGGACGGTTGAAGGCGACGATCCCGCCAAAAGCCGATTCCGTATCGCAGGCATAGGCCGAGAGATAGGCCGAACGCTGATCGCCTTCCTTGCCCAGGGCGACGCCGCAGGGGTTGGCATGTTTGATGATGGCGCAGGCCGGATCGGCAAATTCCGACACCAGTTCGAAGGCCGCATCCGTATCGTTGAGATTGTTGAAGCTCAGCTCCTTGCCCTGTAACTGGATCGCCGTGGCGACGCCGGGGCGCGGATCCCCGCCCACATACAGGGCGGCTTTTTGATGCGGATTTTCCCCATAGCGCATGGTCTGCTTCAGGGTTCCGGCAAACACCGAAATGGGCGGAAAATCTTCTGCCATCTGCACGGCAAACCAGGTAGAGATCGCCGCATCATAGGCGCCCGTGCGGGCATAGGCTTTGGCGGCCAGGCAACGGCGGGTTTCTTCTTTGGTGGCACCACCGTTTTCCATCATCTCCGTTTGCACGGTGGAATAATCCGCGGGTTCCACCACCACGGTGACCGCGGCATGGTTCTTGGCCGCCGCGCGGATCAGGGCGGGGCCGCCGATATCGATGTTTTCGATACAGGTGTCGAAATCCGCGCCCTTGGCGACGGTTTCCTCGAACGGATAAAGATTGACCACCAGGAGATCTATGGGGGCGATGCCGTTTTCCGCCATGGATTGTTCATGGGCCGCATTGCCGCGCACGCCCAGCAGCCCACCATGGATTTGCGGCACCAAGGTTTTCACTCGGCCATCCATGATCTCGGGGAACCCGGTATGGTCCGATACCTCGGTGACCGGAACGCCCGCGTCGCGCAAGGCCTTCGCCGACCCGCCCGTGGAGAGAATATGGACTCCTTGATTCGCAAGAAACTGGCCCAGTTCCGCCAAACCCGATTTATCGGACACGGAAATCAAGGCGCGCCTGATCGCCTCCGCCATGGTCGATTTTCCTTAATGCCTGAGAGAGAATCACAAATGCGTTGGGGGATATATCAAAGCCCCGGCGCGGATACCAGTGGAAAGGCTGTTAGGGTCATGCCTCTGTACGGAACGCCCATTTCACCGTGGCGCCCTGGCCGTCGGTATGGCCGATCAGCACGATCTGTTCCGTCCGCCGAGGATGCATGCCGTTTTCGAAATAAACACTGTCTTTAATCTCCAGGGTCGCCCCGCGCGCCCTGAACCGCCATCCTTTGCCTTTCGGTGGCTTGATCAGCACCGCATCGCCCCCGGCGATCACCGAGACATTCAGCGACGGATGCAGGTGAAACCGGATGTTGAAAGGCGCCACACCGCTGCCGGTCAATTGATCGCAGCCGCGCAGGTCGGCGCCGTCCGCCGAAACAAACAAATCCCGTTTATGGGCAAGCCCATAGGCCGCCAAATAGCCGTCGTGAGACAGGGTCAACAAGGTGCTTCCTTCCCCCTCCTGACGGTCCGCCCGCACTTGCGGCGGCGGCCCGGCGGGGGTATCCGCTGTTGCCAGGGCGATCATGTTGGTATCGCCCACCGCCAGCGTGGAATGGGCCGCGCTGTTGCGCAACACCGGGTGCCAATGGGACCCTTCTTCCCGGTGGCTGCCGCAATTGACCACCAAGCGCTGCTTGCCGACGGAAAATTCAAAACTGCCCAGCCCCGCATGGGCATCCCCATCCAAATCCGGTGGCGGCGGCGCCCCCAGATCGGCGATCAGAATCAGGCGATTGGCAATCACCCGCTGGAACCCGGCATGGGCCGCGTTGTTGAGGGGGCGCGCGCGAATGCCCGACAGGGTGATCAGCCGGTCCAGGGTAGAAGCATCTTCCTCATGCCCGCCATTGAACCGAACCAGCGCGCCATCCCCCAGGCGCAGGGCCCGCAACAGGGGCACCATGCGATCGATGGCGTGTTGCAGGGGTTCGGGCACCGGCTCGTGGGCACCTGCCAGCAAGCCCCGGGTGACCACCAAGCGGCGCAGCACGCTGAGCAAGACCGAGGGGCTGCGGCTCACATGCCCACCATCGGGCAATACCTGGTCGGCGACGGCCCGGTCGAGCAGGGCGCAGCCTTGCTGGCGCGCTTTGTCCAACCCGGGGAGCGATAGGCCGATAGCAATCAACCCTTGCGCGGCGGCAATTTGCGGTTCCCCCGGCGCGGCGGCGTCGGCGGTGCGCAGTAAATGCCGGGCCTGCATGCCCACCGCATCCAGGAATCGATGCCGGAACCCTTCGGCGGCGCCGGTCAGCAGGAATTCCGCCGCCAAGATCCATTGCGCCAGTCGGTCGCCCAGAATATCCGGGCGCCAAAATAACCGGTCCCAAGACCCGAAACGATTGATCCAATCATCCACCAGAAACCGCGCCCGGTCTTTGGCAGGGGGCGCCGGATCGGCCCGCAGGTCTCGCATCCAGGCGAAACTATGCAGGGCTTCCAACGCCCGGCCACGCACCGCCGGCGCATCCCAGGGGGAATTGCCCGCGTCGATCAGGGCCGGGCCGAGGGGGAACACGCCATGACGTATGCCCAACCCGTTGCGGGGATCGCCCGCCCAGGGATCTGGCGGCAAGGGGCGCAGCCCCTCCGGCGCACGACCCTTGAGCGAAGCCCGGTAAAGCGGGCTGGCATAGACCGTATCGCGGAACTTTTGACTGAGCAGCATCTTGCGAATTCCAAACCAATCATCGGCCAGTCGCGGAGTATACGCGTCGACCGATTGCTGATTTCCTAACGGCAGGGGGGCAGAGTTGTGTAAGCTGGAACAATCATTCGAAAACGCGAGGAGAGACCGGTGACCCAACGTGGCTTCAGCATTCCCATCATTGCGCTTTTCATTGCCTTCCTTGCCCTTCCAGGGCAGGGGCAGGCGGCAGATTCGGTGTCGGTGACCATTGCGAATCGCACCTTGACCCTGGAGGTCCCCGCCGGGGCCTGCGCCCTGGATAAAAACAAAACCACCGATGTGCCGATGATTACGTTTATGGAGACCAGCAACCAGAACCTCAACAGGGTTCTATTAGTATTCGCGGAATGCGGGGAACTGGCTGACTGGCGCACCGGCAAACTGTTGTATCTGAACCATTACGGCTATATGGCCACGCCGGTGGCGCTGATGAACCAATCGCTGAACATTACCCAACTTCAGGTGAATAACGAGCTGCGCCCCCATTTCAGCCCCACCTCCGCGGCCATGACCGAAGCCATGGCAGAAGGCAAATCGCGGGCGAATAATGCGCTCGACGACCTCGCGAATACCAACGCCCAGGTGAACGAGACGAAAATCCTCGGCGTGTTGGAGGAAGACATTAACGGCATCTATGTGGGCGCCGTGGTTGGGCTGAACGTGGACGGCGAAGCCAAGAAAAATCTCGGCGTTTTTTCCACCACCCTGATCAAGGACAAGCTTGTTTATATTTACCAATATGAACAACATACCGGAGAGAGCGGCCAGTTCGACCGGTTACTGTCGTGGGTCAAGGCCACCAGCGTGCAGCAAAAAGCGCTCAATCCGTAAACGGGCGTTGCGCCGCCTTGAGGCGTGTGGATTGCTAGGGTCCGGACCCTAGGTCAAACCCGGCAGTCCCTCTTCAAGTTTTACAAACCAAATGGATTGGGGGGCGGTTCGGTGCCATGGGCGACGGCGATGAGGGTTTTTTCCATCACACTGCCCTCCAGCCCCGAGCCCAGGGGCGCCGCGCCAGAGGCGTCTTCCTGCACCCCGGCAAATACATCCTCCCCGGCGAGCCAGCGTTTTTCCGCATCGGGTGTGGTGACCGCCACCAGCAGGGCGTGATTGATCTCGTAATTGGCCGACGAATAACCGCCATGATACAGCGCCGTATGCATGGCGGTGGAGAAGGCGGCCAGCAACAGGTAGCTGCCCGATGGCGTCGGCACATCGTCGCTGAGGCCATTGAAAATATCGATGCAGGCCTGACGGGACAGCGAACCGAAAGTGCGGCAGCGGGTCAACCGGGTTTCGTAGGCGCCACAGGCATTGTCGCGCAGCACGGCGCAGGGATAATGGGCGGCGTAGCGGGCCTCGTTATCCAGACCCCGGGTAACGGCGTCCGACGCTTCCAGATGGGCGATCAGCGCGGCATCATCCCCCCAGGCGGCGCGTAATCCGCCTGCCAGACGAAACACCTCCGGCGCCGGGGCAGAGACCCAGTTATGACAGCAATAGCCGCAGCCCTTGGCGCATTCCTGGCGGTCCATCCCCGCCACCAGGGCCAAGGAAGGATGCACCAGCTTATGGGCAAAGGCCGCAAGCACGCTGGCGGCGGCGGGGTTTCGCCGCCCGGCGAAGCGATCCAGATGCAGGCCCGCCAAGGCCGCCATATCCAGGAAATCCACCTGCGGCGTCAAAGAGGCAGGGGAGAACCCCTGCTTCAAAATCACAGCCTTGCGCCGTGCCACATCTCGCGCCCGCTGCCGCCGTTCCGCACGCGGCATCATGGGGCGCCGATTTCCCAGGCCATCACATAATCATCCATTACGTACCCGTTGCCGATATCCGCCACCACGGAATTTGTTTTTTGAAACCCGATCCGTTCGTAGGCGGCGATGGAACCCGTATTGTTTTTGTTGACCGTCAGTTGGATACGATCCAACCCCAGTTGCACCGCCTGATCGCGGATGAAGGCCAGGGCGCGGCGGCCCAACCCGCGACCCCGCTCCGCGCGCAGGAAGTAGATCTTGCTTAGAAACAGGCTGTCTTCGCGGGGGTGCACGGAAAAATAGCCCCTATCCCGCGCCTGTTCCCGCGCCAGAAAGAACCGGTATCCCTGGTGTCGGATTTCATCGGCGATGGCATTGCGCGAATGATAGGTAGCGAGCATATAGGCCACCTGATCGGCGCCGATGATCGGCGTGTAATGGTCGGGCCAGATCACTTGGGCCAAAGCCACAACGGCGGCGATGTGGGCGTCCGAGGTTACCGGAACAAATTCCAGATCGCCCTGTGTCACCATCGCCATTCCTCCTGACCCCATTGCGGTGGCGACCGTACAGGACCGCGCGCAGGGAGAAAAGGGGCAATGAAGACGGAAAAGCGGATCGCTGCCATCTTGAATCGCGATCCGCCTAGAGCCCGCGACTGCGGGCCGCGCGGCCAGCGCGTTAGCCTGCGTGGCGACTGAACGCGCATTTAATCTGAGGCATCAGATTGAATGCAAAATGTCTTATCTACGCCGTAATCGCGCGGCGAAGAAGCCATCCAGCCCGCCCCGGTCCGGCCAATGGCAGGGCAGGGTGCGCAAGTATCCTGCGGGCGTGATGAATGCCGCAATCCCGCCCAGCTCGTCCGGGCTGATCGGCACCACCTCCGCCGGGGCGCCGCTGGCGAGCAGACCCTCCACCAGATCGGGGCCTTCTTCTGCTTGCAAGGAACAGACGCAATAGACGATCTGCCCCCCGGGTTTCACCATATCAAGCGCGGCGGTCAGCATGGCCTTTTGGGTCTCCGCCAAGGCGGCCACATCCTCTGGGCGTTTCAGCCAGGCCACATCGGGACGGCGCCGGATGGTGCCTGTCGCGGTGCAGGGCGCATCGAGCAAGACCGCATCCACTGGCGCCTCGGGCCGCCACCCGGCCGCATCGGCAATGATCAGTTCCGTCGTGAGAGAAAGCCGTTCCAGGTTGAGACCCAACCGCTCCATACGGCCACGGTTTTTCTCCACCGATAGCACCCGTGCCCCCGCGGCGGCCAGTTGCGCGGTCTTGCCCCCCGGCGCGGCGCAAAGATCGGCGACGGTTTTACCCGCCACATCGCCCAGCAGCTTGGCGGGCAGGGCGGCGGCGGCATCCTGCACCCACCAGGCGCCCTCGTCGAACCCGGGCAGATCGGGTATGGCGACCCCCGTGGCGCGGCGCAGGCTGCCGGTGGGCAACACCGTTGCCTCCAGCTTTTCGGCCCAGGCGGACGCATCGCCTTTTACGGTCAAATCCAAAGGGGGTTGCACCAAATGGGCCTCGGCGATGGCACGGCAGGTTTCCCGGCCATAGGCTTTTTCCCACGACGCCCACAGCCAATCTGGGGTGTTAAGGGCGAGGGTATCCGTGCCGTCCAGCAGGCTTTCCTTTTCTGCGACCATGCGCCGCAGCACCGCGTTTACTAGGCCGGAATAGTCTTCCAGGCCCCAATCCCGCGACAGTTTGACCGAGGTATCCACGGCGGCATGGGCGGGGGTATTGAGATAGATAAGCTGGCAGGCGCCGATCCGCAGAATATCCCAAATCTGTTCCGCCCCCCGGGGCAGGCGGCGGGTCACCAACCGGCGGCTGAGGGTATCCAGCTCCCCCAGATGCCGCACGGTGGTGAGCACCAGATTGCGCACCCAGGCCCGGTCGGTGCTGCGAATCCGGTCCATGCCCGGATGCACGGCAAACAGTTCATCCAGCGGGCGGCCCTTGAAGCTCATCTCCCCCAGGATATCGAGGGCGACCTCCCGCGGGCTGGGGATGCCGGAAACGAAGCTGCGTTTATGGCGTTTTACCGACATCTCAGCCCCACGGCCCGGAATCACGCCCCGAATCACGCCCCGAAGAGCGCGGTGCCCAGGGACCGCCAGACCGGGGCCTGCCGCCGCCGGTGGCCATGGCCTGCAAGCGCGCCACCCGGTTGGCAATGGCGGGATGGGTGGAAAACAGGTTATCCATCTTCTGGCCATGCAAGGGGTTGACAATAAACAGATGCGCGGTGGCGGGATTATGCTCCGCGGCAGGGTTGTTGACCATGGTGGCGCCTCGTTCCAGTTTCAAAAGCGCGGAGGCCAACCAGGTGGGCTGTCCGCAGATCTCGGCACCGATGCGATCGGCTTCATATTCCCGGGTGCGGGAAATGGCCATTTGCACGAGCATGGCCGCCATCGGCGCGAGAATGGCCACCAGAATAACACCAACAAAACCTAAAGGGTTGTTACGGCTGTCACTGCCGCCGAAAAAAAGCCCGAAATTCGCCAACATGGACAGCGCCCCGGCGATGGTCGCCGTGATGGTCATGATCAGGGTGTCGCGGTTTTTCACGTGGGCCAGTTCATGGGCCATCACCCCGGCCAGTTCCTGCTCGCTCAAGAGGTTGAGGATGCCCGTGGTGGCCGCCACGGCGGCGTTTTGAGGATTGCGGCCCGTGGCAAAGGCATTGGGCTGCGGATTTTCCATGATGTAAACCTTGGGCATGGGCAGGTCGGCCCGATGGGCCAGCCTTTCCACCAAGCTATAAAGCTGCGGTGCCGTGTGCCGGTCCACCTGGCGGGCGCCATACATGGACAAGACCATCTTATCCGCGTTCCAATAGGCGAACGCGTTCATGCCCACGGCGATCACCAGGGCGATGATCATGCCCGTCTCGCCGCCGATCAGGAACCCGGCGCCGAGAAACAGGGCCGTCATGGCCGCCATCAACAAAGCTGTACGCGCGTAACTCATGCGAAGCCTCCGCGAAAAATCTG
>JBMYUJ010000002.1:0-94605 GCA_049605255.1 Magnetospiraceae bacterium
CGGGCGCTATCCGCATCCCCCCACCACAGCAGCCCGCCGATAGGGGGCAGCCCCACCAAGGCGGGGGGAGAGAGCCGCGCGGGGACGATCACAGCCCGTCCCCCCATGGCGCGCACCGCCGCGGCCTGCTGATCCGCCATCTCCGGCCCCGGGCCAAGACAGAGCAACGGCGGACGGGGAACTACTGCATAACGATTCAATTCCCCCGTTGGCCCTGGCAAATATTGGGTTACTGGCGGCGCGGCTTTTTGAACCTCGGCCTCGATTTCCTCGGAAAGCAGAGCAGGATCGGTAATCCCGCCAACGGTCGCGGTGCTGTGCGGCGCGGGCTGGCGGGTAAACCGGGCAAGGTAATGAGGCCCCCCCGCCTTTGGCCCGGTGCCGGATAGTCCTTCCCCACCAAAGGGCTGCGAACCGACCACGGCGCCAATCTGGTTCCGATTGGCATAAATGTTCCCGGCGCAAATGGCATCGGCGATTTTCTGCACCCGGTCATCGATCCGGGTATGCAGGCCGAAGGTCAGGCCGTAGCCAGACCCGTTGATTTCCGCGATCACCCGATCCAGGTCTTTGGCTTTAAAAGTCGCCACATGCAACACCGGGCCGAACACCTCTTTTTCCAGGTTTTTGATCCCCGAAACCGCAATCACCGCCGGGGCCACGAAATTGCCGCGCGGGGGGGCTTTCAGTCTGTGTATCAACCGGCCTTCCACCGCAGCCCTGTCCACATAACCGTTGATCTCCGCCGCCGCCGCCGGGGTGATGACCGGCCCCACATCGGTAGACAAAAGCCAGGGATCGCCCAGCGCCAATTGATCCATGGCGCCCCTCAACATCTCTTGAATATGGGCGGCAATATCCGCTTGCACATACAGGCAGCGCAGGGCCGAACAGCGCTGCCCCGCCGATTGGAAGGCCGAGGCGAGGATATCGCGCACCGCCTGCTCCGGCAGGGCGGTACTGTCCACGATCATGGCGTTCAGGCCACCGGTTTCCGCGATCAGGGGGGTTCCGGGGGCTAAGTGCAAGGCCATCACCTGCTGGATCGTGCGGGCCGTGGCCGTCGATCCGGTAAAGACGACCCCGTTAACGCGCGGATCGGCGGTTAGCGCCGCGCCCACATGGCGCCCGCTGCCGGGCAGGAATTGCAGAACCTCTCGCGGCACCCCCGCTTGATGCAACAAGCGCACACCCCAGGCGGCAATGGCCGAAGTGGTCTCGGCGGGTTTGGCCAGCACCCCGTTGCCTGCCGCCAAGGCCGCTGCAATTTGCCCCGTAGAAATCGCCAGGGGAAAGTTCCAGGGACTGATGCAGGTAAAGACCCCCCGCGCCGCGCCCGTCAGCCGTTCCGCGCCCGCCGCGTAATAGCGCAAGAAATCCACGGCCTCGCGCAGTTCCGCCACCGCATCGGGCAAGGTCTTGCCCGCCTCCGTCGCCAACAGGGTGAACAAGGCGCCAAAATTCTCCTCATACAGGTCCGCCGCCCGGCGGAGGATGCTGGCGCGTTCGGCAGCGGAGGCCTGCCAAGGACGGGCCGCCGCCAAGGCATTTTGCACCTCGATGGCATCGGCAAAAACAACGGTGCCAATCTCCGCCCCCGTCGCCGGGTTATGGGCGGTCACGGCCGGCGCGCCAGACACTGCCCCCGCCAGGATCGGCCCCACCTCCCAGAAATTGGGCTTTGGCCGTGCGGCGTCGATGCGCGCCAATTCGGTCATATCGCTGAGATCAAACCCCTTGGAATTTTCCCGCTCCGGCTGGAACAAATCCCGCGCGTTCATCAATAGGGGTTCTGTCGGCCCCAAAGGCGCATTCAGAGCGGCGAACGGGCAAGCCGCAACGGTTTCGGCGGGAACCGCGCCATCCAAAATCTGGTGCACAAAGGACGAATTGGCGCCGTTTTCCAAGAGTCTGCGCACCAGATAGGCCAATAAATCCCGATGCGCCCCCACCGGGGCATAGATGCGACAGCGCGTTCCCGCCTGCCGATGGAGCAGCTCATGCAGAGCCGCACCCATGCCATGCAACCGCTGAAATTCGTACGCCGCCGGATCGACACCCTTGGCCATCTCAAAGATCGCAGCGGCGGTATGGGCGTTATGGGTGGCGAATTGGGGATAGATCCGATCAGTCAGGGCCAAGAGCTTTCGCGCATGGGCGAGATAGCTGACATCGGTCGCCGCCTTGCGGGAAAACACTGGGAAATCGGCCAAGCCATCTACCTGGGCGCGTTTGACCTCCGTATCCCAATAGGCACCCTTGACCAACCGCACCATGATACGGCGGTCACATTTTTCGGCCATGTCATAGAGCCCGTCGATCAGGTCCCCCGCACGGCGCCCATAGGCTTGCACCACAACGCCAAACCCTTCCCATCCCGCTAAACCGGGGTCTGCCAATACCCGTTCGAACACGGTTTGGGTAAGCGCCAGTCGGTCGGCCTCTTCTGCATCGATGTTCAGTCCCATGCGCGCGCCAGCAGCCTTGTGGACCAGTTCGGAAACCACCGGCACCAGTTCTTCTAGCACCCGCTCCGTCTTGGCCAGGGTAAACCGGGGATGCAAGGCGGAAAGCTTGACGGAGATGCCCGGATTAGCCGCGATTTCTGGCGCCGTGCAGGCCACTGACAAAGCCTCGATGGCCGCCGCGTAGGATTCTCGATACCGGGCCGCATCGGCGGCGGTCACGGCCGCCTCGCCAAGCATATCGTAGGAATAGGTATATCCAGCGCTTTCCTGCGCCCGCGCCCGCTTCATGGCCGCATCGATGGTCTCGCCGAGAACGAATTGACGCCCCATCTCCCGCATGGCGCGCCCCACGGCGGAGCGGATCACCGGCTCGCCCAAACGCTTGACCAGCCCCCGCAGGGTGCCTGCCACGCCGGGATCGGTTTCTTCCAGCACCTTGCCGGTCAGCATCAGGCCCCAGGTGGACGCGTTGACCAATGGCGAGGTGGAATGGCCGAGATGCCCGCTCCAGTCGGACGGGGCGATCTTGTCTTCAATCAGGGCATCAATGGTGGCCGCATCGGGCACCCGCAACAAGGCCTCGGCCAGGCACATCAGCGCCACACCTTCCTGGGTGGAGAGGCCATATTCGGCCAAAAACACATCCATGAGACTGGGGTCCGCATCGGCTCGAATTTCTTCCACCAGGCGCGCCGCATGGGTCACGATCGCGGCGCGGGCGGCCCTATCCAGCCCGGCTTGCGCAACCAATTCCGCCACTAGCTCAGCCTCGTTCCGGCGCTTGTTCCGGTCCCATTTTGGATCGATGTCAAACATCGCCCACCCTCCCCCGGCAATGGATCATGTCCATGATACGCGAGGCGGCCTCTTTGAAAAACGCCAAAACCGGGCCTCTGTCGACGGAGGCCCGGTTAAGATAGGAAGAGCTGGCGCATCTCCCGGAAAGGCTCACGCATAAGCGGGAGCAAACGCCGCTTCGGGATTTTCCACCGGACCGTTACCACTCCAATAAGGAGACAACTTGCGGAGCTGGGCGACGATTTCGGGAACCACCGCGGCCACCATGTCGATTTCCGCTTCGGAATTGTAGCGGGATAGGGAAAAGCGCGTGGACCCATGGGCCGCCGTGAACGGGATATCCATGGCCCGCATCACGTGGGAAGGCTCCAGAGACCCGGAGGTGCAGGCGGACCCGCTGGAAGCGGCAATGCCATGCTTGTTCAGCAGCATCAGGATCGCTTCCCCTTCGATATATTCGAAGGCGATATTGCAGGTGTTCGGCAACCGGTTTTCAGGGTCGCCGGTCACGAAGCAATGGGGCACGGCCTCCAAAATCGCCCGCTCCAGTTTGTCACGCAGGGATTTCACCACGGTGTTTTCATGGGCCAGCCCGTCGAGGGCCAGTTCCGCCGCTTTACCCAGCGCGATGATCGACGCGGTGTTTTCGGTGCCTGCGCGACGGCCCCGTTCTTGGTGACCACCCCGGAGTAAGGGGCGAAAACGGGTGCCGCGGCGCAGGTACAGAACGCCGATCCCTTTCGGCGCATGAAGCTTGTGTCCCGACACCGACAACATATCGATGGCCGAGCTTTTCATATCGATGGGAATTTTCCCGACCGATTGGACGGCATCCGTATGGAACATGACGCCTTTCTCTTTCGCCATTTGGGCCATTTGCTCCACCGGGAACAAGGTACCGGTTTCGTTATTGGCCCACATGACGGAAACGACCGCGACATTGTCGGACAACAGGCTGGCATATTCGTTCAGGTCCAACTGACCCTTCTTGTCCACCTTCAGGTAATGGGTTTCGTAGCCATCTTTCTGCAGATGTTCACACAGGCGCAGGACTGCGGGATGTTCCACCACCGTGGTAATGATCTCCTTGCGGGTGGGTTGGGCCCGCAAGGCAGACAGGATCGCGGTGGAATCGGATTCCGTCCCGCAGGAGGTGAAAATGATTTCAGAATCATGGGCGGCGCCCAACAATGCCTGCACTTGGCCCCGCGCCTTTTTGACGGCCTGGCCCACCTTGTTCCCGAAGGAATGGATGGAGGAAGGGTTGCCGAACTGGTCGGTGAAATAGGGCAGCATGGCCTCCACCACCTCGGGAGCAACCATGGTGGTGGCGTTATTGTCGAGATAAATTCCGCTCATGATTCTGGCCTTGTCCTTATGAAGGTTAGGGGAATGTTACAGGGGGATTAGCCGACCGCCTGCAGCCGCGCCAACTCGGATGATGGCAGGACCTTAACGACCTGACCCAAATCCTCCATCAGGCGTTGCTGAATGCCGCCCAGGGTGGCCGAAGCCATCTGGCAGCCGGAGCAGGCGCCGGTCATGTTGACGTAAACCTTGTCGCCAATCACATCCACTAGCTCCACATCGCCATTATCCGCCTGCAATTGCGGGCGCAGGGATTCGATAATCATCTCGATCCGTCGCATCCGTTGCAGGTTGGTCATGCCGTTCATCAGAGTTTGCGGGGCTTCTTCCACGTCTGGGCGCGGCGCGGCGGTGGGGTCGAAGCTTTCACCGGATTCCGCCAGGATGCGGCCGAGGATTTCCTCAATCGCCTCGTGGCAGGATTCGCAACCGCCACCGGCCTTGGTGTAATTGGCCACGTCTTGCACGGTTTTAAGGTTGTTTTGACGCACGGTTTCTTCGATCAGAACCTCGTCCACCGCAAAACATTTGCAGACCAGGGCGCCCTCTTCATGGTCGTCTGCCCATTCCTCGCCGCGGAAATTGGCCACGGCCGCTTGCAGGGCTTCTCGGCCCATGACCGAGCAGTGCATTTTTTCCGGCGGCAGTCCTTCGAGGAAATCCGCGATGTCCTGATTGGAAACCGTCAGGGCTTCATCCAGGGTCTTGCCCTTGATGATTTCGGTCAAGGCGGAGGAAGAGGCGATGGCCGATCCACACCCGAAGGTCTGGAAGCCCGCCGCTTGAATGACTTCCGTTTCCGGGTCCACCCGCAGCATCAACCGCAGCGCGTCGCCGCAAGAGATGGAACCCACATCGCCGATGGCATTGGCGTTATCCACCGGACCGGCGTTGCGCGGATTGAAGAAATGTTCTTGGACGGTTTCAGAGTAATCCCACATGGTTTTTCCTCGTTTCTTTTGGGCGTGTCAGGCGCAGGAAGACGAAAAGGATTTGCCGCAACCACATTGGCTGGCGGCCTTCGGGTTTTCGAATTTGAAACCGCTACCCTCAAGGCCGGTGGTGAAATCGATCACCGTGCCATCGAGCAGCGGCGCGCTTTCCGGGTCCAAATAGACGGTGGCGGAACCGCAGGAGATGACCAGGTCATCTTCCGTGGGGCTCTCTTCCAGAGCCATAGAATAGGTGTAGCCGGAGCAGCCGCCACCGTTCACGCCGACCCGCAAACCCGTGTAGGGCTTGTCGGCACCGTTGATGAATTGGGCGATGGCAGTTTGCGCGGCTTCGGTCAAGGTGAGCATGGGGTGGTCTCCTAGAAAGATGGCGTCACAGTGTTGCGAAGACAGATACAAGTTGCGTGCCAATTTTCCACCATATTGAAATACTTCGATTTTTACGCCAAAATGCCGGGAAATGTCGGAAAGCTGACAGGACCGAAATAAGCCTGTTGTGCGAAGCGCAACACCGGTCAGGAGGCCAGGGCCAAGGCGGGTGGCACGGCGGTGGCGGGCAGGGCCACACCCTCCCCCATCAATCGGACATGCTGGGGCGGAAAGCCCAGGGTCAGGGCGGTTCCCGGCGCGGGCACCGGATCGTCCCAGACCCGGTTGACGGTCACCAGAGTGCCATCTTGCAGGCGGCATTGCAGTTCCCACACCGCCCCCAAATCCACCAGGCGCACCACGCGCGCTGGCAAGCCGTCTGCGCCCTCTGGCAATAAACGGATCCGTTCGGGCTGAATGCCCAGATAGGCGGTATCGAAAGAGGCTTCCCGGTTCAAGTCCACATGCCCCCATGGCCCAGCGACACTCTTGCCCTGGGGTTGGGTGACCGGCAGCAAATTGCGCCATCCCAGGATGGCGGCAACGCTGCGTTCCCGGGGGTCGTCCATGACCTCTCTGATATCCCCCGACGCCAACAACTGCCCCTCGCCGATCACCAGAATGCGATCTGCCAGGGCGCGGGCTTCCATGGGATCGTGGGTGACCAACAAGACAGGCCGACGCAGCCCGGCGATGGTGCCTGCCACTTGTGCCCGCAAGGTGGCGCGCAAGGCCACATCGATGGCGGAAAAGGGTTCGTCTAAGAGAAGAAGACTAGGGTCCCGCGCCAGGGCCCGGGCCAGGGCGACCCGCTGGCGCTGTCCCCCGGAAAGGGTGTCAGGGCGGCGGTCGGCGAATTCAGTGAGGTGGAATTGATCCAACAGATCCGGCACTTCTGCCTTCCTCTGTGCGCGGGGCAAGCCGTATCCCACGTTCTCCGCCACGGTCATATGGTTGAACAGGGCGTAATCCTGAAACACCATGCCCACGCCGCGCCGTTGCGGCGGCAGGAAAATACCTTTTTGGCGATCCACCCAAGGCACACCATCCACAGTGATGGTCCCCGCGTCGGGCTTTTCCAACCCGGCCAGCAGGCGCAACAGCGTGGTCTTGCCGCCGCCCGACGCGCCCAACACCGCCGTGAGACCGCTATCCGGCAAGGCGATCGCGAGATCCAACCGGAAGCTTCCCCGGTTCAGCCGCAGATTTGCGGAAACGCCGTTCATGCCTTGGCTCCCACGCGGCGCATGCCGCCATTGCGATAGAGCAAAGTCAACAGCGCGAAAGCGAACACCAGCAGCCAAAGGGAGAGAGTCCCGGCGGCCTCGTAATCCAGGGTTTCCACATGCTCGTAGATGGCGATGGAAATCACCTGTGTCTTGCCGGGGATGTTACCGCCCACCAATAGCACCACGCCGAATTCGCCGATGGTATGGGCAAAACCCAATACGCCCGCCACCAGAACGCCTCGCCGGGCCTGGGGCACCACCACGGTGAAGAAGGTGCGCAGGCGCGAGGCCCCCAGGGTCAGGGCGGCTTCGAAAGCCCGCTGGTCCATGCGCTCGAAAGCGGTTTGCAGGGGCTGCACCACGAAGGGTAAGGAATAGAGGCAAGAGGCGACCACCAGGCCTTCGAACCGGAAGGTCAGGGCATGGCCGAAAAGAGCGGTCCATGCCTGCCCGGCGGGCCCCTTGGGCCCCAGAAAAATCAGCAGATAAAACCCCAGCACCGTGGGCGGCAAAACCAACGGCAAGGCGGTGACGGTTTCCACCAAAGGTTTGACGGGATGGCGGGTGCGCGCCAGCCACCAGGCGAGCGGCGTCCCCACCAGGAACAGGATTCCGGTGGTCCAGGCGGCAAGCGACAGAGATAGCCAAACGGGCGCCATGGATGGCACGGATACGGTCCTCCTTCCCAGCCGGAATTTTGCGGAGAGGCCACCTCCCCGCCGAGATCAACCAAGCAAGGACCGTACCAAAATGTTTTATAAGAAAATCAACATGTTCGGAGGCGCTAGCTGTGTTGCAAACCCGACAAAGTGGGTTTAACCCAGCGCCCGTTCATAGGTCCGCCGCAGCAGTTCCAGCTCCACCGGCGGCAAGCCGCGCGCCTGGGTCAGCTCGATGAACCGCCCGCCCTGGCCTTCCGCCGCCTCGGCAGGCGGATCGGTGGTGGTAAAACAGGCCGCAAACACGGCAATGGTACCGGTTTTCGAGGTCACCCAGGCCATCGGCTCTGGTTCCACCTCCAAATCATCGGTGGCGAGCTGAAGCAATCCCGCCACTTCGGCCCCGGCCACGGCGTCTTCGCCGGAGGGCACCGCCACTGCCAAATCCTCTGCCAGGCGCGCGTCATCAGGCAGGGGCGTCGGTGCACAGACAGTGCCCCCGGCGAAAACCAGAAACCGGGTCCGGGCGCTGGTCGCCTGCTTGTGATAGGAGACGATCCGAACATTTCCCATGATGGAAATCACCCCCAAACTTCAGCGGGGACCCGCAACCGATCGACGGGCTTATCGCCCACCAGATGCTGTTCGAAAATCTCGGTCACATCCGCCTTGGTGACCCCGCCATACATCACCCCTTCCGGGTAGACGAGGACGCTGGGCCCCAGGGAACATGGCCCCATGCAGCCGGTAGACGTGACCAGCACGCTTTCGAACAGGTTGCGGCTTTGCCATTGGGCCAGGAATTCCTCGAACACCTCGGCGCAGTTATGGGCGCTGCAAGACCCCCGCGGATGGCCCGGCGGGCGGGATTGGGTGCACACGAACACATGCTTTTCGGGTTTTGGCATAGCGGCCTCACGTCTCCAGAATTAGGCCGCCTCGGCGGCTTCGTGGCTCAGGCAGTTTTTCGGGCAGACCCGGGAACAGGCCTCGCAACCGATACAATCGAGGGCATTTTTCAGGTTCATCACCATGGAGGTGTCGTCAGAGAACCCATCATCGTCATCATCGTCGCCATAGGGATCGTCATCGTAATCGTCCGCCTCCAACAAGGCGTCCTCATCCCGTTCCACCAGCTCGAACACATCGCGCGGGCACACCTTGAAACACCGACCGCAGCCGATGCAGGTGCCCTGGTTGAGATCGGTCACGAAAGCGGGAACCCATTCCACGCCGCCGCGGGTCAAGCCTTTGATCTGTGACATGTCAAACTCCTTTAAAATCAGCTTTCCGCGGCGGCTTCAGCCGCCTTCAAACGGGCCGAGGCTTCCGACCAGGCCAGGCAGGCGTCGTAACAGGCCTGCGCAATGCCCGGGATTTCCTCGTACGCCGCCGGCAGACGGTCTTCCACCAGATCGTGCAGTTCTCCGGCCCGCTCGGTGGCGATACGCTTGGCTTTCTTCACCGCCTTTTCCAGGGCTTTGCGTTCCTCGTCGGTCATCAGACCCCTCCTTCTCTGTATGTTCCGGCGTTACAGTCCGGCAACCTCGCTATAGGTGCCGATGATTTCCAGGGCGACCGACAAATGCTTGTCTGACTCGTCCTTCATTTTCGACAGGCTGGCGAACCCAAAGCGATGCACGTCGCGCAAGGTGCGGTCCAACACCACCAGCTTGCCGACGGTGATGAGCACCCGACCAAACCCTTCATGGGTCAGGTTGATCATGGGCACGGCCATCAGGCCGCATTCCTTTTCGATCATCGCCGCGATGGCGTTGTAGAACGCCTTCACCCGGGAAATGGTGATCTCGTCCGGATCGCCGATCACAGGGATTTCCCGCTTGCGTTCCTTGGTCATGATGTAGGGGTCGAGGATCTTTTCCACGGGCCAGTCATCATAGGTGCCGTAGGTGTCGATGGCGCGCAGCTGACGCAGCATTTCGGTCACAAAATCGGTTTCCAGCAGCGGATCGCCGCTTTCAAGAACCATCGCAGGAACTGCATTCATGGGTTTTCTCCATCTCTTGGGGTTACCAAACCGGCGGGGTGCACCAGGGTTATTCGTCCCAACCATCCGCCTCCATGGCGCTGAAGCGGTCGGGGTCCCGTTGCTGGGCAATGGCGCGGGCGAGCCAGCTACGCGGCCCTTCCCGGAGTTCTTCACGCAAGGCGTGGATCATCTCGCCGATGGGGGTGCCATTGGACACCTTCACCGGTTGCACATTGATGGCCCGCAGTTGCGTCATGGCCGAAGAGCCCACCGCCTGCACATAGACGGCGGCGCAATCCTTCAAGGCATCCATTTTGGCGATCAGTTTGTTTTCGTTTCCGTCCTGATCCGTGTCCTCGAACTGCACCACCTCGGCCATGTGGGCCTCGTCGGGAGTCACCGCATATTTCACAAAGCAGGAGGCGGAGCCAAAATGCTGGTCCACATGTTTAAGATCCGACGAAGCGAAAGCCACCTTCAGCGCGGTATCCATCCAAGCCTCATCCGTGCTGACGTCCAAGACCGCCAAGCGTCGCGTCATGGTCATGGTCCATCCCTCTCGGGTTATCGGGTTGTGCATAAATCGATCGGTGCGGGGCGACCTCGCCATGGCCCAGGGCCAGCATCATATTAGCGAGGTCGAACAGGGCCTGCCGGGCGCCCCGGTAGCCGATCCAGCAGCGGGCATAGCCGCCCACCAGGTCATATTGCGGGAAACCGGCCCGCAGCAGCGGCATCCCCAAGCGGTCGGCGGTGGCTGCCGCGTGGGAATTGGCGATGATCAGATCGGCGCCGTTTTCCTGAATGCGCTTCTCCAGTTCTTCCAGATCGCCAATCTTCACTTGATCCACATCCAGGGCCCGGAACAGCGGGCTGTTGGTGGGGGAAATGGCGGCGGTGACCCGCGCACCGGTTTCCTGCACCAGGGCCGTGTAGCCCGCCAGCAGTTCGGGATCGGCAGCAATGGCGATCTTCGACAAGCCGGTCATGAAGTGGGTGTCCAGCATGGCGTCTTGCAACTGAGACCGTTGCCGCTCGATCCGGTCGGGCACCGGCTGGTCGGAAATGTCCGCCAGGGCGGCGATGAAGGCATCCGTCGCGGCCAAACCCATCAGATGATCGAACCGGTAATCGGGCACACCGGTGCGCTCCTTCAACAGATCCGCCGCGGCGGTCAAAGACCCCCCGATCACCAGCGTTGCCTTGGCCTTACCCAGGGTACGAATTTCATCCACCGGAGTGCCGCCCATGGTCAGGGGGGTGAATTCCATGTCGATCAGGTGACCATCCAGAGAGTCCGCGATATCGGGCAGCACCACCGGGCGCAGGCCGAACCGCTCCACCAGCTCCTTGACCTCCTCGATATCGCCGGGGGTCAGGGTAGAGCTCACCAGGATATTCACCTGTTTGCGCCGCTTGGCCCCTTTCGCGGGGGTTGTCGGCACCAGGGCGTCGATCATCTCCTTGACCGCGAGGGCGAAGCCGGTTTCCAGGCAACCACTGAAATCCGGGGTGATGACCGGCACCACGGCGGTGCTGGCATGTTCCGGATGCTTTTTCTGGAAGTCGCGCACCGCCATGCGCACGTCTGTGCCCTCGGTTTCCACCACCCCGGTGGTAGGCACGCCGATGATGGCGGGATTGGATTTCTCGCACAGGGTTTTCAACCCCTCGACCACATTGTCATCGGGGCCCATTACCGCGCTGACCTGATCGATGGCGGTGGTCTGCAAGGGGATCGGCTCGCGGAAATGGCGCACAAAGAACACCTTGCCGAAGGCGGTACAGCCTTGCGATCCATGCAGCATGGGCATGGCCCGTTCGATGCCCAAAAAGGCCAGGGCCGCACCGACGGTTTGGCTCGACTTCAGCGGACTGACGGACAGCGCCTTGTTGCGTTTGATCACCTCGGCCATGATGTTACGCCTCCGCCGACACCGGGGTCGGTTCCGGCGCTTTGTGCCAGGGAGCGGGATCGCGCACGGCATTCCAGATCGGGTTGTTCATGGTCAGCACCAACTGCCGGGCCAGCTCGGTCATACCGGCGTAGCCCGCATAGGCGAATTCCCGCTCCTGATTGATATCCAGGAACGGCAGACGGGCCTTCAGGGCCGTGTACATATTCCGGCCCCCGGCGATCAGGATATCCACCCGCTCCTTGCGGCAGATATCCAGCAGGTTATAGGGGTTGCCGTCTTCGATCATGATGGCGTCGCGGCCCATGATCTCGCGGATGCGGGCCTTGTCTTCCTCGGTGGATTTCTTGGTGCCGGTGGCCACCACCTCCATGCCCAGATCCTTGAGTGCGGAGACCACCGACCAGGATTTCACCCCCCCGGTATAGAGCAGAACCCGCTTGCCCTTGAGCTGACCGCGCCAAGGTTCCAGTGCTGCATCGATGGCGGCTTCCTCGCGGGCGATCAGGGTTTCGGTGCGCGCGGTCAGGTCGTCATCACCGATCAAACGGGCGATATCGCGCAGCGCCTGAGACATGTCCTGCACGCCATAAAAGCTGCCCTCGAACCAGGGCGATCCGTAGCTTTCGCGCAGCTTGCGGGCGACGTTGATCATCGCCTTGGAGCAGACAATCATGTTGACTTCCGACCGGTGCATGGTTTGCACGTCGCGGAACCGGGCATCGCCAGACAGGTTGCCAAGAATGCGAATGCCCAATTCGTCAAACAGCGGCGTGACATGCCACAGCTCTCCGGCGATGTTGAATTCGCCGATCAGGGCGATGTCATGGACCTTGATCCCGGGTCGTTGCGCCGCTTCTGGCACCGGATCGGGCTCACGGGTGCCGATCACATGCTTGACCATGGCTTCCCCGGCGATCCGGTTACCCAAGTTTTTGGTGCCGTAAAAACCGGCGGCATCGATGGGCACCACGGGGGTGCCGAATTTCTCTTCCGCCGCCTTGCACACCGCGCCGATATCATCGCCGGTCAGGGCGGGGACGCAGGTGTTGTACACGAACACGGCCTGGGGCCCGTAGGTTTCCACCGCTTGTTTGATGGAATGGAACAGGCGCTTTTCGCCCCGGCCCATGATGATGTCTTGTTCGGTCAGATCGGTGGTCATGCCGATCTTGTAGAGCGCCCGCCCCGTGGTCCGGCTGCCCCGATTGTCCCAGGAGCTGCCCGCACAGGCGATCGGACCATGAACGATATGCGCCACATCGGCGATGGGAGAGAGCGCGATCTGCGCGCCATCGAAGGAACATCCGCCTGCGGTGGCGCCGGGCTTCAGTTTGGCACAACCGGATTTGGACTTGTTGTTATGGCTGCAAGCCGGCTCATCAAGCAGGGCGGCGATATCTTTGGCCTTCATGGGACCTCCCGATGCGAAATAATGTCTCTTCCCGCATCTCAGCAACCTTTGTGCCAAACACTAAGATATTGATTTTACTAATTTGTCGGAAGGGAGGGGATGTCACAAACCCGACAATCCCCGCCTTTCCCACCGGGCCCCACTCACAGGGCGTAGGGGTCCTTGATCCAGCGCTTCAATATCTTCACATCCCGGGTCGGCAAGTAGGCATAGGCGCCCATCAAATCCTCATGGGCCGCTTCGGCCACCCGGTGATAGCGGGCGTTACCTGTGACCAGGCTGAAAAACCAGGCCATGGGATAACCCGCCGCCCGATCATGGGCGTGAATGATCCGGGCCAGATCCGCACCCCGCGTGAGCGACCCCTCCGGCACTTCCGGCAGTTCGTCGACCGGGCGGGGCCGGGGTTTGACGTCAAAACGTTGCTCTCCGAAACGGTCCAGATAGGGCACCACGGTGAGAATCCAATGATCGCAGAGCAAGGTTTCCGCCGCGCTGCTTTCGGTCCAATCCGCGATGAACCGGCGGAACCATTTATCGCCCTGAAAAGGGGATTCCGGATCGCTGAGCGCGTTGGTGAAATTGATCGCCCGCCGCAAATGGTAGCGCGGCGCGCTCAGGGGTTCCGGGTCGAGACGGACGCTTTCGAGGGGATCGACAATATCGTCGATATCATCGGGAAGGTTTTCCGGGTCCAACAACAGCCGGTCCTGTATCTCGCGCGTTTCTTCCACCTCGACCTGCAAAAAGGTCAGAGGTTTATCGCCCAGGGGCACGATGAAATAATGGGTCGCCCCAGCGATGCGCGTGGCGATATAGCCGCTGTCGCCATACTGGGCGGCAAAATCCAAAGCATCACCGCCGCTTTCGGCTTCCACCCAATCCCCTAAATTTTCGGCGATCCGGGTCCCGTCTGCCGTCACAATGCCGCCGGACCGATACCAGCCCTCCCGCGTCAGCGCCAATTCAATCGCGTCGTTCCCCAAAACATTCGCGATATTGGCAATCAGCGCCGCATGATACCGATCCGGCAAAGCGGTCTGGCACGCCGCCCGAAGGCGGTCCTCCTCCCCCCAAATAATCGTCATTAGTCCGGCTCCGTCTCCGCAACCACCAACCCCGTGGCCACTTGGTAATCCGGTGTCAGACGCAAACAATGGTCTGCCGCATCCACGTAATAGAGGTTGAACCCCTCCCCTTCGAACGCCGGGCGTGGCCCCACCACGTCGTCGTCCATGCAATAGGTGAAATGCACACCGGGATGGGTCGCCCGCAGGTTGGTGACGGTCTGTTCGGCCACGCCCTCCTCGGTCAACTGCAAGACCACCGCGTTCAGCACATTTTCGTCGATCATTCTTCCACCTCGTGAATGACCGGCGCGCGATCCTCCGCCGAAACGCCCATGATTTTAGCAAGCCAAGGCGGCGGCGTGGTTTCGAGCCGCTCGGCGAGCTTCATGGCCAAATCCCGGGCGCTGCCACCAGCCGGGATCTTCACGGGCTGGATATCGCGCTTGATGACCTTGGCGGCGGCGGCCCCCCCGATGGAGGCCACGTACAAAACATGACAATCCGCGATTAGATCGGCGCGAAAGTCATTCTTGTCTTCCACATCCGTCACCGTGTTGGCATCGCGGATATCGATCAGGCGCACCGTATCGGGGGCCACTTGATAGACCAGGAACCGGGCGCAGGAGCCGAAATGCCCATCCAGCGCCTCACCCGTATTGGAGGCGCAAGCGACCCGGATCGAGCCGGGCATATCGCCTTCTGTAAAGGCTTCGGCAGTCGGCAGCGGCGCTTCTTCCTTCGCGCCCTTCAACTGGCTGAGCGCTTCTTCCAAGGCGGCCTTCGGCATCTCGGAAAATTCACCATCCAAAGCGGTACGCAGGTCTTTGAGACGTAACTTTTGGATCTTGTCCTCTGCCGGCGGCAGGCCGATGGCGGCATCCAGCACGGCAAGCAACTTCGCGGGGGTGGTATCCGGCAAGGCGCGGGCGGCCAGGCCGATACGCAGGGCCATTTCGCGGGTCATGGGGGTATCCGACATGGGGCGCTCCCTCTTCGAACGGTTGAACGATGGGCGGCGGCGCGGGTTTGCCACGCCGCCATCCATGGGAATCAGGCATCCAAAAAGACGATGCAGTCCGGCTCTTGGCACACA
This sequence comes from Magnetospiraceae bacterium, assembly GCA_049605255.1. Taxonomy (GTDB): domain Bacteria; phylum Pseudomonadota; class Alphaproteobacteria; order Rhodospirillales; family JBMYUJ01; genus JBMYUJ01. Next base: position 15,328 of record JBMYUJ010000002.1, read on the forward strand.
TCCATGCATTGGGGCATGTCGAAGTCGCCTTCGCATTCGGTGCAGGTATCGACCTTGACGGCATAAACGCCTTTGTGGGGGAAGATGGAATCCGTCGGGCAGACCGGTTCACAGTCGCCGCAAGCGGTGCAGATATCGGAAACGATTTTTACGGCCATGGGACAACTCCTCTTGGACGGGCCTGGAATCAGGCACGTTTGAATCGCAAGGTTGTGGGGAATTGAGGGGGTGGGCTGATGGGATCGATATACCACCGGGTCCCGTCGGAGAGTTCGACCTCCCCGCCCCAGGTTTCGTCGGTGTCGTTTTCGACGGCGACAACGGTCTCTTCCATGTCTTTCTTGGCGACATAGAACAGTAATTTGCCGTCCTCCCGGCACCGCAGCATGACACTGGGCATTCTTTGACCTCCTATAGATGGAGGGAACGGCGGACGCCGCCATCGAATGGTCGATGACGGCGCCGTTTCCGTACCCCGATTAACGAACGAGGTCGTAGTTGTAGTCCGTGGTACCCATGCCCCGGGTATCATCATCGAGCCGTTCCAGGACCGCATTCACCAAGGTGGTGAGGATGTGCATGGCACCCTCATAGCCCATGGTGGTGTGGCGGTGCAGGTGGTGACGGTCGAAGATGGGGAACCCGATACGGATCAGGGGAACCTCAAACTCTTTACCCTTGTACAAGGTATCACGCTGGATGAACTTGCCGTAGGAGTTGCCAATCATGAAGTCCGGCTTATCGGTGAAGACCAGCGAGCGCATGTGCCACAGGTCCTTGCCGATATGCACGGTGGAGTTCGCGCCGTAGGGAGAATCCGCCAGGATCTTCTCCATCGCCTTTTTCCACCGCTTGTTGGCATGGTTGCACAGGATGTGGGTCGGTTCCGCACCCAGTTCGAGCAGGAACTTGGTCATGCCCATCACGAAGTCGGCATCGCCCCACAGGGCGTATTTCTTGCCGTGCAACCAGGCATGGGAGTCGGTCATCATGTCGACCAGACGGCCCCGTTCGATCTCCAAGGATTTGGAAACCGGCTTGCCGGTGAGTTCGGAGACCTTCATGAGGAAGGCATCGGTGTATTCCAGCCCCATGGGGATGGCGATATCGCTGGCTTCCTGTTTCCAGGTGTTTTTAATGTACTTGCGGGTTTTCACAAGCTGCCAGGGTTGCAGGAGCAGGGTGTCGGCCGCATTCGGCGCGTCCTTCACCTCGTCTTGCGTGGTGCCGCCAGCATACATGCGATATTCGCCGTCGGCGGGGGTGTCCAGCACCTCGGTGGGATCGGACAGGAAGGAGAAATCAACATCCATGTCTTTCAGCATGCGCTGAATGACCCGGAAATTGCCGAGATAGGTTTCGAAGCCCGGCACGATATTGATCTTGCCGTTGCTGCCCACTTCCTTGTCTTCCATGTGGTTCAGGGTGAAGTAACGAATCACCCCTTCGAACATGTTGTCCCAACCGGTGGTGTGGCTACCAACGAAGCTGGGGGTGTGGGCAAAGGGAACCGCGTAATCCTCGGGGACATGACCTTCCTTCTTCGAGTTGGCGATGAAGGCATTCAGGTCATCACCGATGACTTCCGCCATGCAGGTGGTGGAAACGGCGATCATGTCCGGCTTGTACAGGGCCTTGGCGTTGGCCAGACCATCGAACATGTTCTTTTGTCCACCGAACACCGCGGCATCTTCGATCATGGAATCGGAGACACAGGCGATCGGTTCTTTGAAGTGACGATTGAAGTAGGTCCGGAAGTAGGCAACGCAACCCTGAGAACCGTGAACGTAGGGCAGAGTCTTTTCAAAGCCCAGGGCACACAACACCGCACCCAAAGGCTGACACGCCTTCGCCGGGTTAACGGTCAGCGCTTCGCGCTGGAAGTTGATATCCTGGTATTCTTTGGTGGTGGTCCACTCAAAGACCTCATCAATCTTTTCGGCATCATGGGCCTCTTCGAATTCGGCCCGCTTCTTACCGAGGGAATCCTTGTAATCCTCATCCCGGAACAAGGGAAAGCTCGGCTTGATGTTATCAACGACTTGACTCATTTCTTCTTCCTCCTCCCGCGCCACTAATCCGTGGACGAACGGGTCGGGTGAAACAGAACAGCCTTGGGATCAAGAACCGAAGTTCTTATTCTCCGGCGGCAGCGACAGAGGTTTCGGCGTCATCCGCGGCTTTCCACGGCGGGGTCAGCTTTTTCCAGCACGGGTTATTCAGGGTCATGTCCATATCCCGGGCGAAGATGGCGAAGCCGTCATAGCCGTGATACGGGCCGGAATAATCCCAGGAGTGCATTTGCCGGAAGGGAACGCCCATCTTCTGGAAGATGTACTTTTCCTTGATACCGGAACCGATGAGGTCGGGTTTGACCTTCTTGACGAACTCTTCGAACTCATAGCCCGTGACGTCGTCATAGATCAGGGTCGCGTTGCCCATTTCCTTCATGGTACGGTCGTAATCATCGTTATGGGCGAATTCATAGCCCGTGCCGACCACTTCCATGCCCAGATCCTCGTAGGCGCCGATCACGTGGCGCGGCCGCAGACCACCCACATAAAGCATGACCCGCTTGCCTTCCAGACGCGGCCGATACTTGTCGATAACCGCCTGGTATTCGGCTTTGTACTTAGCAATCACTTCCTCGCACTTGGCTTGGATGGTCTCGTCGAAGAACGCGGCGATCTTGCGCAGGGATTCTTCGATTTTGGTGGGACCGAAGAAGTTGTATTCCATCCAAGGAATACCGTACTTCTCTTCCATGTGCCGGGAGATGTAGTTCATGGACCGGTAGCAGTGCAGCAGGTTCAGCTTCGCTTTCGGAGTGTTTTCCATTTCCGACAGCGTGCCATCACCAGACCATTGCGCGATCACCCGCAGGCCCATTTCCTCGAGCAGGATACGCGAAGACCAGGCGTCACCACCGATGTTGTAATCACCGATGATGGTGACGTCATAAGGGGTGGTTTGGAAGGAGGTGTCGTTATCCCGGTTGCTCAGCACCCAGTCGCGCACGGAATCGTTGGCGATGTGGTGACCGAGGGATTGGGACACACCGCGGAACCCTTCGCAGCGCACCGGCACGACCGGCTTGTTGTATTCCTTGTTCTTGACCTTGGACACGGCCTCGATATCGTCACCGATCAGGCCGATGGGGCATTCGGATTGCACCGTGATGCCCTTGTTCAAGGGGAACAGGGATTCGATTTCGTCGATCAGCTTGGACAGCTTCTTGTCGCCACCGAACACAATGTCCTTCTCTTGGAAGTCAGAGGTGAAGTTCATGGTGCCGAACGTATTCACGCCCGTGGTGCCCACATAGTAGTTGCGACGACCCGCGCGGGAATATTGACCGCAGCCGACGGGACCGTGGGAGATGTGGATCATGTCCTTTACAGGACCCCACACCACACCCTTGGAACCGGCGTAGGCGCAACCACGAATGGTCATGACACCCGGCTGGGATTTCCGGTTGGACGTGATGCATTTCTTGGATTGTTCGAGTTCCGGATCATTGGCCGTCAGGTGCTTGGCGCGGTCCTTCTTGGCCTTTTCCGGGTAGACTTCCAGCACCTCTTGAATAAGGGCTTCTGTCTGTTCACGGTTCATGGTCATTGCCCGTTCTCCTCTAAAAGCAGGGGCATATCCGGTCTTCCCGATGGGCCGTCAATTCCCGTTTGCCACAACAGGGGAAATGACGGCCGCGGGAAGGGTGATGTTAGGCAGTCGCCGCGGCGCCTTCCGAAGAGGCGGTTTGGCCAATGATGCTCTCGTCTTCTTCGTCGAGAATACCGAACTCCATCAGCAGATCTTCGAGTTCGTCCATGCTGATCGGGGTCGGGATCACAAACTTCTCGTTGTCGATGATCTTCCGGGCCAGGGCACGGTATTCATCGGCTTGGTTGGCCGAGGGATCATATTCGATCACGGTCATGCGGCGGATTTCAGCCCGTTGCACGGCGTTGTCGCGCGGCACGAAGTGGATCATCTGGGTGCCGAGCTTTTCGGCCAGGGCGATGATCAGTTCATCTTCCCGGTCGGTGTTACGGGAGTTGCAGATCAGGCCGGCCAAACGCACGCCACCGGAATTCGCGTACTTCACGATACCCTTGGCGATATTGTTGGCGGCATACATGGCCATCATTTCGCCGGACACGACGATATAGATTTCCTGCGCCTTGTTTTCACGGATCGGCATGGCAAAGCCACCGCAGACCACGTCACCCAGAACGTCGTAGAACACGAAGTCCAGGTCTTCTTCGTAGGCGCCTTCTTCTTCCAGGAAGTTGATGGCGGTGATAACGCCACGACCGGCGCAACCGACGCCCGGTTCCGGGCCACCGGATTCAACGCATTTCACATCGCCGTAACCCACCTTGAGCACATCTTCCAGCTCCAGGTCTTCCACGCTGCCCGCTTCGGCGGCCAGGTGCATGATGGTGTTCTGCGCTTTCGCGTGCAAAATCAGACGGGTGGAGTCGGCCTTGGGGTCGCAACCCACAATCATGACCTTCTTTTCGGCTTCGGCCAGAGCGGCCACCAGGTTTTGGGTCGTGGTGGACTTTCCGATCCCACCCTTCCCGTAAATCGCGCATTGACGTAATGCCATTTTGGTACTCCTTGCGGTATTGTTGGCGTGGTAAACGAATTTCGATCTCTCACGCCCTAACTAAGCAAGGGCCGTGCCAAGCGGCGATATCACCATTAACCTGTTGAAAAATATAAGAACCCAGGCAAATCAGGGATGCGACAATCGAGTGACACATGCGACAAACCCACATTTTTTTTGTGGGAACCGTGACATGACGCCCAGTCTCCCGCGCTGGGCACGGCTGCCCATTAACCGCTGTAACCTGCCCTCTGTGATCCTGGGAGGCTTGGCCTTTCAGGAACAGCCCAGCGTCTTGGAAATTGATTGCGTCCGCCCGCTTCATGAGGAGCTGTTCGCTATGTTGCGGGCCCTGCAAACCCATGACGCGCGCGCTGAACGGTTTATGGATTACATGACCGTCCATTTCATGTTGCATGAGCTGGAAGAAGCCGGGCTGGGCCCCCGGGTGCCCGGATCGCGGGCCAATGCGGATTATTTGCGGATGATGCGCGGCTGGCTTTTTGATAGCGATGGGCGGGAAGGCGCTGTTTTGAAAGGCTGGGTGGAAAGCCGCTTCGGGCTCCTGCCCCGGTATCATGGCGGCGCGATGAAGGATGTGGGCGAAGCGCCCTATCAACGCTATATCACCCAGCGGTCGGCCGGTTTCTATAATACCAATGCCCTCGAAGGGCAGCTCGACCTGCTCTATACCTATTGCCAGTATGAATTGGCGCAAGGGGGACCGGCGGCGCGGCGTATTACCCTGCATCGCGGCACCAACGGTCTGGAAGAATACGATATCCTGACCCGTCATTCCCGGCGGGAGGCCGATGTCCTCTTAAATAACCTGAATTCCTTTACCCTGGATCGCGATAAGGCCGGGGAATTCGGCGATCTGATCCTCACCATCCAGGTACCCGCGCCGAAGATCTTTTTCTATAGCGACCTCTTGCCCGGCCGCCTGCATGGCGAACAGGAATATGTGGTCATCGGCGGCGTCTACCGCGCCGATATCCGTTACGACTGACACGTTTTTTTGGCGGGTTTGAGACAAAATACGTAGTCAATCCAGTTTAGACCGGCGCAAATCCGCGGATTTCCGCCCTGGTACGAAATTTGCTCCCTCCTCCAACAACATGCCACCTTTGAAAAAGGACGAGAGAGAATGACTGGGTTCGACGATCTATTGGCCGGTGTTTCCGCCGGTACCATTATCCCCTATCTTGGCCCCGGCGTGCTTGCCGATGTGACCGAGGTCGGCGGCGACGCCCCGATCCCCGCCAATAGCGATGATCTGATTCTGGCCATCAATGGCGGCAAGCCCATGGCGCCACGTCTGATGTATGAATTTCCCCGCGCTGCCATGGATCTGGAACTGAAAAAGGGGCGGAACTTTCTATCGCGCACCCTGAACGAAATCTTTGGTGAACGGCAATGGACCCGGGCGCGGGTGCATGATTGGCTGGCGGCGGTCAAACCACCCTATGTAATCGACATCAACCGGGATACCCAACTAATCGATTCCTATTCGGAAACCCCCCATACCCTGGTGCGGGGCATCGCCCGTGTAGGCGGCACCGATTACCGGTTCCTAATCCATGCCTATGACGGCAGCAGCTACACGGAAATCGACCAGGAAGCGGTGGACCCCCGCTTGCCGATCCTGTTCAAACCCATGGGATCGCCAACGCCGACACCGAATTATATCGCCTCGGATGCGGATTATGTGGATTACATCACCGAGTTGATGGGCGGCTTCGCCATTCCCACCTTCATGAAGGACTACCGGCTGGAAAAACAATATCTGTTCCTGGGCATGCGTTTTACCCGGGATACGGAGCGCATGGTCATGTCGGATATCATCTATGGTGCCAACGCGCCCGCGGGCTATGCCTTGATCCCCGACCCCACGCCGAAGGAGCTGCGCTATTGCGCGCATAAGGGGATTGAAGTGATCCGGGGCGATTACGGCAATCTACTATCCACCGTGAGGGCGGCCTCATGAGTAAATGGAACCCGTCGGAACACGCCCTGGGTCACGCCGATATGGATGCCACTCATGAAGAGTTTCTAGACCTGGTAACCCAGGCGCAGCAGGCCACCAACGAGGCGTTTCCCGCCGCGTTCAAAGCGCTGATGGCCCATACGCAGGCGCATTTCGCCAACGAGGAACGGCTGATGGAAGAGTCCGGTTTCCCCGCCTTTGGGGAACATCGGGAGGACCATCGCCGGGTCTTGGGCGACATGACCCAACTGGCCAGCCGCGTGGAGGCCGGACGGATCGCCTTCGCCCGGGCTTATTTGCGGGATCGGATTTTGGAATGGTTCACCCAGCATCTGGGCACCATGGATAGCGCCCTCGCCTTTCATCTGAAACTCGCGGAAAAACGCTCGGCATAATCGCGCGCTAAACTGTCACGCCGACCGGCAGATCTGCCTAAATTGTCACGCCCACCGGCGCGCGGGCCAGGAGAAGCCTGGCCTGTTCGATGCACTGAATTCCGATCTTTGGATCCAGGGCAGCCACCCAGTTCTTGGGAATGCCCTCCACGCCCCAGAGGGCGCCCGCCAGCATACCGGCGATGGCCCCCGTCGTGTCCGCATCGCCGCCCCGGTTCACCACGTCGATCAAGATCTCGGAAAAGCCGTCCTTATCACGGAGCGCCTGAAACACGGCGCGCAGGGTATCCACGATAAAGCCAGACGGGTTTTTTTCGCGCTTTCCGACAAAGGAAAATTCGGGAGACTTTGCGGCGAAACCCTCGGCCATCTCGCGCAGATCGGCAAGGGACGCGTTCCCCGCCACGGCCGCTTGCACCATGTCGACAATACAATATGTCCCCGCATCGGAGAGGGCATTATTGTGGGTAATATGGGATTGCATCTCCACGGCCAGACGGACCTGTTCGGGCGCCGCGCCCAGGGTCGCCAATGCCACGGGCAAAACCCGCATGCAGGCCCCATTGCCGCCGTCATATTCGTTTTCGGGGACCCGGGTTTCATCGGTTTGCCGGTAGCGCACGATGCCGCGTCGGACCGTATTGCCCATATCCACCGGTTTGCTGCGCATCCAGGCGCTGAAGGCCTCGGCAATGGCCCGCCCATCTACCGCCCCGTTGTCCAAAATGGACTGGCCGAGATAGAGGCTCATTTCGGTATCGTCGGTGATCTGCCCAGGTTGCAACCGCAGCCAGCCACCGCCGATGATATTCCTGTGAACTCTGTATTGATCGGCGATTTCGCGCGGGGTCATGAATTCGACCGTGGCCCCCAGGGCATCGCCCACCGCCAACCCCAGATAGGCGCCAATGGCCCGATTTTCCAAGTCAGTCTTCGGGTCCGAAACAATAGTCATAATCGACGCAGGTCTCGCAGGTGGGAGACCGGCAGATGAACACGCCATGCGCCTCGCACAACTGTTTGTAGAGGAACTTTTTCCATTTCATGTTCTTCCGGTTGCGCCGCCCCAATCGGGGGAAATTATACTCGATCATACGGGTCAGGTCAGCCCGCGCCCACAGGCCCAGGTCTTGCCAGAGGTGATCAGACCCCATGCAGCCCGCACAAATCAACTCCGCGATCCAAAATTCCGCCGGATCCCGCTTTGCCCGATGGGCCAACAGCAAAGACCGAAGATCATCAAGTTCTTCCATCCGTTCCAACGGACGCGGCAACGGGCCACCAGGAGCGGCGGAAAAACGGGCGCCGGGAAAAGCATGGCGCAGCATACGCCGGAACTGCCCCGCGGGCAGGCCCATATAGCCCCGTAACATGCCCTCGCCCAGGGACCAAGACGCGATCATCTGGGCCATGAATCGGTCATTGGGCACGCCGCGCCCCCGGGCCAAAAGATCGGCGGCCACGGCCCGGCGGGCATCCGCTGGGCCGTGGTTCCGTAGGCTTTGTGTAACGACAGACATTCGCGGCCTCAATATTCGACCAGAATATCCTCGTCGCGCACGATCATCTGGCAGGCCAGACGCCATTCGCAGGGAATGTCATCCACCAGCATCCGATCGAGCTCGTCCTTGGTCACTTTGCCCACTTCGCGCAAAACGACCCGTTCTTTTTCCGTCAGGTGACGGCCCATGAAGGGCTTTTCACCCAGCATGGAGATTTTGATGATGCAACTGCCACATTCGCCATCACCGCAATCGAATTGGATGGGAATGCTGTTGGACTTGGCGATCTTCAGCACGGTTTCGGTATGGCTTCCGGCCACCGCGTAAACGGTTTTATCCTTGTAAGCCGGGTTGGAGAACGTAATTGTCGGCATCGGTCCGATCCTCGATTTTCTAGGGTTAAATTGGGGTCAGGCGGGCTTGACGGTCACGTCGCCCAGGATTTGCGCTTGGCAGGCGAGGCGGAAATGGCGACCGGCCATATTTTCGCGTAGCACCTTGTCTTCCAAGACCGACGGTTCGGACAGGTTGTTCCAACCGTCTTCCACTTGCATCATGCAGGTACCGCAATCGCATTCGCGGCAACCATAGATGATGCCTGATCCAACTTTTTCGGAAACTTCGATAATACGGGTACCGACCGGCACATTGACGGTCAGATCGATATCCGTGAATGTCAGTTTTGCCTTGGGCATTGTTATCTCCTCTCACTCATTTTCAAAAATTAGTTCCCCTTCGCGTTTCAACCGAGGGATGCCAGGTCGATTTCCCGCGGCTTTAAAAGACCGCAAAGATGTTCGGCGACGGCACGGCCGAAACGCTCGCACTCTCCAAGCTCCGCTTGAGACGGTGCTAACTTCAGGCGCATTCCGGAAACCGGAACCCGCATTTTTAGTCCCCGCAGTCTGGCCTCTATCATGTCCACGGCTTCGCCGGTCCAGCCGTAGGAGCCAAACGCCGCGCCGAGTTTTCCCTGTGTCTTGATCATGCCCAGCGAGGACAGCAGGTCCCAGACCGGCTTGGCCGCATCGCCATTGATAGTGGGGCTCCCGAAAATCAGGCCATCGGCTTCTTCCACCAGATCCACAAAGGGCTGGGGGTCGCCCCCCGCCAGATCATAGAGGGAGACGCGCACGCCGGGGATTTGCTCCGCCCCGCGCCGCACCGATTGAGCCATGGTCGCCGTGCTGCCATAGGCACTGATATAGAAAATCAACAGGCTTTTTTCCGCTGCGCCCACTTCGCTTTTCAAGCTGGGGCGGGATAGCTCCCGATAGCGGCGGATATAGTCTCTCGGACGGTCCCGCAGGATCGGGCCATGGGCTGGCGCGACCAGGGCGGGCGACAGGGGTTCGATCAGATCCAGCGCCTGGTTCACATACTCTTTGAACGGGCGCATGATGTGGGAATAGTAATATTCAAAGGAGAACCGGAAATCCCCGGCCATATCGTTAAACAGGCGGTCGTCGCAAAAATGGCACCCGAACACATCGCCGGAGAACAGTATTTTATCTTCTTCCAGATAGGTGCATTGGGTATCCGGCCAATGCAGGTAGGGGGTGTTCAAGAACCGTAAGGTACGCCCGCCAATGGACACCGAATCCCCCGTCGCCACCGCGGTGAACGGGAACTCTTGCAGGTCGGGCTTCAACAAGGCCTTCAGCATGTTTGGCGCCCGGCGGGAGATGAACACCTGCGCTTGCGGCGCCCGGCGCATCAACTCCGGCAGCGCGCCGGTATGGTCTGGCTCCAAATGGTTGAGGACAATTACCTTGATCTCGTCATATCGGGCGACGGATTCCAGGCGCTTGAAAAACGTGTCGGCGAATTCTTGCTTCACCGTATCGACGATGGCGACTCCGTCTTCCCCGCGAATCAGATACGCGTTATAGGAGGTGCCATTGGCGGTCCGAAGGATGATGTCAAAGTTACGCAAGTCTGGGTCGAACGCGCCGGCCCAGTACACCTCATTGCCAATGGAAACCGCGCCATCGCCGACAGAAATCATGACACGGGCTCCCGCATGTTTTCCGCGTGAGTGCGCGGGCAGGTTTCCAAATCCTCTTTGGGCGGCGCCATATCGATGCCCAGGGCCAATAGCGCCGGACCGGGCACAAAGCCGCTGATCTTGCCTAGGTCCGTTTCCATCAAGGGGCGACGGATCAGCAGTGGATCTTCCACCATCAGCGCCAGGGCCGTGGCTGCATCCAAACTAGCGGGATCTACCTCGCCGGATTTCACCCGAGGGGCGGATGCGTTGAACCATTCCTTCACCGGACGATCACCGAAAAACGGCTGCAGGGATTGCACGGTCCACGGCCAACGCAAAAGATCCCTGACCTCCACCTCGTAACCGAGGTCGCGGAGCAGGGCCTTTTGCTTGGTGTTGTTGATGCAACCCGGTTTCTCGTAGAAATCGATCCTGGTCACGACCTCGTTCCTAGCGGGCTTGGATCTCCGCCATGGCGGCGGCCATCCGTTCTGGTGGAATGCCGGTCAATGAGCCCGGCGGATTAATCGGCGCCCCGACCGCATCCAGGATCGCCCCTTCGATGGGGCAAATGGAAGCGCATTGCGGTTCGCCATGATCGCCATCGCATTCGGTGCAGGCGCGGGGATCGATCATGAAATGCGGCGCCGCCTGGTAGATGGCTTCGCTGGGGCACAAGGGCATACAGGCCCAGCAATTGGTGCAGCTTTCGACAATCTTCAGGGCCATGGTTCGGCTCTCCTCTTAAGCGCTCAGCGCGGCCGCGGTCGGCGCTTCCGCCAACTGACCCGCCTCGTACATTTCGTGGTAGACGGCCCATACGGCCTCTTCGATTTCCTCCAAGGCATGTTCACCGTTGGGTTGAATGCCCGCGCCCTCCAGCCGGTCCCAGGGTTCCATGCCGATCTTGGCGCAGAGCACCGCTTCGCAGCCTTCCAACGCCCGGACGATGCGATCGATCTTGTCCTCACCTTCGTCGTCGCAGGTATCGGAACCAACGCAATATTGCTCCGCCTTGCGATGGCCGATGAACTCCACACCTTCGGGGGTGGCCTTGTAGACCATGAATTCGCTGGCATGGCCGAAATGCTGGTTGATGACGCCCTGGCCCTTGGAGGCAATCGCCATTAGGACGGGCCGCGCCGACATATCGGGAAAAGCCTTGAGGGGTTCGGCCTCGGCCGCCTTGATATCCCGATTGGATTCGATAGCGGCGTGGAATTCCGCCCGCTTTTCCATGGCCGCGTCGTAATCGATTTGCATCTCGTCGACCTTGTCCATGGTAAACTCCTGGCCGCGGTCTTCGCCCAGCATGCCGACCGCATCGGCACGGCACTGGCGGCAATGCTTCATCAGGTTGGCCCCCCCGGCGCAATCTTCCTGCAAGGTTTGCAGTTCGGTTGGGGTGGGGCCACGCTGGCCCATGACGCCGTAGAAGGTACCGTGCTCCGCCTCGGCAATCAGCGGCATGATGTTGTGTAAGAAAGCACCCTTGGATTGAACCACCCGGTTCACCTCCTTCAGATGCTCGTCGTTCACACCCGGGATCATCACCGAGTTGACCTTCACCAGGATGCCCCGCTCGGTAAGCATCTCCAGGCCCTTTTGCTGACGCTCGATCAAAATCTCTGCCGCCTTCCGACCCCGAATCCGCCGGTTTTTCCAGAAAATCCAGGGGTAGATCTTGGCGCCGACGTCCGGGTCGACGCAGTTGATGGTGATGGTCACGTGATCCACATTATGTTTGGCCAGTTCATCCACACAGTCGGGCAGCGCCAGGCCATTGGTGGACACGCAGAGTTTGATGTCCGGCGCTTTCTCCGTGAGTTCGCGGAAAGTTTGGAAGGTCCGCTCCGGGTTCGCCAGAGGATCGCCAGGACCGGCGATGCCGAGCACGGTCATCTGCGGCACATTGGCCGCCACCGCCATCACCTTGCGCACCGCCTGATCCGGTTGCAGCAGTTCCGAAACCACGCCGGGGCGGGATTCGTTCGCGCAATCATATTTGCGGTTACAGTAATGGCATTGGATGTTACAGGCGGGCGCAACGGCCACATGCATCCGTGCATAATAGTGGTGCGCCTGTTCGGAATAGCAGGGGTGGTTATGGACCTTTTCCCGGATCGCCTCCGGCAGGTGAGAAAGCTGGTCATTGGTGCTGCCGCAGGAACTTGAGGCGCAGCCGCTTTCCGCTGCTTCCGGCGCACTATCTTGTCCGAGAACTTTTAAATCCATGACTTGATCTCCAACAGTCCGAGTGTTGGAGCGATTACAGCAAGCGCCGTGCCAACGCTTATTGCAGAAGCTTACGCCTTGTAATTCTTCACTTTATGGAATGAATGTCGGGTTCGGTCCCCCACAAGTCGACAGGGAGTCAGCGTTCCTGTCGCGTTTGCGACATTCCTTGCAGCGCAGACTTATACCAACCTGCGTGGATAATGACTCATTGAGACGGGCTTTCCCGGGTTTTTGGCGAGGAGAGGCCGATGTGGCGATCTGGGAGATCGGAAATCGACCTCGACGCCGTCCAAAGGCCCAGGAAAGCCGCCGAACCGGTTGGCCACGCGCCCCGGCGGGAGCGTCGGCCGTCCTTGCCGATGGCCCTGCATCGCCTGCGTTCCTCCTCCTGCCCGACGGGACGCGCCGGACAATCTCTATAGGTCATTATCAACGCAGGTTGGTATTAGATCTGCCGCATGTGGATGTTGAGGGTCTTGATCCGATAGTGGATCTGCCGCGGGGTCATGCCCAACAGGCGGGCCGCCTTGGCCTGCACCCAGCCCGCTTCTTCCAGGGCCGCGATCACCCGCTCCCGGTCATCCAGAGTGGGATCATCCAGGTCCACGGCGGGGCGCGGTGCGGCGGCTTCCGGCACTGCGGCGGTATCTTCTCGCAGGCCGGTCAGGCCAATCACATCCCGGTCGATGGTATCGCCTTCGCAAAGGATGGCGGCCCGTTCCAGATAGTTTTCCAGCTCCCGCACATTGCCCGGCCAGGTATGGCGCAGCAATATCCGAATGGCGCTGTCGGTGATCTGCAGGTCCCGGCCCTGCTTACGGGCGATTTTTTCAATCAGAAAGCGGGCGAGATCAGGAATATCCTCCACCCGATCCCGCAAGGGTGGCAGGTTGATGGGCATCACATTGAGGCGGTAATACAGGTCCTCCCGGAACTTGCCCTCCTCCACCCCAGCTTCCAGGTTCCGGTTGGTGGCGGCGATTACCCGCACATCCACCTTCAGGGTCACCATACCGCCGACCCGTTCGAACTCGCCTTCTTGCAAGACCCGCAACAGCTTGGCCTGGAAAGTGGGGGAAATTTCGCCGATCTCGTCCAGGAACAGCGTGCCTTCATCGGCCTGTTCGAAACGGCCCTTGCGCTGACCGGTAGCACCGGTGAAGGCCCCTTTTTCATGACCAAACAGTTCGGATTCCAGCAAATTATCCGGCAGCGCCGCGCAATTGAGTTTGACGAACGGGTTGGCATGGCGCGGCGAATTATAATGGATACTGTTGGCAATCAGCTCCTTGCCGGTGCCGGATTCGCCCCGGATCAACACGGTGGTATCCCATTTCGACACCAAGCGCACCTGATCGAACACGGTCCGCATCACCTTGGTATGGCCGACCACCTTGTCAAACCCATGCTGCCCTTTGACGGTCCGGCGCAGGGTGTCGCGCTCATCCCGCAGTTCCTTCTGGCTGTAGGCCACCTGGCGGCACAGGCGAATGGTTTGCGCCACCAGATTAGCAATCATTTCCAGCAGCTTGGCCCGCTCGCCCAGCAGCAACCCATCTTGCGGCGGTTGCCCGGCGATCACACCGATCAGCTCATCGGGGCCGGAAAACAGCGGTACCGCCAAAAACGGCAGGTCCTGATCATAAATGCCGCGCCGGTCCAGGAATTTGGGCTCCTCGGAAATACGAGGCACCACCACGGTTTCCCGGTGATCCATGATCAAGCCGATAATACCTTCGCCCCGGCGGTAGCTGACCCCATCGTCATCGGCCCAAAGTTCGCGGCCCGGGGTCGCCCGCACCAGCAGGTCGCCGGAATTTTCGTCCACCAGGCTGATCATGCCATGGCGGAGTTCGCCGGACTCGTGCAGCATGGCCAAGACCTCGCCGATGGTCTTGCGCAGGTCAAACGACCGGCTCAGCACCTGGCTGGCCCGATAGAGGAGGTCCAATTCCCGTTCAACAAAGGCGGACCGTCTTTCCTCTCGCAACAAAGTATTCATCCCATCCCACATTTCAAAAAATGGTTCGAGCGTTGATTGGCGTCGTCAGGAAACCCGGTCGTCGGCAACCCGGGTCGAAAGGACAATGCGCACCACACAGCCCAACACGCCGGAATCCTCGATGGTGATTCCGCCGCCTTGGTCGGTGGCGAGTTGCTGGGCCAGGGTCAATCCCATGCCGCCATGGCCTTGACCGTTGCGCCAACCACAAAAGAACGGTTCAAACACCTTACGGCGCACTTCCGGGGGAATGCCGGGCCCGGTATCACGAACCTCTACCTCTACCGCGCTATCCGACTGCGACCGTGTCAGAACCTGAATTTCCCGCGTCGAGCCGCCCCCTTCGCTGACAGCCATCACCGCATTATCCAAAACATTCTTGATCAAAGACCGCAGCGCCGTCACATTCCCCGGAACCGACGCCAAAACCGTTGTCGGCTGCCAATCCACCGTGGTGCCGGTCGCCAAGAACTGTTCCGTCGATACAGAAAGCACGTCTCGTATAACTTCATTCACGTTCACCGGTTCCGTTGCGGCGGGGGCTGCCGCTGGCATGGCCGCTTCCAAACGTTCCAGGGTTTCCCGGCTGGACCGAACCACATCATTCAGCGCTTCCAACAAGGGGGTATGCTGGTCGCCTTGGCGTTCCAGCATGGTGACCGCCGCATTCACAAGGTTGAGCGGCCCTTGCAACTGATAAATGGAAGCGCCGATGATTTCCCGGATGCTGGCCACTCTCTGCTGTTCCGCCATCAAGGCCCGCACCATGCTGGTGCGAGACTCCTCGAACCGGCGACGTTGCGGCGTGATGTCGTTGCAGACCAAGAGCATGCGGTTCAACGCACTGCCGCGAAAGAAATGGTCGGCATCCAACTCCTCTTCATGGACCCAGGTACCAGAACAGGCAAACCACCGCTCCTCGCGGGCCTTCAAGCTGACGTCGATATTGTGGAAATCCCGGCGGATTGCGGCAATTTCCGCGAAGGAAAGCCCCAATGCCTCCTCCACTGCCGCCAAGACTTCTACGGCCGGTTCCAAATCCAGGTCAGTCATCAGCACCTTGTAGGCATGGTTATCCAATTCCACCCGGCCCTCTTCATCCACCATGGCAATCGCCACGGGGGCGACGTCGATCACTGATTCCAGCAGCGCTTTCTTGTTCTTCAGTTCGGTTTCCAGCTGGTGCAGCTGGGTCACATCCCGGTGCAGGCCCATGTAATGGGTAACCTCCCCATCGGGCCCCCGCACGGGGATCACCGTCAGCTCCGCCACATAGCGCTCGCCGCTTTTCTTGCGGTTGATCAGGGTGCCGGTCCAGGCCCGCCCCGCGGTGATGGTGCCCCACATCTCTTCATAGACCTTGGCCGGCGTCGCCTTGAAGGAGAGGACGGATTCGTTCTTTCCCACCAATTCTTCCGGCAGGTACCCGGTGACCTGTTGAAAGGCCTCGTTGGCATAAAGAATTCGGGCTTTGCGGTCGGTGATGGAGATCGCCACCGAACTCTGCGCGACGGCCTCGATAAAAACCTGCACAGGGAGGCCCGCCACATTGTTGGCATGTAGATCCCGCAGGATGGTGATAATCTCCTCGGGTGTTCCCGTCGGTGGATTGGCGATAAAATCCTGGAACATGGTCCTCCACTTCGCTAATTGCGGCCCTGTGCGGCGTTGCAATGTGCGTGCTGCACTTGCGAAATGTTAAGCAAGAAACGTGCCTTTAAAACCTATGAGCCGCTATCGAAGGGGGCTCGTCTGTTTTTTGTCAGAAACGCGACATGGCGAAACCTGACTGATCGTGGATGTCCGATACTGCACATGCACAGATTTGCTCAGACTAGAGGATTTCTGTCTTAATTTTAAGCAAAACCTTTGAGCGCCCGGCCTTTTGCTGAAAAATTGAACAAAAATTACCAGATTCGGCTTATTGGTATGGTTGATGCATTGGGGAGTCCACGGCTCTTAACCTTCAGGTGGGGAAGTGGATTCGGCAATGACCGCCTATTTGCTGCTGATACTCGGGACAGTCCTGGTCAACAACGTGGTTTTGGTCAAGTTTCTCGGCCTTTGCCCGTTCATGGGCGTGTCCAACAAGGTGGATACGGCGCTCGGCATGGGCTTTGCCACCACGTTCGTGCTGACACTGTCCGCGGCGGCCAGTTGGGCGATTGAATTCTTTATCCTGGCGCCGCTGGGTATCGAGTTCCTCAGAATCCTCACCTTTATTTTAGTGATCGCCGCCGTGGTACAGTTTACCGAAATGTCGGTCCGGAAGATGTCGCCAGCACTATATCAGGTATTGGGCATCTTCCTGCCGCTGATCACCACCAACTGCGCCGTGCTCGGCGTTGCCCTGTTGAACTTGCAAGAGGAGCACAGCTTTGTGCAAAGCCTGCTCTACGGTTTCGGGTCAGCGGTCGGCTTCACCCTTGTCATGGTGATATTCGCTGGCCTGCGCGAGCGCTTGGCGCTGGCCCAGGTCCCTGGCGCCTTCGCCGGCGCCCCCATTGGTTTTGTTGTTGCTGGTTTGTTGTCCCTCGCCTTCATGGGGTTTGCGGGACTCCCGGTAAACTAGGAGGAATTCGACCGTGTTGCCTGCCATCGGAAGCTTGACCGTTTTAGGACTTTGCTTGGGCGCCCTGTTGGGGGTCGCGGCCCGCTATCTGCGGGTGGAAGGCAATCCCCTCGCTATGGAAATCGAGGGCATGCTCCCCGGTACCAATTGCGGGCAATGCGGCTACCCCGGCTGCACCACGGCGGCGGAGGTTTTGGCCCAGGGCGAAGCGCCGGTGACCCTCTGCCCGCCGGGCGGCCGCGGCCTCGCCTCGGAACTGGCGGGCAAACTCGGCGTTACCGCCAATCTTTCCGACATGGAAGACAAAGCCCCCGCCGTCGCCTTCATCAACGAAGCGCTCTGCGTGGGCTGCACCAAATGTTTCAAGCGCTGCCCCACCGATGCCATCGTCGGCAGCTCCCGGCAGATGCATTCCGTGATCAGCGATGCCTGTACCGGCTGCGAACAATGCGTCGACATCTGCCCCACCGAATGCGTCACCATGCGGCCGATCCCGGCGACCTTGCAAAATTGGTATTGGCCGAAACCGGCGATCGCGGCCTGAGGATTCCGTAATGAAACTCTTTCGATTCAAAGGCGGCATCCATCCGAACGATAAAAAGGATCTGACCGCCGACTGCGCTATCGAGGCCCTGCCACTGCCAAAACTGTTGCGTATTCCCTTGCAGCAGCATATCGGTGCCCCGGCCGAACCCATCGTGGCGAAGGGCGATTGGGTCAAGAAGGGTGATTTGCTGGCCGTTGGCCAAGGCATGGTCAGCGCCACCATTCATGCCCCCACCTCGGGGCGGATCGTGGGCCTCGGGCGCTATCAGGCGCCCCACGCGTCGGGCCTGCCGGGCCGCACCCTGACCCTGAAGCCCGATGGCAAGGATGAATGGGGGGAAACCCTTCCCCCCATGGATCCCTACGCAGTGGACCCATCGGAGATCGCCAAACGGGTTGCCGCCTGCGGTGTGGTCGGCATGGGCGGCGCCACCTTCCCCTCGGCGGTCAAACTGAACCTGCGGGCGCGCTACGAGTTGCACACCCTGCTAATCAATGGGGCAGAATGCGAGCCCTATCTCACCTGCGATGATCGGCTGATGCGCGAACATACCGCAGAGGTGCTAGATGGCATCCTGATCATGGCGCAGGCCCTGGGCACGCCCCGGGTGATCATTGCCGTCGAAGCCAATAAGCCAAGAGCCATCGCTGCTCTGCGGGATGCGGTCGGCAAACGGGCTGATGCCAGCGACGCAGAGGTCACGGTCGCCAAGGTGCCCACCCAATATCCCATGGGATCGGAAAAGCATCTGGTGCGCACCGTGACCGGGCTGGAAACCCCCGCCCGCGCCCTGACCGCCGATCTGGGTATCGTGGTCCATAACACGGCCACGGCCTATGCGGTTCATCAGGCGGTGCGTCTCGGTCGCCCGCTGATCGATCGCATCGTCACCGTAAGCGGCGAGGCGGTGGTTCGGCGCGGGAATTTCCGTGTGCTCATCGGTACTACGGTGGCCGATCTGGTCGCCCATTGCGGTGGGTTCGATGGCGAACCGGCCAAGCTCTTGTTGGGAGGCCCCATGATGGGCCAACCCCTGCCCGATACCAAAGCGCCCATCGTTAAAGGCTCCAACGGGGTGTTGGCCCTTTCGGAAAAAGAAGCGGCGCCCCGGCA
The DNA here is from genome assembly GCA_049605255.1 of Magnetospiraceae bacterium. GTDB lineage: Bacteria > Pseudomonadota > Alphaproteobacteria > Rhodospirillales > JBMYUJ01 > JBMYUJ01. The sequence continues at coordinate 34,286 of JBMYUJ010000002.1, forward strand.
GGCCGGTGCCTGCATCCGTTGCGCCAGCTGCGTGTCGGCCTGCCCCTGCGGACTGCTACCCCTGGAGATGGCCTCGCGCATCCGCGCCGAGGAATTGGATAGCGCCGTGGATATCGGCTTGATGGACTGTGTTTCCTGCGGATCATGCGCCTATATCTGCCCGTCCAACATCCCCTTGGTGCAGTATTTTAATTATGCCAAGGGCCGGTTGACGGAAACCCAGCGCGCCAAACACAAGCAGGAGGAAACCAAACGCCTCGCCACCGCGCGGACCGAGCGCATGGAGAAAATCGCCGCCGAAAAACGCGCCGCCATGGAAAAACGCAAGGCGGAACAGCGGGCCAAGAAAGCGGCGGCCGAGGCGGCGGCGCAGAAAGAAAGCGTTTCCGCATGACCCAGCCCTCGATCATCGCCGCGCCTTTCGCCCATCAAGGCAATACGGTCAGCCGGGCCATGGTCTTGGTGATGGTGGCCCTGGTGCCCGTCACCCTGTTCGGGCTCTATCAATTCGGCTGGCCCGCCATCAACCTGCTCCTGGTCACGGTGGCGTCGGCCATGCTGTTCGAGGCGCTGTGCCTAAAATTGATGGGGAAACCCGTTTCCGACGGCCTGGCCGATGGGTCGGCGGCCCTGTCTGGTTGGCTGCTGGCATTGACCCTGCCGCCTTGGGCGCCTTGGTGGATCGGTACCGTGGGGGCGTTTCTGGCCATTGTGGTGGCCAAGCAGATATTTGGGGGATTGGGACAAAACCTGTTCAACCCGGCCATGGTGGCCCGCGTGGCGCTGCTGATTTCCTTCCCCGTGGAAATGACCCGCTGGGTGGCGCCATTGCCCCTGGGCAGCAATGGAGCGCCGGATTTCCTGGCGGGGCTAGGCATCACTTTCGGGCTAAATCACGGTTTCGATGCGGTTTCCAGCGCCTCTCTCCTGGGGGCCTTCAAGACCCAATTGAGCACGGGCGCCAGCGCCAGCGAGGCGCTGAGCACCACCTTCGGCCTGCTCGATCTTGGCCTCGGCACGGTGGCAGGCAGCCTGGGGGAAACCGCCGCGGGTCTGATCCTGGCGGGCGGCTTGCTGCTGTTGGCGACCCGCATCATCACCTGGCATATCCCGGTGGCCATGCTGGCGACCGTCGCGATCTTCTCCGGCGGCCTATACCTGCTGGACAGCGACCATTTCCTGAGCCCCGCCTATCATCTGCTGTCCGGCGCGACCCTTTTGGGGGCGTTCTTCATCGCTACCGATTATGTGACCTCGCCGGTCACCACCCGGGGGCAACTTCTGTTTGGCGCCGGTATTGGGCTTTTGGTGGTGGTGATCCGCACCTGGACCGGCTACCCGGAAGGCATGGCCTTCGCGGTGATGCTGATGAATGCCTGCGTGCCGCTGATCGACCGCTATACCCGGCCCCGCGTCTTTGGCCGCACCCGCACCGGTGATCCGATGGAATACAGCGCGCAACGCCTCGCCCGCGCCAGCGGGCGGAAGGAGGCGGAATGACCGAGACAGATAAAGACAAAGAGACGGAGACCCCAGCCCCCTCCCGCTTCGAACGGATCAAGGGAAATATGGTCTATCACGCGCTCATGCTCGGCGCCTTCGCCATGGGCGCGGCGGCGATCCTGGGGGGCGGCGATCAGGCCACGGTCGAGGCCATTGCCGCCCGCTTCGCGGAAGATCTTACCGCCTCCCTCGCCCAGGTAGTGCCGGACGATATGTATGACAACGACCTGCTGGCCGATACCCTGACGATCACCGGCGACAAAGGGCCGGTGGTGGTGCATCGCGGCCGCAAGGAGGGCCGGATTACCGCCTTCGCCTATCCCTCCATGGCCTTCGGCTATGGCGGCAAAATTCAGGTGATCATGGGGGTGGATGCCAGCGGAAAAATCCTCGGTGTGCGGGTGGTGCAGCATGCGGAAACCCCAGGGTTGGGGGATAAGATAGATATCGCCCGGGATACCTGGATCTTGAGCTTCGACGGTCGCTCCTTCGACACCCTCCCGGCGGATAAATGGGCGGTCAAGAAAGACGGCGGTGTGTTCGATCAATTCAGCGGCGCCACCATCACCCCCCGCGCCGTGGTCCGCGCGGTCAAGGAAGGCTTGGAATTCTTCCACGCCCATGAAGATGAGCTGCTCGGCGCATCCGGCGACCAGGAGATGGGATCATGAGTGGAACCCCTTACAGCCATATCGTTCGCGAAGGCCTGTGGTCTAATAATGTGGTATTTTCCCAGATGTTGGCGCTTTGCCCGCTACTGGCGGTCACCAGCACCGCCACCAACGGTCTGGGCATGGGCCTCGCCACAACGGCGGTCATGGTGGCTTCCGGGTTGGCCGTTTCCCTCTTGCGCGGGCTGATCAGCCCCGAGGTCCGCATCCCCGCCTTTGTGTTGATCATCGCAACGCTGGTGACCTTGGTGGATATGGCGTTGAACGCCTGGCTGCATGAGCTTTACAAGGTTTTGGGCCTGTTCATTCCCCTGATCGTGACCAACTGCGCCATCCTGGGCCGGGCCGAGGCCTTTGCCTCCCGGCAGGACCCGCTGCGCGCGGCGACGGATGGATTCATGATGGGCGCGGGTTTCACCCTGGCCCTGGTCGTTTTAGGCGCGGTGCGGGAAGTGATCGGGTCCGGCACCCTGTTTTCCGGGGCGAGCCTGCTTCTGGGCGCGCATTTTTCCTTCATGGAGACGGTTTTGATCCCGGAATATAAGGGATTCCTGCTTTTCATCCTGCCGCCGGGCGCCTTTTTGGTGCTGGGCTTCTTGCTGGCGGCGAAACGGCTTTTGGATCAGCGGATCGAACAGCTCAAGGCCCGGCGCGCCGCCGCGGCCAAGGGCGTTCCCGCAGAGGCTTAGGGGACGAAGACCATGAATGTGGGTGTGGCATACGCGAAGGCAGCACGGCAGGTCTGGTTGAAAATGGAGGTGCCCGAAGGCAGCACGGTGCGCCAAGCCATCGAGCTTTCCGGCATCCTGGAGACCTTCCCGGAAATCGACCTCGCCACCCAAAAGGTCGGCATCTTTGGCCGCGCCACCAAGTTGGATGCGGTTTTGGAAGATGGCCAACGGGTGGAAATCTACCGCCCCATCACCGCCGACCCCGACATGGTGGAACGCTCGGATTCCGCAAATGACTAGCGCGGAAGCGGTAGAGGGCACCGCGCGGGTGATTGCCGTGGGCCAGGGCCAGGTGGTGTTGGAAGCGGAACGACGGGCCGCCTGTGGCGGTTGTGGCGAGTCCAGCCATTGTGGCGTTGCCGCCCTGACCAAATGGAAGAAAGCAGACACGGTGCGTTTTACCCTGACCGATACCTTCCAGGCCCGCGTAGGGGAACGGGTGGTGATTGGGATCGATGCGGGTTCCGTGGCCCGGGCCTCCCTCATCGCCTATGGCCTGCCCCTGATCGGCGCCCTTGTGGGGGCCATGGTCGGCGGATCCTATGGCGGCGATGCCCTCGCCCTGCCCCTCTGTCTGATGGGCGGCGTTTTGGGATATGGATTGGCCCGGCGCAGCTCCCCCCATCTCGCCAAGCCGTTTTTCCTGCGGCGTGGGGCATAAGGCCGTGCGGTTTCCCGCCATCTTGTTGCTGTGCGTCACCCTGCTGGTCGGGGCTTGTCGACCCAACGACGCCCCCTACCGGGAAACCTTCTATGTTTTCGGCACCCTGGTGGAATTTGTGGTCTGGGATTCGGATGCGGACACCGCCCGTACCGCGGTGCGCGATGCGGCCCATCTTTTACAGCGCTATCACGATGCTTGGCACGCCTGGCGGCCGGGCCAGGTGGCGACCGTCAATGCCGCCTTCGCGCGCGGCGAGACTGCCCGGATAGACCCGGAACTGGCCCGATTGATCGCGGTCAGTCAATCCCTTAACACCGCCAGCGGCGGGCTTTTCGATCCTGGTATCGGGGCCCTGATCGCCGCCTGGGGCTTCCACGACGATACCCCGCCCGAAGGCCGGGCACCGCCGCTGGGGGCGATTGAGGACTATTTGCGGACGCGCCCCACCATCGCCCAGGTAACCGTTGACGGAGACCAAATTCGCAGCGCCAATCCCGCCGTCCGGCTAGATTTCGGTGCCATCGCCAAGGGCTACGCCCTGGACCGGGCCATGGAAATTCTGGCACGGCATGGCCTGAAGAACGGGCTGATCAATGCCGGCGGCGATCTGAATGTGGCGGGCACGGCACCGGGCCGCCCCTGGCGGGTGGCGATCCGCAATCCCGTGGGCTGGGGCGCCGTGGCCTGGATCGAGGCGCGCAACGGCGAGGCCATCTATACCTCTGGCAACTACGAACGCTTCTTGGAATATGAAGGCGTGCGCTTTGCCCATATCCTGGACCCCCGCACCGGCATGCCGATCCATCACATTGTCTCTGCCACGGTGATTTCCGATAACGGTGCCCTGGCCGATGCCGCCGCCACCGCCCTTTCGGTCGCGGGAGCCGACTGGCCCGCGGTTGCGCGCCAGCTCGGTGTTACCCAGGCCCTGATCATCGGGGAGGACGGCGCCATCGAAGCCACCCCCGCCATGGCAAAGCGCCTAAGGGGACTGTCGGCAGCGCAGCATCTAACCTTGAAAAATCCTGCCAGGTCGGCGAGTTAAGCGTCATGTCAGCCCCGAAACTAAAAGACTATATGGCCTTGTTCGAGCTTTATGGCGGCGATCCGGGGAACCTCTACCTGGAACCCGACGACCAACGATTTCGGTTTTTGTTCGAACAGGTTGTGCGTCTGCTGGCCCAACCCTGCCCGTTCAACCATAGTCTCCCCTATCCGTTTATCGATAGCGCCCGGCGCTATGTGAACGGAGACCCGGAAACCGTGCGACATCTGGGCTATCCCGAGAACCAGCATTTCATGCTCAGTGATCTATACGACTATCTAGCGCTCAGAGCGCGATCGAGGTCCTCTAAAACGATCCGACCCTAGGCAGCGCCGCGCACCGCGTGAACGGCGCTCGCTCGGGCGACCTCGGCGGTTTTGCGGAAATCGGTCACCGCATCGCCAATCACCAGGGCCTTTTCGATCCGCGCCGACCGACCGGTAGAAACATCTACCGGGCACCAACCGGTCGCATCGGCAAGACCGCTGCGCAGGGCAAGCTCGCCCGCCCATTGCGGCGGGATGATGTTGATCAGATCGGCGGAAATCGGGCCTGCTTCCGCCCGCACTTGGTTTTGCGCGGCATCCACGCGGATCAGGCGCCCACCATTGGCCCCGGAAATCCATTCGACGCCCGCCGCCCTGGCGGCATCGGCGCCCGGGGCTTTGCCCGCATCCAGCACAATCACCTTGGCCCGGGGGTTATGGCGCCGCAAATAGTCGGCGGCCTGCCCGGCCCTAAGCGCCGGCCCTTCTGGGAAGCGGAACGGTCCCTCCGGCAGGGTGATTAGCACCGTCCCCCCGTCGGGCAGAACGGAAAGACGGCGCATGAACCGGTCGGCATCCGCCGGGCCGGACCAGAGGGCCGGAAACCGGGAGCGGGCCAGGCTATCGTAACCCTCGACAAAACCACCGCGGAAGGCGACGCCCGGGGCCATCACCAGCCGGTCAAAATCATAGGAAAAGCCGTTCCAGCCGACGGCGCGCCCCGCAGACCAATCGATATCCTGGATATCATCACGATACACCTTGACGCCTTGGCTGAGCAGCCCGGCGGCGGTCTCTTCCGGATGCCGATCCACCAGGGTGACCTCGGCTTCTGGCGCCGCCGCGCGGAACTGCGCGGCAAAGGTGCTGCCCGCCACGCCACCGCCGATGACCAAAACCCGCTGCGGGCGGTCAAAAATCGCCAGACCCGCAAGCCCGGCGCCGGCGGTAACCGTGGTGACCATTCCCAGGAATTGTCGGCGTTTCATGGTCTTGCTTCCTTCTTCGCTTAAGAGGTTTCGCCGCCCGCCGCGCGCAGCGGCAGCGTGTTTTCTTCAGGGGAGTCGTCGGTGTCTTCATTGGGGACCATATGGACCGGCCCGGTTCCCAAGGCGGCGGCCTCATCCACGATACAAAGGGCCACCGGGTCCATGGAGGGCAGGTCGTACATGGTCCGCGACAGAATATGTTCAAACACCCCGCGCAATCCCCGGGCGCCGGTTCCCCGCGCCTGGGCCAAACGGGCGATGGCGCGCAATGCATCGTCGGTAACCTCCAAGTCCGTGCCTTCATGGGCAAAGAGCTGACGATATTGGCGCACCAGCGCGTTGCGTGGCTCGGTCATGATGTGCACCAGATCGTCTTCCGTCAACGCCTCAACTTGGGCGATCACCGGGAAGCGGCCGATCAGCTCCGGAATAATGCCAAAGCGCCTCAGGTCCTCTGGATGCACACGATCGGCGCCAAACAAGGCGTGATTTTCAACCGCATCATCCCCTTCCGGCTCTGGCGCCCCCTGGAAACCCATGGAGACGGAGACATTTTCCGTCCGCGCGTCCACCAGATCCTTCAATCCCTCAAAGGCGCCGCCGGCAATGAACAATACATTGCGGGTATCCATCATCACATGGTCGCCGCCTTCCTTGCGGCCGCGCCCGGTGGGCACCTTGACCTGTTCGCCTTCCACCAATTTTAGCAGGGCCTGTTGCACACCTTCGCCCGACACGTCCCGCAATCCATGGCCACCGCCGCCGGTGCGGGCCAGCTTATCCACCTCATCCAGGTAGATAATGCCCCATTCCGCCAGGCCCACATTGCCATCGGCCATGTTAAGCAATCGGGTCAGCAGGGATTCCACATCATCGCCCACATAGCCCGCCTGGGTTAGGGTGGTGGCGTCGGCGATCACCAGGGGCACGCCAACGATGCGGGCCAGGGTGCGGGCCAACAGGGTCTTGCCCGTGCCCGAGGGGCCCAGCAGAAGGATATTGGATTTATCCACTTCGACCCGGTCGTCCGCATCCAGGCTGACGGTTTTCAGCATGGTTTCCGCATGCAGCCGCTTGTAATGATTGTAGATGGCGACCGCCAAGGTTTCTTTGGCCGCTGATTGGCCGATCACATAGGCATCCAGGCCTTCCTTGATGCCGTGCGGTGTGGGCGGCGATTCCAAGGGTTCTTGGAACCGGCGGCGCCGCGCCCAACCTTCCACCATCTGCGCGGCCAAGGTCACGCAGGGTTCGCAGATCAGGCCATCCCGGCCCGAAATCAAGGGCCGTTCCCGGGCCTGCTCCGCGCCGCAAAACGAACAGTGATTAAGAGGGGTGTTCATGCCGCCACCTCCGCCGCCGCCAGGGCACCGACTTCCCCCAGCCAGGCCTTTTGCGCCGCGCGGCGCGCCCGGTCGGTCAGCGCATCGGCAAGCCGATCCCGGACATCATCAAACGTCAACGTTTGCGCGGGGTAAATGGCCTCGCACCACAGCACATGGTAGCCCAATTCCGTTTCCACCGGCCCCGCGATCTCCCCTGCCGCCATCGTGAACAATTGGGCATCGAGGGCCGGAAACAGGGTCCCCTTCGGCACCGTGCCCAGGGTTCCCCCCTGCAGCGCGGTGGGGCATTCGGACCAATCCCGGGCCAGCCGTTCGAAGGTGCTGCCATCCTCTTGCAAGGTGCTGACCAAAGCGGTCGCCCGGGCCCAGGAGACCGATTGCTTGTTATCCGTATAGGCGTCGTTCACGGTAATCAGAATATGGCGCACCGTCCGGGTTTCCGGTTTTTGGAAGCGGTCCATATTCTCTTCATAGAAGATCCGCATATCGCTCTCCGACGGCGGCGGAACCGACGCCGTAACCGCCGTCAACAGGGCATCAAAACGCAAATCCTGATGCAGACCTTGACGCAGGGCAGTCGGGGTCAAACCACTCAGCGTCAGGTCTTGCTCAAAAGCCTCCTCCGACTCGTAGCGGCCCTTTATTTCGGCAAAAGCCGCGTCAATTTGAGATTCGGGGATGATGATCGCCTTGCCCTCGTCCGCCGCCAGGGCGGACCGCTCCAGTGCCAGGCTTTTACGGGCACGGGTTGCCGCCTTGGCCCGCTGGCGCGCGTCCAAATGGGCGGGGCCTTTCCCGTAGAGGTCAACGGTCGCCTTCATTAAATGATAGGCAAAGGCGGTTTCGCCATGCATCGCGTTCATTCTGCCGCCGCCTCCTCCAGCGCCGCGGCCTCCAGGGCCTCCGCGGTTTCTTCGGGCGCGGCCTCCAAGGCCGTTTCCGGCACCTGGAGCGTGCGCCCATTGATCCGCAGGTGGTAGGAAATGCCCCCCGGGGCATCCCGTAGGACCTTCAGGATCTGGCCATTTTCTCCCGGGCTGGCGACCACATCACCCGCCATGCCCAAGGGGATGGTGGGGCTTACCCAATCTCGAAATTCGAACTTGTTGGGCACCCAGGGAAGATCGGCGAATTGCAGTTCTTCTTCCCGGCATCCCACCAGCTTATCCGCGTCCATGAAATGCACCGCGTAGACGATATATTCCTGCAGGTAGGTGCCCACGTCGCGCACATAGCCGACGCTGCCCCGGCGGATCAAAAGCTCGCCGGTGCGGGTATCGGGGAAGGTGCCGTCGTTGCGGAGATTGCGGAGCACCCGGACTTCTGCGCCATATTCGAATTTAGGAATCATGGGTCTGCCTATTTGATCAAATCATCAACGGAAACAAAGCCTTCCGGCTGGGCCGGCAGTTCCATGGGGTCTTGGAACACCTTGAACACCTTTTCGGTCAGCGCGTTGGATTCAACAAAATCCTGATAGGCGCGGGCGAGATGTTCTTTGTAGACTTCGCGTTTGAAGGTTTCGTTTTCGGGGATTTCTTCCTCCGCCAAGTAATCGTGAAACCGTTGCAGGATATGCAACCGGTTCACATGCACCACGGCGGGGTCATAGATGATGCCGAAATAATCGAGAAAATCTTCGGCGCTCGACAGTTCTTCCAAATCTTCATCCAGCATGGGGGTCTCCTTCCAGGGGTTCGGGGGTCAGGCTGGCACGGACGGTCTTGGCCAGGGCATCCGCGCCCAGCCGGTCTGCGCTATCCAATTCGCGGAGTTTGTCGAGACGGGCCAAACCCGCCTCGTGCAATCCCAGCCGTAAAAACAAGTAGGCGGCGCCTTTCAAGGTCAGCAGATGAAAGCGCAACAGGGTTGGCGCGTTTTCGGTCTTGTTGGCCACATCCGCCGGGGTCAGTTCCTGCCAATCTTGCGGCAAGTTGAGCCGCCGTGCGGTGGTCGCTAGGGCCCGGTCGGCCACGACCAACGCATCGCTGAACTGGTGGCGGTAGTAGAAATACCGGTACTGCGCCACCATCACCATCAGGTTCTCGGGGGCGAGTGCCTCGGCCTCGGCCAGCATGCTGCCCGCGCGGGGATCGGGATAGGTTTCCCCCGCTTGCCGGATAAGCGCCTCTACCGATGGGTCGATAGGTTCATCGAAATAGAGGTCAGCCGGTTCAAAGTCCAGAAGATCCATGGCCTTATCTCAATCCCTTCAACAGCGCTTTATTTACGGGATGAGGCACCGGTTGACCCACGGTATCGTCGCATGCATCGCAATCGGTGCAGGCGAAATCGGGGCCGGGGTCTTGATTGCTGCGCAAGGCGATAATCTGCCGTTCCAACACGGCCACACGGTCGAGCATGCAGGCGAAGGCCTCCGCCACCGGGTCCGGGATCAGGTGGTGATCCAGATTGATACCATAGGGCGACGCCGTTTCCGGTTTGCCGACGGCGACCACCTTGGCCGGAATACCGACGACCGAACGATGGGCGGGCACATCCTTAACCACCACCGAGTTGGCGCCAATTCGCGCGCCCTCGCCAACAGTCAGCGGACCCAGCACCTTGGCGCCGCCACCGATCACCACACCATCGCCGACGGTGGGATGGCGCTTGCCCTTGTTCCAACTGGTACCGCCCAGGGTCACCCCGTGATACAGGGTCACATCATCCCCAACCTCGGCGGTTTCGCCGATGACCACACCGGCGCCATGATCGATGAAGAACCGCCGCCCGATGGTCGCGCCCGGATGGATTTCAATTGTCGTCCACCACCGCATGAAGAAGGACAGCAACCGGGCGGCGTAGCGCCAACCGCCCCGCCAGAGGCGATGGGCCAGCCGATGGCCGATGATGGCATGCACGCCGGGATAGGTGGTCAACACCTCAAAAGTGGTGCGCGCCGCCGGGTCCCGATCAAAGACGCAAGACACATCCTCGCGGATCAGGGTCAGTAATGTGACGGGTTTTGCCGTATCAATTTCCATGGAAAGCGCCGATTCAACCATGATGACCACAGGCTGCGTAAAAAATTCGCAGCTCCCTTTCAACCGGGCTTCGTTTCGCCTGACTGACGAAATGCCGGACTTGAGGCAGGATTGCCGCGGCCTCCGCCTGAGAGAGCGGAATGCCGATCTCCGCGTAGGCCCGCTGTACCCCCTTGGTGCCGGAATGTTTGCCGAGCACGAGGTTATGGGCTCGGCCCAGCTCCAGCGGATCAAAACCTTGATAGGTCAACGGGTCTTTCAACAAACCATCCACATGAATGCCTGATTCATGGGAAAATACATTGGGGCCCACCAGGCTTTTTTGGCCCGGCACCGGACGACCGGAGGCCTCCGCGACGCGGCTGGACAGCGCTTCGTAGCCGCGCAGGTCGATGCCCGTATCCACCCCATAGAGATGGCGGGCGCCCATCACCACTTCTTCGAGGGCGGCATTGCCCGCGCGCTCGCCCAATCCATGTACCGTGGTATTGGCATGGGTGGCACCGCCGCGCACGGCCGCGTGGGTATTGGCAACGGCCATGCCCAGATCATCATGGGCGTGGATTTCCAATTCCAGATCGGTCCTGGCGCGGAGCTGGGTGAAAATGGCGTGAACCGCGAAGGGCTCCATGATCCCGACCGTATCGGCGAAGCGGAAGCGGGAGGCCCCCGCCGCCGCCGCGGTGTCGAGCACTTGCGCCAAAAAATCCAGATCGGCGCGGGAGGAATCTTCGCCGCCGATGCAGATTTTGGCGCCCATATCCATTGCCTGGGGCACGATACGGCGGATTTCCGCCAGGACCCAATCCCGGCTGCGGCGGAGTTTACGCTCAATATGAATGTCTGAAACCGGGATCGAGAGATCGATCAGGTCCATGCCAAGATCGCCAACCACGGCCAGGTCTGCATCGCACATCCGGCACCAGGCCATCAGTTTGGCGTTGAGGCCGAGCGACGCGACTGCCCGCATGGACTCCCGCTCTTCCGCACCCATGGCCGGAATACCGATTTCCAGTTCGGGCACCCCGATCGCATCCAGGTGCCGGGCGATATCGAGCTTTTCGTCGAGTGTAAAGGCCACACCGGCGGATTGCTCGCCGTCACGCAACGTCGTGTCATTGATGGTCAGGAAACGATTCTCAAGGCTCATCGCGAAATCCTTCGGCATGAACACGCTCTCATGCCTTGGAACAGCAAACACCGTGCCATCGCGAAAAATCTTTTTATTTCCGTTGTTTATCTTTTTTTTTGCCATGTCGTCAGAGTGACATTGGCGGGATCGCAACGAAAATGTCGGCTTTGCGACATGGGGCGGTGTCACCCTTGACAGGGCTGTTGGGGGCGGCCTTGGCCTATTCCGAAAGCAGGCCTACCAGAATATTGCGCAACCAGATATTGCCGGGGTCCTTATGATACCGGCGATGCCAAAACAGGTTGATTGGCGCTGGGGGAATGGCCACCGGATGGGCGCGCATTTCCAGATCCAGAATCTCCCGGGTTTGCAGCGCCAGCTTTTCGGTCACCGTCGCCACCAGATCGGTTTCCCGCACGATATAGGGCGCCGACATGAAGTTGGGCAGCCGCAAACGCTGGATACGGGTGATACCTGACCGGGTGAGCCGCTTTTCCACCTGCCCATGCCAGGTGCCCTGCGCCTCGATCACCAGATGCAGCGCTTGGGAGAATCTCTCGATGGTCAACGGCCCCTGGGCCAGCGGGTGGCCCTTGCGCATCAGGCACACATAGGGCTGATCGAACAGCTTGCGCTGATAAAACCCCGCTTCCAATTGGGGGAGCAGGCCCACCGCCATATCCACGGTGCCCGCCTCCATTTGGTCCTTCAGGGGCAATAGCCCATCCACCGCCGTGCTGATTTGGACCTGCGGCGCATGGCCTGCCAAATACCGCATCAGCTTGGGCAGGATATACATCTCCCCCAAATCGGTCATCGCCAAGCTAAAGACGCGTTCGCTGCGCGCGGGAACAAACGCGCTATCAATATTCAAGCCACTTTGCAGGGTGCTGAGGGCATAGGCGATCGACGGCGCAATACTGTCTGCGAACGGGGTGGGACGCATCCCCTTGGCGGTGCGTTCGAACAATTCATCCCTCAGGTGGCGGCGCAATCGGGTAATCGCGTTGCTGACCGCAGGCTGGCTAACCCCCAGCGCCTCGGCCACGGCGACGGTTTTCCGCTCCCGATACATAAGGTTGAAGGTGACCAGCAGGTTGAGGTCTAGGTTTTGCAGCTTGATCATGGCGCTCTATTATAATTTCCGTGAATACTATATATTCATATTTTAAATTTCCTAGATATAACAAACTTCCGTATTTTGCCCCTTAATGAGGTTGCGGCCAGCCCTGCATACCCCGGGGCGGCGCTCGCCTAAAAATCCTTACGGAGGAGGCGATTATGCCGGACAACACCTTAGAATATTGCCATTGTGGGCGGTGGCATCGGGGGGCTCACCCTCGCCCTGGCCCTGCGGCGACGCGGCCTTTCGGCCACCATTTATGAACAGGCGGACGAACTGCGCGAAGTGGGCGCGGCCGTGGCCCTGTCGGCCAACGCCACCCGGTTCTATGACGAGCTGGGCCTGCGCCAACAGTTCGACGATGTGTGTTTTTCCATTTCCACCCTGATCTACCGGGATGGCCGTAGCGGGGTGATCATCGGCAAGCATAGCGGTGAACCTACCTATGAAGAACAATTCGGCGCCTGCTACTGGGGCATACACCGGGCGGACCTGCAGGCCATTTTGTCGCAGGCGGTGGGGCTGGAGAACATCCATCTGAGCAAGCGGCTGACCGATCTGGAGGATTCCGGCAAGGAAGTGGTGCTGCGCTTCGAAGACGGGTCCTCCGCCAACGCCGATCTGGTCATTGGCGCGGACGGCGCCCGGTCTTTCGTGCGCCAATGGATGCTCGGCTATGACGATGCGCTGTATTCCGGCTGCTCCGGCTTCCGGGGCATCGTGACGCCCGACCAGCTGGACCTTCTGCCCGACCCGGATGCGATCCAGTTCTGGGTCGGCCCGGGGCGCCATTTGCTGCATTATCCCATCGGCAACGGGGATCATAACTTCCTGCTGGTGGAGCGGAACCCCTCCCCCTGGCCGTCCCGTGATTGGCGCATGCCCGCCGCGCAGGGCGAACAGCTTCCCGGTTTCGAGGACTGGCACCCCGCCGTGGTGCAGATGATCAGCGCGGTGCCCACCAGCGACCGCTGGGCCCTGTTCCACCGCCCGCCCCTAGGGCGCTGGACCAAGGGCCGGGTGACCCTGATCGGCGATGCCGCCCATGCCCTGGTGCCCCATCACGGCCAACGCGCCAATCAATCCATCGAAGACGCGGTCGTCCTGGCGGACAAGCTGGCGGACGGCGGGATGAAGGATATGGGGGACGCCCTGGAAGCTTACGAGAAGCTCCGTCGCGGGCGGACCCGCAAGGTGCAGTTCGCCTCCATCACCACGGCGGATATCCTGCACCTGCCGGACGGTCCTGCCGCCGACATGCGCAATGCCCGTCTGGCCAATCGGGCCGAGGTTCTGCGTCATCTGGGTTGGATTCACGCCTTTGACCCGGCAACGCAAATCCCCACCGACAAGCAAGGTGGCACCTGGCTTTAGAGCCGGATCGATGAATTCCTCGACTCCGGCTCTAAACAATATCTTAGAGGGCGATTCACGACTTAATTTGCATCAAATCATAAGCCCAAATTAAGTCGATCGCGCTCTACCAACGGGAAACGCGGCGCGTCACATTGCCGACGTGGCGGTGGGTGGCGCGCCGTGCCGGTTTAAGACCCGCAGGAACGCGCCGACGGCGGCGCCCAAGGTAGTGGAATTATCCACCGTTTCCACGCGGCTTGCCGTCACCTGAACGGCCGCGGCCCGGGCCAACCGCCGTTGCACATCCGCTTCATCCTCCCGGCCGCGCTGGCGCAGGCGTTCGGCTAAAATGTCCGGGGCGACGGTGACGTGGATGGTCACCACCTTGGGAAATCGGTCTTCCGCCATGCCGATCACCGTTCGCGATACATTGATGACCACATTCTGGCCCCGCGCGATCTCTTTTTCGATTTCCGATGAAATCCCGTAATACAGGCCATGGGCGCCCCAGGAGAGAGCGAAGGCACCTTCTTGTCGCAGGGCCTGAAAAGCGCTTTCGTCCAAAGCAATATGATCCTCGCCGCCTGCATCGGCAGCCCGGGTGATGTGGCGTTGGGGAAAAAGAAAGGAAGAGTCCGCGCCCAATTGCCGCTTCGCCCCCGCGATCAGGGAATCCTTGCCCGCACCGCTGGCACCGACCACAAGGAACACGCAACCCGGCCCAGTCTTCACGGCTCTTCTCCCAATTCAACACACGCCAGATCCGCAAGCAGGCCATAATGATCGCTGGCAAATACCCCGCTGTCGGGATCGGAGGATTCGAGAACCCGCCGAACACTGGGTCGGCCTCCGCCACCCCCACCCACCAGAAGAATATGATCAACCGCGCCGTCCGGCCCGTCAACTGCCTGCAATGTGGAAAGCGGCACGCCATCCTCTCCACAAGCCGTCAACAGGCGCAAGGGTGGCTCAGAGACGCCCGCAATCCACTCATGCAGCGGCGCGCCCGGCGCCGCATTGAAATCCCCGGCGACAATTCTCCTCTCGCCCCCCCACGGGTCGAGCGCCTGGAGGGCCGCCTGGAGTTGTGCAAGACGGCAGGCATGGGCATCTGGCAGATGGGTGAGGTGGAGATTGAGCAAACAGAGGCGTTCGTCCCCGACACGGCCCCGTACCATGAATCCAACGCGGTCGGGATCACGCGCGTCCAGCGGAAGGGCGATCTGTTGTTCCATAAGAACACGCCCGCGCAGCAGTACCCCTAAACCGGAAAAGCAGCGCCGGGATACCCCCTCAACGTCGCGCCACTTATCTCGGGCAGGGCAGAACGCGGGCGCAAGCTCCAAGGCCTCAGCCAGATACCCCGTCGTGTCCAAGGATGTTCCCGGCACGGACAAGGCCTCTTGCAGGAACACAATGTCGGGAGACAGCGCGGCCAACCCCCGCGCCATGGCGTGCAGGCGGGCGGTATAGGAGCCATCCCCCTTCCAGGTATTCAAAGTAATGATGCGCAGGCTCATGGGGAGGGAATTACCCGGTCTCGGCGCCGCCCCGGTGACAATCCCGTTAAAGTTCAATGACGCGAGCGGAAACTTCTTGTGTGTCTCCGGCCAACGATCACTCTGGCGGCCCCTTGGTAATCGGAGGACCGGAAAATGTCGAAGCAATTGGGGATGGCGCCGCTGATTCATCCCACGGCGCAAATCTCGGACTGCCAATTCGGCTGCTATAACGAGGTCGGCGCCCGCACCAAGATGACCGAAACCCGGTTCGGCGACTACAGCTACGTGGTCGAGGACGCTGACATCATCTATGCCAAGATCGGCAAGTTCTGCTCCCTCGCCAGGGGGGTGCGGATCAATCCCGGTAATCACCCGCTAGACCGGGCGGCGCTGCATCATTTTACCTATCGCGCGCGGCGGTTTGACCTCGGGGACGACGACGACACCTTTTTCGATTGGCGTCGAAAATTCTCGGTGACTCTCGGCCATGATGTCTGGATCGGCCATGGCGCGGTGGTACTGCCGGGGATCACCATCGGCACCGGGGCGGCGGTGGGGGCCGGGGCGGTGGTTACCCAGGATGTGGCGCCGTTCACCATCGTCGTGGGAACACCGGCCAAGCCGGTGCACAAACGGTTCGACGAGGCCACCATCGCGGCATTGCTGGATCTGGCTTGGTGGGATTGGCCCCACGACCGGCTGCGCGCTGCCCTGTCCGACTTCCAAAAACTGAGCGCCGCCGACTTCGCAGCCAAGCATGCGGACCGCCCGCGTTGACCCGACAACTGCAGCCAATCGTCTAGAAATAGACGCCTGTTGTTCACACAAGCGTAAACAAGACGACACGAAAGAGTCTGTGACTCCGCTTAAAGATGACCCTGTGCATCGAAGGAGCCACGGATGTCGCCAGCTATCGAAGTCAAAAAGCTCAGCAAGACCTTTCGTCGAAGTGGCAAGGCTCTCGATGATGTGTCCTTGCTTATCGAACCCGGCGAAATGGTCGCCCTGATTGGCGCCTCTGGTTCCGGCAAATCGACCCTGCTGCGCCATATGGCGGGCTTGGTTCACGCCGATGCGACGCCTGATTGTTGCCAGGTTACCGTGCGGGGTCACGTTATTCAAAGAGCAGGCAAATTGTCGCGAAGCGCGCGCAAAAGCCGGGCGGAAATCGGCTTTGTGTTCCAGCAATTCAATCTCGTGGGGCGTCTCTCTGTTCTGACCAACGTTTGCCTCGGATTTCTGGGCAGCATCTCTGGGTTCCGCGGGACGCTGGGCCTTTTTTCCAAGTCAGAAAAATTGCAGGCCATGGAAGCGCTGCATCGGGTCGGCATCGGCCGAACCGCAACCCAGCGCGCCTCAACCCTATCGGGTGGGCAACAACAGCGGGCGGCCATCGCCCGCACCCTGGTGCAAGGGGCCCAGTTGATCCTGGCAGACGAGCCTATCGCGTCGCTGGACCCGGCCTCCTCCGTTCGGGTGATGGAAAACCTGCGCGAAATCAACCGGCAAGACGGCATTACGGTCGTGGTGTCGCTCCATCAGGTGGAATATGCCAAGAAATACTGCCCGCGGACCGTCGCCCTGCGGGACGGAAAGATCGTCTTCGACGGCCCCAGCGAGGCCCTGGTGCCCGAGTTCCTGATGGAGCTCTATGGCGCCGAAAGCGAGGAACTTCTGGTCGAAGATCATCCCAAGCCCAAGACCGCGAATAGTGCGGCGGACATGGGTGACGACGCACTGGCCCTGGCGGGAGCCGTTTAAGACCTCCAACCCGCCATATGAATTTCCGAAAAATTACCCCACCCCAAACCTGACACGAAAGAAGGAACGACACCATGTTACGTAAGTTGTTTGCCGGTGCCGCCATCGCGGCCATGGCTCTGACCGGAGCCGCCAATGCGGAACCGACCTTCAAGCCTTTGGACGGTGATCCGACCGAATTGAATTTCGGGATCATCTCCACCGAATCCAGCTCCAACCTGAAAGAACAGTGGCTGCCCCTGATCGCCGATATGGAAAAGGCCCTGGGCATGAAGGTCAATGCGTTCTTCGCGCCCGATTATGCCGGGATCATCGAAGGCATGCGTTTCGGCAAGGTGCACGTGGCCTGGTTCGGCAATAAGTCCGGCATGGAAGCCGTGGACCGCGCGGGCGGCGAAGTCTTCGCGCAAACCTCCAAAGGCGATGGCACCCAAGGGTACTATTCCCACATCATCACCCATGTGGATAACAAGGACATCAACAGCCTTGAAGACATCTTCAAATGCGACAAGTCCTTGAACTTCGGCATCGGCGACCCGAACTCCACCTCCGGCTTCCTGGTGCCGTCCTACTATGTGTTCGCGAAAAACGGTGTGGAGCCGAAAAACTGCTTCAAGACCGTGCGTAACGCCAACCACGAAACCAACCTGATGGCCGTGGCCAACAAGCAGGTTCACGTGGCCGCCAACAACTCCGAACAAATTGGCCGTTCCAAGCTGAAAGCGCCTGAAAAAGCCGCGCAAATCAAAGTGATTTGGACCTCTCCGCTGATCCCGTCCGACCCCATGGTCTACCGCAAGGACATGAGCAAGGAACTGAAGACCAAGATCAAGGGCTTCTTCCTGGGCTATGGCCGCTTCGGCGATGTGGAACATGCCAAAGAGGTGCTGAACGGCATCTCCGACGGCAACGGCCTGTTCATGGAAAGCAACAACACCCAACTGTATCCGATCCGCCAACTTGCCCTGTTCAAGGACAAGGTCAAAACCGAAGGGTCGGAAGGCATGTCCAGCGATGACAAAGCCGAGAAGATTTCCGCCATTGAGAAGAAATTGGCTGACCTGGATATCCTGGTCGCCAACCAATAAACCATAGCACCTCTTACGGCGCCCGGATAAGTAAACCGGGCGCCGTTTCCACGCAGGAATGCGGAGATCGCCACCATGTCTGACACCGCCCCCATGTCTTCCAGCGTCAACCTCCCGCCACGTGACTTGAAACGCTCGACGACCTCTTTAGTGATCTGGGGCGTGTTGGCGGGCTTGCTGATGCTTTCCTGGGAAGGGGCCGACATGCGGCCCTGGTCATTGGTGGAAAACGCCCAAAACATGGTGGATTTCAGTGTCGGGTTTTTCCCGCCCAATTTCACCGAATGGAAAATGTATCTGCGCGAGATGTGGATCACGATCCAGATCGCCATCTGGGGCACCGCCCTGGCGGTGGTCTGCGCCATTCCTTTCGGTATCCTGTCCTCTGAAAATATCGTGCCTTTTTGGGTTTATCAGCCGGTGCGCCGCCTAATGGACGCGGCCCGGGCGATCAACGAAATGGTCTTTGCCATGCTGTTCGTGGTTGCCGTGGGCTTGGGCCCGTTTGCCGGGGTTCTGGCCCTGTGGGTGCATACCACGGGTATCCTGGCCAAGCTGTTTTCTGAAGCCGTCGAGGCCATCGATCCGCGCCCGGTGGAGGGCATCCGGGCCATTGGTGCCAGCAAACTGCAAGAGGTGGTTTACGGTGTGATCCCGCAAGTTCTGCCCTTGTGGATTTCCTACTCGCTGTATCGTTTTGAATCCAATGTGCGGTCTGCCACGGTGCTCGGCATCGTCGGAGCTGGCGGTGTGGGCATGATCCTGTGGGAGAACGTGCGGGGGTTTTATTATGCGGAAACCGCGGCGGTGATGATCATCATCATCCTGTCGGTCAGCCTGCTGGATATCCTTTCCCAGCGGCTGCGCAAGTTGGTGACCTGAGAAGGCACAGTCTGAATCCTAAAAATCAAACACAAGCTGCGTGCGATCCCCTGCCCAGACCGTGACCCCGAAGCTCAAGGGCTGGTCCACGGGATCGATATCCACCGCCTCGGTCACCAGAACGGGGCGGGTGACCGGCTGCTTCAAAAGCTCCGCTTCCTCCCGGCTTGGCAAACGGCCCATGACCCGGGTGGTCTTGCGGAAATAATCCTCCACCCCGCAATGGCGAAGCGCCTGGGTGATCGACCGGGTTTCGACGGCGAATTCGGCAAGATCGGGGAATCTCTTTTTCTCGAAATAGGTCTCGGAGAGGCCCAACGGTCGCCCATCCAACTCGGAAACCGCCCGGATTTGCAGCACCACAGCCTGGACAGAAATGCCAAGCGGTGCGGCGATACGGCGCCCGGCCCGCAGGGTCGCGGTGGCCAAAATCACCCGCCCTTGCGATCGCCCCGTGCGCATCACGGTTTCCGTAAACCGGGTGCGCCGCCGGATGGGATAGTCCAACACATTTTCCTGCACGAAGGTGCCGCGCCCCTGATCGGCACGCAGCAGCCCTTTTTCGGTCAGATCGGCAATGGCCCGGCGCACCGTATGACGGTTCACCCCGAACTGCTGGGCAAAGGCATTTTCCGTCGGCAACCGCGCGCCTGCGCCGATACGGCCCGATAGCACATCGTCTCGGATCTGGGCGCTGATCTGCCGCCACAAGGGGGCGCCCTTGGCGCGCGCCAATCCAGCCAGACTATTTTTTTCCGTCATAAATTTATCACGACTAGGGGGTTTAAACCGTAACGTGAATAGAATAATGTCTAGACAAATAATTGTCTAGATAAATTTTTGGGTTGTCTATGTTGCAAGATCAAAAGACCGCAGAAAAACAACCATCACCAGACCATCAGCAACGCCAGCGTTGGATGGCACAACTTGCTCGTCTGCCCGGGGCACAACTGGAATCCCTGTGGGACGGCGTCGACAATAAACCGGCTTATACGATGCTGCGTGCCCCGGAAACCGGCTTGGTGATGGTGCGTGGGCGTGCGGGCGGCACCGGCACCAAATTCAATCTGGGCGAAATGACCGTCACCCGTTGTGTGGTGCGGCTGGCCAATGGCTACCAAGGTGTCTCCTATGTATCTGGCCGGGATAAACGCCAGGCGGAACTGGCGGCGGTTTTCGATGGTCTTTTGCAGGCGGGAGATCTGGATGCGGAAACTCTGACCCCCGCCACCGAAGAGGCCGCCCAGCGCGATGCCGCGCGGGCGGGCAAGGTCGCCGCGACAAAAGTTGATTTCTTCACCATGGTCCGGGGGGAATGAACATGGACCTCGCCCCCGCCCCCATCCTGCCGGGCTTCCCCGATTCCGTGACGGCATCGCAACGGGTTTTCCGGGCGGTGCTGACCGCGCTGTCTCAACCTGGCCTGATTGTGCCGTTGGTTGACCTACTGGAATGCCCCGCGCCGCTACGCCCGACCACCAATGCGGTCCTGCTGGCATTGGCGGATTTCGAGACACCCGTGTGGCTCGATCCCGAATTCACCGGCGCCCACGATCATTTGACCTTCCATTGCGGTTGCCCGGTAACCGACAATCCTGGGGAGGCCGCGTTCGCGGTGGCGAGCGCCCCCCCGGACCTCGCGCAATTCGCCTGGGGCTCGCCGGAGTATCCGGAACGTTCCACCACGGTGATAATTCAAGTTCCCGATCTGAAACCGGCGTCGGGGGTGCGCCTTACCGGACCGGGGATCGCCCAATACAAGGAACTTGCTGTGGACGGCCTGGACGCCTCCTTTTGGGATCAATTGGATGGCAATATCGCCGCATTCCCTTGCGGTATCGATGTGATTTTCGCGGCGGCAGACAAGATCGCCGCCTTGCCCCGCACCACTCGGGTGGAGAGATAACATGTACGTGGCCGTCAAAGGGGGCGAAAAGGCCATTGCGGCTGCCCATAAACTCCTCGCGGAAGATCGTCGTGGCGATCCGCGGGTGCCGGAAATCGGCACCGATCAGATCGGCGAGCAACTGACCCTCGCTGTCGACCGGGTGATGACCGAAGGGTCGGTCTATGACCGCGATCTCGCCGCGCTGGCGCTGAAGCAAGCCCGGGGCGATCAGGTGGAAGCAATTTTCCTCTTGCGCGCCTATCGCACCACCCTGCCCCGTTTCGCGGTCAGCCGCCCCCTCGACACCCAGGAGATGGCGGTAGAGCGTCGCATTTCGGCGACCTATAAGGACCTTCCCGGCGGGCAAATTCTCGGTCCCACCTTCGATTACACCCATCGGCTGCTGGATTTCGCGCTGGCGGCAGAAGGCGTCGCCCGGCCCGTGGCGGAGACCCGGGACCATGGTCTCGATCCCATGCCCCGGGTGGTGGATGTCTTGAACGCCGAAGGGTTAATCGAACAAGAAATTGACACCGCCCCCGAAGCGCCGGTGGGCGACCTGACCCGCGAGCCCCTCGATTTCCCGGCTGACCGAGATATTCGGTTGCAAAATCTGGCCCGGGGCGATGAGGGTTTCCTGCTGGCGCTGGCCTATTCCACCCAGCGCGGCTATGGCCGGTCCCATCCCTTCGCGGGAGAGATTCGCATGGGCACGGTCACCGTGGAAATCGATGTACCGGAATTGGATTTTCCCCTCGATATTGGCGATATCCTGGTCACTGAATGCCAGATGATCAACCAGTTCAAGGGATCAAAAACCACCCCGCCACAATTTACCCGAGGTTACGGCCTGACCTTCGGCTATGCGGAACGCAAGGCCATGGCCATGGCGCTGGTGGACCGGGCCCTGCGCAGCCGAGAGCTGGGCGAGGACCAGACGGCCCCGGCCCAGGATGAAGAATTCGTGCTGTCTCACACAGACAATGTGGAGGCTTCGGGCTTCGTCCAGCATTTGAAACTGCCCCATTATGTGGATTTCCAAGGCGAGCTGGAACTGGTGCGGAAGCTGGCGGCTGACCAGCACGAAATTTTGGCGGAGGCGGGAGAATGAGGGAACAGATGTCGACGCCGACAACAACCAGGCAAGGTTATAACTTCGCCTATCTGGACGAACAGACCAAACGCATGATCCGGCGCGCTATCCTCAAGGGCGTGGCCATCCCCGGATATCAGGTGCCCTTTGGCAGCCGGGAAATGCCACTGCCCTATGGTTGGGGCACCGGCGGCATCCAGGTCACCGCCAGTGTGATCGGCCCCGAGGACGTGCTGAAAGTGATCGACCAGGGCGCGGACGATACGACCAATGCGGTGAGCATCCGCAAGTTTTTCGCCGATACCACCGGCGTCGCCACCACGGAAAAGACCGACGCCGCGACCCTGATCCAAACCCGGCATCGGATTCCGGAAACGCCGCTCGTAGAGGGGCAGGTGCTGGTCTATCAAGTACCAATCCCCGAACCCCTGCGCTGGGTGGAACCGCGAGAAACGGAAACCCGCAAAATGCATGCGCTGGGAGAATATGGCGTGATGCATGTAAAGCTTTACGAAGACATCACCCATCATGGGCGTATCGCCACCGCCTATGATTATCCGGTGCGGGTCAATGGCCGCTATATCATGGCGCCGTCGCCGATTCCCAAATTCGATAATCCGAAAATGCACCAGATGCCCGCCTTGCAATTGTTCGGCGCGGGCCGGGAAAAGCGTATCTACGCCATTCCCCCCTACACAGACGTGCACAGCCTGGATTTCGAAGACCATCCCTTCAGCGTACAAACCTGGGACGACTGCTGTGCCCTGTGCGGGTCGGTGGAAAGCTATCTGGATGAAGTGATCACCGATGATACGGGGGGGCGCATGTATGTGTGCTCCGACACGGATTTTTGCGGTGACCGGCGGGCCGCCGGGCATATTGGGCCGCAAGGGGTCTCGGAGGCTGCGGAATGAACAACAGCACGACAATTGCCACAGCGACCGAGCCCCAACAATCGCCCCTGTTGCGCGTGCGCGGGCTGAGCAAGATGTATGGCGCGCAGGTGGGCTGCCAAAACGTCGATTTCGACCTTTATCCGGGGGAAGTGCTCGGTGTGGTGGGCGAATCCGGGTCCGGCAAAAGCACGTTGCTCGGCTGCCTGTCCAACCAACTCACCCCCACCTCGGGCACCGTGGACTATGACACCCGAAACCAGGGCCTCACCAATCTCTACGATCTCAGTGAACCGGAACGACGCATGCTGGCCCGCACCGATTGGGGCATCGTGCATCAAAACCCCCGGGAGGGTCTCCGCATGGGGGTCAGCGCCGGGGCCAATGTGGGCGAACGGCTGATGGCTGTCGGCGCCCGACACTACGGAGACATTCGCCAGACTGCCGGGGACTGGCTCGACAAGGTGGAAATCGATACGGATCGCATCGATGATGCGCCGCGCACCTTTTCCGGCGGCATGCAACAGCGGGTGCAGATCGCCCGCAATTTGGTGACCAAGCCCCGCTTGGTGTTCATGGATGAGCCCACGGGCGGGCTGGATGTGTCGGTGCAGGCGCGGCTTTTGGATCTGCTGCGCAATTTGGTCACCAATCTGGGCCTGTCCGCCATCATCGTCACCCATGATCTGGCGGTGACCCGTCTGCTCGCCCATCGCTTGATGGTGATGCGCCGGGGCGACGTGGTGGAATCGGGCCTTACCGATCAGGTTTTGGACGATCCCCAGCATCCCTACACCCAGCTTCTCGTTTCCTCCGTGCTGCAACCCTAGGGCCCTTGCGATGATTCAGGTTCAAAACCTCTGTAAGACCTTTACCCTGCATCACCAGGGGGGCGCCCGCATCGCGGCCTTGACCGGCATCAATCTCACCGTTGAGGGCGGCGATTGTGTGGTCCTCCATGGGCCCTCTGGAACGGGCAAAAGCACGCTGATGCGCTCGCTTTATGCCAACTACAAACCGCAATCGGGCAGCGTCCTGATCCGCCATAAAGGCGCGTGGGTCGATATGGTCACCGCACCGCCCTATGTGGTCATCGAGGTGCGCCGGTTTACCATCGGTTATGTAAGCCAGTTCTTGCGGGTCATTCCGCGGGTCTCCACCCTGGACATCGTTTCCGAACCTTTGCGCGCCCAAGGTGTGGACCAGACCACCGCGGAGCGGCGCGCCAAGGATTTGCTGGCGAGCTTGAATATCCCCGAGGCCCTCTGGTCTTTGGCCCCGGGCACTTTTTCGGGCGGCGAGCAGCAGCGGGTGAATATCGCCCACAGCTTCGTTGCCGATTACCCCGTGCTGCTGCTTGACGAACCCACCGCCGCGCTGGATGCGGAAAATCGCCGGATCGTTGTTGATCTGATCAACCGCGCCAAACAGCGTGGCGCCGCCATCGTGGGAATTTTCCATGATGCGGATGCGCGTGATGCCGTCGGCACCCGCCTATTCGAAATGCGCCATGCCGAAACCGGAGACACCGCCGCATGACCCAAGATCTGCTGATTACCAATGCCCAAATTGTCACGCCGGACGAGGTCATTTTTGGCACGGTGGAGGTACGCAGCGGCCATATTACCGCCGTGGATCGGGGGTTGACCGGCTTGGCCACCGCCATTGATTTTGACGGTGATTACCTGATTCCCGGCCTGATCGAACTGCATACGGATAATCTGGAGCGCCATTTCACCCCTCGGCCCGGGGTGCACTGGCCCGCCGTGCCCGCCGTCATGGCACATGACGCCGAAATCGCCGCTGCCGGGATCACCACGGTGTTCAACGCTATCGCCATCGGCGATATCATCAACGGATCGACCCGCCTGAACTATCTGGAAGAAATGGCGCGGGGGGTGCATGAGGCCCGCGAGCGCAAGGTAACCCGCGCCGACCATCGCCTGCACCTGCGCTGTGAAATCAGCTTCGCGGGGGTGCTAGACCTGTTCGAACCCTTTAGCCAGGATCCGCTGGTACGGTTGGTGTCACTAATGGACCATTCTCCGGGGCAACGGCAATTCGCCAATGTGGATAAATACCGGGAATATTATCAGGGCAAATACCGGATGACCGACGACGAGATCGAGAGCCTGATCTGCCGCCAACAGGAAGCCAGTGCCACCTATGGAACCATCAACCGGCGCAAAATTGTGGATTTCTGCCATGATCGCAAGCTTGCCTTGGCCAGCCATGACGACGCCACCGCCGACCATGTGGCCGAAGCGGCGCGCCAAGGCATGACCATTGCCGAATTCCCAACCACCTTAGAAGCGGCAGATCTTTCCCGGCAGCATGGCATGAAGACCCTGATGGGTGCGCCCAATGTGGTGCGCGGCCATTCCCATTCCGGCAATGTGTCGGCCCGGTATCTGGCCAAGGAAGGCTTGGTCGACATCTTATCGTCGGACTATTTCCCCTCAAGCCTTTTGCAAGGCGCCTTCACGCTGGCCAAGGAAATTGACGGCATCGACCTGCCAGACGCCATCGCCACCGTCACGGCGCACCCGGCGGCGGCGGTGGGTTTACGGGACCGGGGCCGGATCCTGCCCGGCAAAAAGGCGGATTTGGTCCGGGTCGCCCTGTCTGACGATGTGCCGGTGGTGCGCCATGTCTGGCGCGACGGTGGACGGGTGGTATGACCTCCGTCCCCGCACCGGCCGCCACCTCCGGCCCGGAGCGTGCAGAGGCCCGCTACGCGCTGTATTACGCGCCGCCGACGGGCAGTGCGCTGGCCGCCTTTGGCGAGGCCTGGCTTCAAACTCCGCAACTCGATGGATTTGATCCCGGGCTGTTGCGGGCCCTCACGAAAAGCCCACGTAAGTACGGTTTTCACGGCACCTTGAAGCCGCCCTTCCGGCTGGCCGCGGGATGTGATGTGGCCTCCCTGGAAGCTGCCGTGTCGGATTTCACCGCCCGGCGCGCGCCCTTCTCCCTCGGCCCCTTGAAGGTTTGCCTCATTGATGGGTTTCTCGCGTTGGTTCCCGGCAACCCAAGCGAAAGCGTTGCCCAATTGGCCGCAGATTGCGTTACGCATTTCGATCCTTTCCGGCGCCATGC
Source organism: Magnetospiraceae bacterium (assembly GCA_049605255.1). GTDB lineage: Bacteria > Pseudomonadota > Alphaproteobacteria > Rhodospirillales > JBMYUJ01 > JBMYUJ01. The sequence goes on from JBMYUJ010000002.1 coordinate 60,305, forward strand.
AAACCGCGACGAGATGGCCCGGCGGCGTGCGGCCGGGCTCGATGCCGTGGAAGAGTCTTACCTGCAAAGCTGGGGCTATCCCTATGTGCTCGACCGCTTCCGGTTTCACCTGACCCTGACGGAGCGTTTGGTCGGGCGGGTCGACGCCGACCGGCTGCCGCTGCTGCAAAAAGCCATCACCGAGCGCTTTGCCGCCGCCTGTCGGGAAGAACCCCCATTGGTCGCCGACCTGTGCCTGTTCACACAGCCCACGACCAATGCGCCGTTCACGTTGGCAAAGCGGTTTAGCTTCTCCGCGACTTAAAGCGCGACCGACATAATTTGGACTCATGATTTGATACAAATTAAGTCGTGAAGCGCCCTCTAAGATTTTGTTTAGAGACGGATTCACGTTGAAATCATGGTCATGCTTTTGACCAGGGTTTCTACGATCGGGCTCTTGCATCGTCTTGCCAGGAGGCCTGCCATTTCGCCGTCAATAATGAGTCCGGACCCTAGTGATCACCTGTCCCCCCGAAATGGAACTTGGCGCCGTCACGGATGCCCGTGGGCCAGCGCTCGGTCACGGTTTTCAGTTGCGTGTAAAAATGCACGCCCTCGGGGCCATAAATGGAATGGGCCCCGAACAAGGAACGCTTCCAACCACCGAAACTGTGATAGGCCACGGGGACCGGAATAGGAACGTTGACGCCAACCATTCCGACCTGGATCTTGTCGGCGAATTCCCGGGCGGAATCTCCGTCGCGGGTGAAAATCGCGACCCCGTTGCCGTATTCATGACCGTGGATCAAATCCACCGCCGCGGCAAAATCGGGCACCCGTACCGTCGATAGGACCGGCCCAAAGATCTCGTCTTTATAGATGGTCATGTCTGGGGTCACTCTGTCGAACAGGGTGCCACCTAGGAAATATCCGTTCTCGTAGCCTTGCAAAGAGAACCCCCGGCCATCGACCAAGAGTTCAGCCCCTTCCGCCACGCCGCGGTCGATATAGCCCTTGATCCGGTCATAGGCGTCGCGGGTGACAATAGGGCCCATTTCCGCTTCCGGATCGGTGTAGGGGCCAATTTTGAGATTTTCCACCCTTGGCTTGAGCTTGGCGATCAGCGCATCGGCGGTTTCTTCGCCGACCGGCACCGCCACCGACACAGCCATGCAGCGCTCGCCAGCCGACCCATATCCCGCGCCCATGAGAGCGTCGACCGCCTGGTCGATATCCGCATCTGGCATGATCACCATATGGTTCTTCGCCCCGCCCAAGGCCTGCACCCGCTTACCGTATTTCGCGCCGGTTTCATAGATATACTGGGCAATCGGCGTCGACCCCACGAAGCTGACCGCTGCAACGTCCGGATGGGTGAGGATCGTATCCACCGCTTCCTTGTCTCCATGTACGAGGTTCAGAACCCCGTCTGGAAAACCTGCTTCCTTGAACAGATTCATCACCGCCAAGCTAACGGAAGGATCGCGCTCAGACGGTTTCAACACAAAGGTATTCCCCGCGGCGATGGCATTCGGATACATCCACATGGGGACCATGATCGGGAAGTTGAAGGGTGTAATACCGGCGCAGACCCCGACCGGCTGGCGGAGGGTGTAGCTATCGATGGCGGGACCTACATTGCGTGAGTACTCGCCCTTCAATAATTCCGGAATGCCAATGGCAAACTCCACATTCTCGATCCCGCGCATGACCTCTCCCATGGCGTCGTCAAATACCTTCCCATGTTCGGAACCGACGATGCGGGCCAACGCTTCCTTGTTTTCGTCGAGCAGCGCCTTGAACGTCATCATCATGCGCGCGCGTTTTAGGGGCGGAGTATTGGCCCAGGCGGGCAGAGCTGACTTGGCGGCGGCGATGGCATCGCTTACTTCGGCGGAACTGGAAAGATCCACCGCACCGGTCTGTTCACCCGTCGCCGGGTTGAAGACCGGCGCGGTGCGGCCGCTACGGGAGGCGACGTCTTGGCCGTTGATAATGTTGTGAATGGCTTGGGTCATCTTTGATATTCCTACACTGGTTGAATAACCTTACTTTTTTGGTGCCGTTTGAGGCGCGATCCAGTCGTGGTCAGGATGGTTTTGGATTCGCCACTGACGGCGCGGACCCGCCATGACATTGAGGTACTACATCTCGTAGCCATGGGGAACGCCGCAGGGGTGGTGGCCTTTGGGCACCAGCACCACATCTCCTTCCTGCACGGTCATGGTCTCGTCAATCTCTCCATCGTCGGTGAACACCCGCTGAATGCCGAAGCCCTGGGCGGGGTCCAAACGGTGATAATAGGTTTCTTCAAGATAGGTCGTGGTCGGGTAATCGTCGACATTGTAGCGATGCGGTGGATAGCACGACCAATGGCCCGACGGGGTAAAGACCTCGGTCATCAGCAGGCAGTCGGCCACATCCCGATCTTCCATGGCGATGGTATTGATGTAGCGCGTATGTGTGCCCTCGCCCCGGGTGACCGTTTCAATGCCATTGGGGCCGATCACCTGGGCCTCGTGCCCGACGGTTCCAGGAGCAGTCCCCACCGCCCCGGTACACGCCGTTGTCGCCGTCGCCGACCACGAGGAACCGGAGGGCACATAGACGCAGTGCGGCGGCGTGGGCGACGAAGTCAACCTCCGGCAGCATCACAACGTTGGAATCCTTGTACATGTTGTTGAACGCCGCCCCACCACATTCGATCTGCAGCCGATTGATGCAGCCATAGCCGCAATTATCGGTCAGCACGATGGTAAAGGGCACGCGGCGCATCACCGCGGCCCTCTGCCACCCGCTGGAAGCCACCTCGGCGCTGCTTGTTCAAACCTTGATCGATGTCATCAATCAGGAGACGCCAGGGGCGACCCTGCAGCGGGTCATTCCCTTTGAGATCGTTACGCCGGAGAATGTGTAAGCTGGAAAAAAACCCGACCCGCACGGCCACAGGGCCGATTTGAACATCAACACCGATATGCACCTGATGCTTGAACGGTATTTTTCATCGATCCGGCTCTAGAGCGCGATCGACTTAAAATGAATCATGAAATGATACAGATTAAGTCGTGAATCGCCCTCTCAGAGTTTGTTTAGAGACGGAGTCACGTTGAAATCATGGTCATGCTTTTGACCAGGATTTCATCGATCCGGCTCTAGAGCGCGATCGACTTTATCTGAATCATGAAATGATGCAGATTAAGTCGTGAATCGCCCTCTAAGATTTTGTTTAGAGACGGATTCACGTTGAAATCATGGTCAGGATATTGACCAGGTTTTCAACGATCCGGCTCTAAGTTGATTGCTCGGCAAAAATAACCAAGTTTCGCCCGCCGGACTTGGCTTTGTAGAGCGCTTGATCCACGCGGTTGAATAGCGGGCGGAAACCTTCGTCTTTCAAGGCGATAGCGACGCCGATGCTGATCGTCACTTTCTGGGGAATGGGGAAGTCGCATTGCGCCACGGTACGCCGCAATCTTTCCGCCGAGGCCATCGCTCCCTTTTGATCCGCCATTGGACAGACCACCATGAACTCCTCTCCCCCCCAACGGGCGACCGTATCTATGGCGCGGGAATGCTCCTTGAGAATTTCCGAAAGGTGAATCAGGCATTCGTCGCCGACCGCATGGCCGTAGGTATCGTTGATCCGCTTGAAATGATCGATATCGATCAAAAACACGGCCAAAGGCGGACCGCCCCGTGAAAAACGCTCAATCTCACCCCCGGGCTTGAAACACAAAAACCCTATGGAACTGTTTACAATTGCCTCATGGAAAAATTTATCACCGTCGCGCGTGTTGGCCTTCTGGTCCCCAACGGCCGCATCTGTACGATGCCGGGCGATCTCGCTTCGCAGCTTTAGATACATAAATATCAAAACAGCAACGACTATAAGGAGAAGAAGCTCATTAGAGAACGTCAGCATGCTGTTTAAAATTTGAAAGTTCGCGGATAGGGTAAATGACAATATTCAACGACTCTAATTCTACCCCAGCGGCATCAATTCGTCCACGATTCACCGCGTTGGCATGAATTTAGCGCGGCACATTTTCCACTTGGCACCCGCGCACTGACCTGATTAGCGTCGGTATTGCGCGAGTCGTTAAAGACGGATGGCCGGACTTCGAACAAATACGACCATCACGCACGCCTGAAATGGCAGGGGATTGAGGAGCGACCTGGGCTATGACGGCACCACCGAAACTCTTCGATATAATCTCTCATTGATTTCCTTTTAGAACAATACGAAGATATTTCGAAAATATGGGGTTTAAAGCGAATGCAGAAACTATCAGAGCGACAGCGCGAGATCATCTCCGTGGCGCGGGCACAGGGCCAGGTGAATGTGGATGACTTGGCGGCACAGTTCGAAGTGACCCCGCAAACAATACGCAAAGATCTGAATGATATCTGTGCGTCGGGGCTGATGCGGCGCACACATGGCGGGGCCGTTGTCGTCGCCAGCATGGAAAACCTTGAATATGACGCCCGTCGGCTTCTGGCGCAGGAGGAAAAGCGCCATATCGGCATCGCCGCCGCCGCGCTGATCCCAAACAATTGTTCCGTGTTTATCGGCATCGGCACCACCACAGAGGAAGTCGCCCGCAACTTATTGAACAAGAAAAACATCCTCGTCGTCACCAATAATATTAACGTTGCCAATATGTTACGATCTGGCTCCGAGGTCGATGTCATCATTGCTGGAGGGATCGTTCGACGCACGGATGGCGGCGTTGTTGGGGATGCCGCCGTCGACTTTCTAACTCAGTTTAAGTTTGATTTTGCCATTGTCGGCACATCCGCAATCGATGAAGACGGCTCTCTTCTCGACTATGACCTGCGTGAAGTGAAGGTCGCACAGGCAATTCTCAATAATGCACGGCACGTGATTTTGGTTTCCGATACGCTGAAGCTTGATCGCAATGCGCCCATACGGATTGCACACCTTACCCAAATTCAAACCTTCGTGACGGATACTCTGCGCTCAAACGCACTGCGCAACTTATGCCGGTCAGAAGGCGTTACCCTTGTGGAGACAATGGCGACAGCGTCACAAAAAAGCTCTTGAAAGTACTTTTGTTTTCGATTAGCGTTAATATGAAAATTAAAACGAAAATACAAAATGCCATCTCACAAAGAGTGAGCACGGCAATCCGGATAAATCCGGGCGGGAGGCTTTGTGAACCAACACCCCTTCGATCTGGCGATCGTCGGTGGCGGTGTCAATGGGTGCGGCATCGCGAGAGACGCTGCGGGTCGTGGACTTTCAGTATTTTTATGTGATCAGGGGGACTGGGCAAACGCGACCAGTTCGGCGAGCACGAAACTGGTCCATGGCGGTTTGCGCTATCTCGAACATTACGAGTTTCGGCTCGTGCGGGAGTCTCTCAAAGAGCGTGAAGTGCTCTGGGCCATGGCGCCGCACATTATTCACCCTCTCCGGTTCGTGCTACCCCACAATCCCGCAATGCGCCCAGGATGGATGATCCGTCTTGGCCTGTTTCTTTACGATCACTTGGGCGGTCGCAAGGCCCTTCCCGGCACTCAGGTCAGGGATCTGACCACCGATCCACTGGGGCTGCCCTTGCGCGGCAATTTCACCAAGGCATTTGAATATTCCGATTGCTGGGTAGACGATGCGCGCCTTGTGGTCCTGAATGCCCTGGATGCCAACGAAAAAGGGGCAACCATTGCGCCCCGAACGCGCTGCACCCATGCCACGCCCACCAATGGGAAATGGCGGTTAACCCTCGAAGACGCTGAATCGGACACCCCCCATACCATAGATGCCAGCATGCTGATCAACGCCACGGGGCCTTGGGTATCGCAGTTTGCAACTGAATTTGCCGATCTCCCCACCAAGCATAAAATTCGCCGGGTGAAAGGGAGCCACATCGTGGTGCCACGTCTGTTCGACCATGATCAGGCTTACATTTTTCAAAACGAGGATCGCCGGATCGTCTTCGCGATCCCCTACGAGAAAAACTTCACGCTGATCGGAACGACGGACGAGGATTTCGACGCAGACCCCGGCACGGTAAGAATATCGGAACAGGAGATCGAGTATCTCTGCGCCGTCGCCAATACCTATTTCACCACCCGCATTCAGCCAGATGATGTGGTCTATACCTTTTCGGGCGTGCGGCCCCTCTATGACGACGGCGCCAGCAAAGCGCAAGAAGCGACCCGCGATTATGTTTTGAAGGTGGATGGGGGCCATGACGGCATCCCCCCCATATTGCATATCTTCGGCGGCAAAATCACAACCTACCGTCGGCTTGCGGAAGAAGTGTTGGATGCGCTCAGTCCATTTTGCCCCACCATGGGGGCACAATGGACAACAGACAGCACCCTTCCCGGCGGGAATTTCCCCATCAGCGGTATTCTCCCCCAGATTGCCGGATTGATGCGGCAATACCCCTTTCTGACTCCCGAACATGGCGAACGGCTCATTCGGCATTACGGTAAACGGGCGACGGATGTTCTCGGCATGGCAACGTCCGTTGCCGATCTTGGCCCCTGTTTCGGCGCCGATTTATATGCGCGAGAAGTGAATTACCTCCGCGAGAAAGAATGGGCGTTCACGGCGGAAGATGTCTTATGGCGGCGGACCAAAATGGGCTTGCGACTCGATGCGGCCCAGACACAAGCCGTCGCCGATTATATGGCCCGCCCCCGAACGACGAACGCCGGAATCTCAACGCGAGGCCCCGCGAATGCTTGAATTGCGAAACATCGGTAAGCGCGTCGGCGGGCAATGGCACTTGAAGGATATCTCCCTGCGCCTGGAAAAGGGCACGCTCAACGTGCTGCTGGGGCCGACGCTTGCCGGAAAAACCAGCCTGATGCGGATCATGGCGGGCCTGGACCAGCCCACGGAAGGCCAGGTATTCACAAACGGACAGGACGTCACCGGCGTTTTCGTGCGCAAGCGCAACGTGGCCATGGTCTACCAGCAATTCATCAATTATCCGGCCATGACCGTCTATGAAAACATCGCCTCGCCCCTGCGGATGGCGGGCGCCGACAAAGCCACCATCGATGCGGAGGTGCATAAGGTCGCCGCGCTGCTGAAGCTGGAACCCTATCTGAAACGCAAGCCGCTTAATCTTTCCGGCGGGCAGCAACAGCGCACCGCACTGGCCCGGGCCATCGTCAAGAAGGCGGAACTGGTGTTGCTGGACGAACCCCTGGCCAACCTGGATTACAAGCTGCGCGAGGAACTGCGCGAGGAACTGCCCCGCATTTTCGCGGAATCCGGCGCCATTTTCGTTTACGCCACCACCGAACCTTCCGAAGCGCTGTTGCTGGCGGGCAATACGGCCACCCTGTCTGAGGGGCGGGTGACCCAGTTCGGCCCCACAGTGGAGGTTTTCCGCCACCCGGTGGACCTGATGACCGCGAAAACATTTTCCGACCCGCCGATGAACGTGATCTCGGCGCATAAGCAAGGTGATAGGTTCCAGATTGCCGGGGCGCAAGCCGCGCTTCCCCTGCCGCCGACCGCCGCCGCCCTACCCGATGGCACCTATACTCTGGGATTTCGCGCCCATCACCTGGCGCTTGCCCCGCAGAATGCCCAATGCCTCGCCCTTACGGCGCGGGTCGCGGTCACCGAAATCACCGGTTCGGAAAGCTTTGTTCACCTGCATTCCCAGGAAGACCGCTGGGTGTTGCTGGCGCATGGCATCCACGATTTGGAGCCAGAGCAGGAGATCGCCGTGTATTTGGATACGCGCCATATCATCGTTTTTGATGCCCAAGGCAGGACCATGGCCGGCGGCGAAACCCACGGGGCATAGGGAGGCGGTCATGGCACGGATCGATTTGCAGCATATCCGGCATTCCTATCTGCCCAACCCGGCCTCGGATGCGGATTATGCCCTGAAGGAAGTGCATCACTCCTGGGAAGACGGCGGCGCCTATGCCCTGCTCGGCCCATCGGGATGCGGCAAGACCACGCTGTTGAACATTATCTCTGGCCTGCTGATTCCGTCAGAGGGCAAAATCATGTTCGGCGACACGGATGTTACCCGGCTCTCGACCGAAGACCGCAATATCGCCCAGGTTTTTCAGTTCCCCGTGGTGTACGACACCATGACGGTCGCGCAGAACCTGGCCTTTCCCTTGCGCAACCGGGGGGTGCCGGAACCCGAAATCCGCGACCGGGTGGCCGCGACCTTGAAGATGCTGGACCTGGAAGGCTGGGCCAACCGCAAGGCGCGGGGATTGACCGCGGATCAGAAGCAGAAAATTTCCCTGGGGCGCGGCATGGTCCGCCCGAACGTGAATGCCATCCTGTTCGACGAACCCTTGACCGTGATCGACCCGCATATGAAGTGGCAGCTCCGCTCCCAGCTCAAACTGCTGCACAAGCAGTTCGGCCATACCATGGTCTATGTGACCCATGATCAGACCGAAGCCCTCACCTTCGCCGACACTGTGGTGGTGATGTACGAGGGTGAAATCGTACAAATCGGCTCACCAGAGGCCCTGTTCGAGCGCCCCAGCCATACCTTTGTGGGCTATTTCATTGGATCGCCCGGCATGAATGTGATGCCGGTAACCGTGGATGGCGCCCAGGCCCGGTTGGGCGGGCAAACCATCGCCTTGCCGAACGGGGTCGCCGCGCCGCTGGAAGGCAAGACGGAACTGGGCATCCGCCCCGAATATGTGCGGTTCGATGCCGGGGGCATGGCGGCCCGGATCACCAAGGTGGAGGATATCGGACGGCAGAAGATCGTCCGGCTCTCGCTGGAAGGTCATGAAATTGCGGCAATCCTGGCGGAGGACGACGCCATTCCCGCCGAGCCGAAAATCGCCTTCGACCCCAAGGGGATCAACCTTTACGCCAATGATTGGCGCGTGGAATTAGGGGGCTGATCCATGGATAAGACACTCAACAACCGCGCCTGGCTGATGGTTCTTCCGGTCCTGTTAATCGTGGCGCTGAATGCCGTGGTGCCGCTGATGACCGTGGTCAACTACTCGGTCCAGGATACCTTTGGCGATAATATCTTTTTCTTCGAAGGCGCCCGCTGGTTCCGCGAAGTGCTGCAATCGGAACGTTTCCTGGCTGCGTTGGGGCGGCAATTCACCCTGACCGCCGTGATCCTGGCCATCGAAATTCCCCTGGGTGTGGCGATCGCGTTGGCCATGCCGAAAACGGGGATTTGGTCCTCGGTCTGCCTGGTCCTGATGGCCCTGCCCCTGTTGGTGCCCTGGAACGTGGTTGGTGCCATGTGGAATATCTTCGCCCTGCCGGATATCGGCTTCCTGGGCTATGTGGTGAACGCGGCGGGCATTCCCTACAACTTCACCAACCAGCCCACCGCCGCCTGGATCACCGTGGTGCTGATGGATGTTTGGCACTGGACCTCGCTGGTGGTGCTGCTGGCCTATGCGGGGCTGCAATCCATTGATGATGCGTATTATCAGGCCGCGCGGATCGACGGCGCCTCGCGTTGGGCGGTGTTCCGCTTCATCCAACTGCCGAAGATGAAGCATGTGCTGACCATCGCCTTCCTGCTCCGTTTCATGGACAGTTTCATGATTTACACAGAACCCTTCGTGCTGACCGGGGGCGGACCGGGCAATACCACCACCTTCCTGTCCATTGATCTGGTGAAGGCGGCCCTGGGCGAATTCAACCTGGGCAGCGCCGCCGCCATGAGCATCATCTACTTCCTGATGACGCTGCTGGTGTGCTGGCTGTTCTATACCCTGACCATGCGGGGAGAAAACAAATGACCCGGCTGCGCTGGCTGATCCCGACCCTGTATATCCTGTTCCTGATGCTGCCGATCTATTGGCTGTTGAACATGTCGTTCAAGACCACCAACGAAATCCTGGGCGGGTTCAGCCTGTTTCCCCAGGAATTCACCATCGACAGCTATGTCACCATCCTGACCGACCCCACCTGGTATAACGGCTATATCAATTCCATCACCTATGTGGTGATGAACACGGTGTTCTCGGTGACCCTGGCCCTGCCCGCCGCCTATGCCTTTTCCCGCTACCGGTTCTTGGGCGATAAGCATCTGTTCTTCTGGCTGCTCACCAACCGCATGGCGCCGCCTGCCGTGTTCGCGCTGCCGTTCTTCCAGCTCTATTCAGCGGTGGGGCTGTTCGATACGCCCATCGCGGTTGCCCTCGCCCACTGCCTGTTCAATATCCCGCTGGCGGTGTGGATTTTAGAAGGTTTCATGTCCGGCGTGCCGAAGCAGATCGATGAAACCGCGTTTATCGACGGCTATTCCTTCCCCAAATTCTTCGTGAAAATCTTCATGCCGCTGATCGCCAGCGGGATCGGCGTGACCGCGTTCTTCTGCTTCATGTTTTCCTGGGTGGAACTGCTGCTGGCCAAGACCCTGACGGCGGTGGAGGCCAAGCCCATCGCGGCGGTGATGACCCGCACCGCCAGTACCGCCGGGTACGAGTTGGGCCTGTTGGCCGCCGCCGGGGTGCTGACCATCATCCCCGGGGCCATCGTGATCTATTTCGTGCGCAACTATATCGCCAAGGGCTTCGCCCTGGGGAGGGTCTGATCATGGATCTCAGTTGGATGGCCTGGACCTGGCAGACCGCCACCTTCTTTTCGGTCATCGCCGTGTTCCTGGTGGGCATGACAATCTGGGAGCTGGCCCGGCCCGGCGGGGCGCCGCGCTTTGGTATTCTCCATTTGGATACCACCCGCGGGGATCGGCTGTTTATTTCGTTGTTGACTGCGGCTTATATCCATTTGGCCTGGTTGGGACTGGCGCCGGAAACCTGGCCCCTTTGGGGCGCCACGCTGGTTTCAGTCGCCGTCGCCGGGATTTATTTCCGATGGGCCTGAATGTCGTTCTTGGACCCATTCACAGAATTTCGCGTTCGAACCGGTCGGCGCGAAAGACCGTTCCACGGCTCGAAATGCCGGGAACGCCACAAGAATGTCAGGCGTCGACCCGTCCTGACACCCGTACCGTAAGGTATTTGAACCCTAGGGAGGAAGACCTATGCGATTAAAACTTATGGCATCCATGGCCGTCATCGGCCTTCTCTGCGCGGCCGGACAGGCCGATGCCGGGATGGCGGAAGCGGAAAAATGGATCAATGACGAATTCCAACCTTCTTCACTGTCCAAGGACGACCAAAAAGCGGAGATGGAATGGTTCATCAAAGCGGCCGAGCCGTTTAAGGGCATGGAGATCAACGTGCTGTCGGAAACCATTCCGACCCATGAATATGAATCCAAGACCCTGACCAAGGCGTTTGAGGAAATCACCGGCATCAAGGTGAATCACCAGCTGTTGGGCGAAGGCGAAGTGGTGCAGGCGGTACAAACGCAGATGCAGACCTAGCGCAATCTGTATGACGCCTATATCAACGATTCAGACCTGATCGGCACCCATTCCCGCCTGCAACTGGCGGTGAACCTTACCGATTTCATGGCGGGCGATGGCAAGGACGTCACCAACCCCATGTTGGATATCGATGATTTCATCGGCAAGTCCTTCACCACCGGCCCGGACGGCAAGCTGTATCAGCTTCCCGACCAGCAGTTTGCCAATCTTTATTGGTTCCGCAAGGACTGGTTCGACAAACCGGAACTGCAAGCCAAGTTCAAGGAAATGTATGGCTATGATCTGGGCGTGCCGGTGAACTGGTCCGCCTATGAGGATATCGCCGAATTCTTCTCGGTCCATGTGAAGGAAATCGACGGCGTCCGTATTTCTGGTCACATGGATTATGGCAAGCGCGCCCCCGATCTTGGTTGGCGCATGACCGATGCCTGGCTGTCAATGGCCGGCGGCGGTTCCGCCGGTCTGCCCAATGGCCGCCCCATCGATGAATGGGGCATTCGCATGGAGGAAGGCTCTTGTAATCCGGCGGGCGCTTCGGTGACCCGGGGCGGCGGCACCAATGGCCCGGCGGCGGTTTATGCCATTCGTAAATGGGATGAATGGCTGCGGCAATATGCCCCTCCGGGCGCCGCGAGCTACGACTTCTACCAATCCCTGCCCGCCCTGTCACAAGGCAATGTGGCACAGCAGATCTTCTGGTATACCGCCTTCACCGCCTCCATGGTGGCGCCCAAGAGCGAGGGGAACAACACCGTCAATGATGCGGGCGAGCCCCTGTGGCGCATGGCCCCGTCGCCGCACGGCCCCTATTGGGTCGAAGGCCAAAAGCTGGGCTATCAGGACGCCGGGTCCTGGACCATCCTGAAATCCACCCCCACCGATCGCGCCAAGGCCGCTTGGCTGTATGCGCAGTTCGTGGTCTCCAAAACCGTGGACGTGAAGAAAAGCCATGTGGGCCTGACCTTCATCCGCGATTCCTCCGTGCGCCATCAAAGCTTCACGGATCGGGCCCCGAAACTGGGCGGTTTGATCGAGTTTTATCGCTCCCCCGACCGGGTGCTGTGGACCCCGACCGGCGTCAACGTGCCGGACTATCCGAAACTGGCGCAACTGTGGTGGCAGAATATCGGCGATGTGAACTCGGGCGCCTTCACGCCGCAACAGGCCATGGACCGGCTCGCCGGTGAAATGGACCAGGTGATGACCCGCATGCAGGCGGCGGACGAAAAAGCCAATGTGTATGGCGGATGCGGCCCGCGGCTAAATCCCGAAAAGGATGCCGCCGAATGGCTTGGCAAGGGCGGCGCCAAGGCCAAGCTCGACAATGAAAAACCGAAAGGCGAAACCATCGCCTACGAAGACATCATCAAGCGTTGGCAATAAGCCAGAACTCAACTTCTGCCAGCCGGGGCCTTCGGGTCCCGGCAGTTTTTTTTTATACTCAGGGTTCGTCTTACTAAAATAATCAAAATCATTGTCAGGGAAGCCACGTCATGTCGACTTATATTCTGTCCATCGATCAAGGCACCACATCGAGCCGCGCCATCCTGTTCAACCCGGACCTTACCATCAAATCCGTCGCTCAGCAGGAGTTTACCCAGCATTTCCCGCAGAGCGGCTGGGTAGAGCATGACGTGGAGGAAATCTGGCAATCGGTTCTCGCCACCTGCACGGCGGCCTTGGATAAGGCGGCCGCGAACCCCGAGGATATCGCCGCCATCGGCATCACCAATCAGCGCGAAACAACGGTGGTGTGGGAACGGGAGACAGGCAAACCGATCCATAACGCTATTGTTTGGCAGGACCGCCGCACCGCCGATTATTGCGACGGGCTGAAGAAAGCCGGCCATGAACCCATGACGGCGGCGAAAACCGGCCTGGTTCTGGACCCCTATTTCAGCGGCACCAAGCTGCGCTATATCCTGGAAACCGTGCCCGGCGCCCGCCAAGCCGCGCGCGCCGGAAAACTCTGTTTCGGCACGGTCGATAGCTATCTAATCTGGAAGCTGACCAACGGGGTTTCCCATGTGACCGACGCCACCAATGCGGCCCGCACCTTGTTGTACAACATTCACGAAAACCGCTGGGATTCAGATCTTTTGGCCCTGCTGGAGGTGCCGGAGCCCATGCTGCCCCGGGTGTGCGATTCCGCCGATGATTTCGGCACCTGCGCCCCGGAATATTTCGGTGGCGAGATATCCATTCTCGGCGTCGCCGGAGACCAGCAGGCGGCCACCATCGGTCAGGCCTGCTTCGCGCCGGGCATGATCAAATCCACCTACGGCACCGGCTGCTTTGCGGTGCTCAACACCGGCACCACGCCGGTGACCTCCAAAAACAAGCTGCTGACCACCATCGCCTACCGCCTGAAGGGGGAAACCACCTACGCTCTGGAAGGATCGATTTTCGTCGCCGGGGCGGCGGTGCAATGGCTGCGCGACGGGTTGCAGATCATCGAGTCCGCCGAACAGACCCACCCGCTCGCGGACCGGGCCGATCCCAATCAATCGGTTTACCTGGTACCTGCCTTTACCGGTCTCGGCGCGCCCCATTGGGATGCCCATGCGCGCGGCGCCCTTTATGGTCTGACCCGGGGCACCGGTCCGGCGGAATTGGCCCGGGCGGCGCTGGAAAGCGTGGGATACCAAACCAAGGATTTGATCGAGGCCATGCGGGGCGACTGGCCGGGATTGGCCGGTGCGGCGTCGATCCTGCGGGTGGATGGCGGCATGACCGCCTCTGATTGGGCCATGGGGTTCCTGGCGGATATTCTGGACATGCCGGTGGACCGGCCCACGGTGCTGGAAACCACGGCGGTGGGCGCCGCCTATCTGGCCGGGCTGCAAGCCGGTGTCTGCCCGGATCCGGCGAGCTTCGCGGAGTCCTGGGCGCTGGACCGACGCTTTGAGCCCCAACTGGATGTCGAAACCCGGGCCGTCAAATACGCTGGCTGGCAAGACGCCGTGAAGCGCACTTTGACCAGAGTCAGCTAGTCCTCTTCCCCCCAAAGGGGCGGTGTGCTCTCCCGCGACGCACCTGCGCGCGGGGGGGGCAGGCCCCCGACCAAACGTCCCGCCCTCCCTGGAATATGCTGTTTTAGGACGGCAATTTGGTTACTCGATCGGCGTTACCACGTGGTTGCCGTCGGCCTTAAAAGTGACCTCAGCGTTCAGGAAATAAACATCACGGCTTTCATCGACCATCTTTACGATGTCATAGGCTTCGCCGCTACGCGCGCCGGTGGTGCACACAAAGACCGTCGGCTTGTCGTTTGGCAGGCCCGCCACTTTGTCTTCAAGTTGTTCTACGGGAATATTGATGGCGCCTTTAAACGTGCCTTGGGCGAATTCCCCCGCATCCCGGACATCGATCAGGTAGATCGACTCTGGATTTTCAGCCATGACGGCCTGAAAGGAATCAACCGTCACCGTATCGCCATCGGCGGTGGGAACAAGATCAGCCGCCATCGCGGAGGCGCTGATGAGGCACGCCATTGCTGTGCCCAGGAAGAACGATTTTAACATATCCAAAGTCTCCTTTGAGAACGGGGACAAAACGGGGTGATGCCGCGCAGAGGAAATCCGCCGTGCGCGGCATCGGAAAAATTCAAGAGCGTTTAACCCTTTGCACCTTCGCCAAAGGCCGCCACCCATTCAGGGTACCCGCCTTGGAAAACCATCACGTTGGTATACCCAAGCGCTTTTGCCTTAATGGCTGATTTGGTGCTGAGCGGACATTTTGGCCCCTGGCAATAAAAGACCAGCGGCGTTGATTTATCCGTCGGCAATTTGTCGGTCATCTTGGCGAAAAAAGTATCCGGGATATTGATCGCGCCGGGAATGTGACCTTTTTTATAACGCCCGCGCGTGGGCCGGGAATCGATCACCACGACCTTGGACTCTTTCTTGTCCATCAACTTTTTAAGATGGGTTGCGGACATGGAAAGAAGCTCGCCTTTCGCTTTCCATTCCGGTTCGCCGCCGGCGTAAACGGCGATATTGGTGTACCCCAGGGCCTCCGCCTTGTAGGCCGATTTATGGCTGAGCGCACATTTGAAGCCCCCACAGTAATATACCAACCGGGTGCCTTTATCCGCCGGAAGCTTGTCGGTCATCTTGGCGAAGAAAGTGTCCGGGATGCTCACCGCTCCCGGGATGTGCCCCACATCGAAACGCCGCTTCTTGGGGCGAGCGTCGATGATCATGACATCCTCGCGGGTGGGGATCACCGCGAGGGCTTTCATGGCGTCAAAATCGATGACGTTGGTGTATTCCTTAAACTTGGGGGCGTCAGCTGTTTTGTCCATTTGCACGTCGCTGGCGCAAGCGCCCAAGCTAAGAATACCGATAGCCGCAAAGGCTGCCCACAGGCGTTTCATGATATTCCTCCTATCCCATTTATTGGGTTGCCGTGATCGAAGGGTGAAGGCCTCGGATCAGGATGTAGCGACCGAAAGATTTGAAGACGTCTTGAATGTCTTGCCGCCATCGGCCTGCCAGATGAAATCGAACACCCCGCTTCCCTCTACCCTAACGAAGAAGGTCAGATAGGGGTTGGCGGCGACGCCCGAGAAAAATTCGGCGCTGAAAACTTCCTTGCCGTTAAACATGCAGACAAAGTTGGTCACGCGATCGCGAGGGATGGTTTGACCGTGAGAATCTTTGCGCCATCCCGTTTCCATGGGATGCCAAGCCTTCGTCTTGACCGGAATGACATCGCCGATCTGCGCCGTTGTAGCGACTTTTACTTGTGGGGGTTTTTCCATGGTCCAAGCTCCCTTTTCAACCGCAACCACCAGCACCGGCAGCAACCCTGCAGCGCGCCTTGCCAATCCAGAGAGAGCCATCCTTCATTTCGGCGACAGCGGTGATAATCTGTGTTTGCGCGACGCGGATACGCGTGCTGATCACGGCTCTCCCCGATGCGGGAGTGAAACGGTAGGTGGCGATATCTGGCACCGTGTTGCGTTCACCAAGCAGGTACAGGGTTTTGACGTGATCCGCCTCCGTCATGGGGCTGTCGACCTCAACCTTTGTATGCACCTGTTTGGCGTATTCCGTGTAGGCGGGCACAGTGATCGAAATACGGCCTTTTTTCGGCTTTGCGCCACCCGTAATCTCTTCCATCCTGGCTTTCATTTCCTGGCGCCCCGCCCAGGCAGCTTTACCAATGGTCAAGGTTGCCAGACTGGCAACGATGGCCGCCGCACCGCCCGCCGCCATGACCTGCCGACGGGTCAAAAGATAGGTTGTGGTTTGGGGCATGCTCATGCCTCCTTTTTACCCGACAGAACCAGACGCATGAGGCCATGCGCAAGAACGCCCAGGAGCGTCAACCCGGCTAGGCCCCACCCCAGAAAATCCATCAGCGCCCAGCGATCACGACCCGGGAGATAGACACCCTCTATCGAATTCAGGCGTCCCTCTTGGGTATGGCAATCGGTGCAGGTCAGAGAATCCTTTGCCGGCGCCACCATGTGGGCCATCGGCCACATCATGCTTGTTTCGACAAAACCATACTCTCCGCTGTAAGGCGCGCCCGCGGCATCCATGGCCATCTGAATGGATTTTTCCCAATCGAAGGTGGTCCAAAAACCGTCTTTGCCCGTGGTATGGATATAGGCAAGGCTGTTGTTCTTCGAATCATAAGGCTGTTTGCCACGCATCACCTTGACCGGCCAAATTCGGGAATTCGGATCGTCTGCGGCCCCGGCAAAGCGATTAATGGGCACCACGGCGTCAGGATCGATGGAATCGCCGACAAGGGTATAATTGACGGTACCGTTGAACCACACATACTCCGGCGTTACATCCGAGCCCCATTCGAAATCGCCCTTCTTGGAATTATAGATTTCCTGGCCGAGTTCATTGTGGATCTCAAACGGCTTGCCGTTCTCGTCCAGCTTGCCCGCCGTCGACCAATCCCACCACATTTTGGTGGCAAAGTCACCGCGCGCAAAACTGGGGACATGGCAGACCTCGCAAGCCAATTTATCCGTATGATCATTGAGCTTCTCGTCATGCATTGGCCGGTCGCCATGACATGCCTGACAAGACGCACGGTCCTGTTTGCCGATGCCTTTGAGAACGATGGAGTCAGCCCCTTCGGCATTGGGAGTATAGCGACTGCCGCTGATGGCATGGGAATCCGTGGCATGGCAGGTGGCGCAGGTAAAATTCAGACCATCCGCATCCATGTGGACATCGACAAAAACATCCGGCACCAGCATGGAGGGGTCCAGGTCACCGTGCTTGACCGCATCACCCCCGCCCCCCTTGAAATGGCAAGCACCACAGGTTGCGCGGCTGGTCGGTCCTACATTTTGCGCCACCTGCGCGAGATCGAGCCGCTTGCCGCCAAAACGCACCTTCTTCTTACTGTAGGTCGCCGTCGTGTCGTGACATACCAAACAGTCGACGTTTTCTTCGCTGGTGAAATCATATTCACGTTCTGTCCAACCGTACCCAACATGGCAGGTTGAACAGGAACCGATATTGGATTCGGTGGAAATACAGAAATTGTTGACGACATTGCGCTTACCCAGCAGTTGGCCCGTTTCCTCGTTGCGGAACTGCCAGGTCCAATGCTTGGTGGTATGAATCTGCTTCGCGGCTTCCGTATGGCAACTGAGGCATGCCTTGGTAACCGAGGGTCCCGTTTCAAAGGGCCCCTTCAAGGCATCGAACTTGCTGTGATCTGCCGTCGACGCCACAGGCTCAACCGCGTGGGAAAGACTCACCCCCATAATGAGGGTGCAGACTGCGAAAACAGCGATTTGCCATACAAAAAAAAGACGAGGAAAACTGTCCAGGCGCATGGGGAGGCACTCCGGTCCGCGACTGTTAGCTGGGGAAATCAGGTGAAGGTATTTGACGGAAAAAATTATATCAGGTACCCCTAATTTAAACAAGGTTATTTGAAAAACTCCCGCTCTTACTCTGTCGTGATTTTTTACACCCCAGCGCAAGGCCTCACAGAGATTGGCGGATAAAGCCTTGATATTACAACCATATTAAATTTGGCTTATTAATTGCTAAAGAGCCGTTAAATTGAAATTTACGTCAACGAAACGAGCCATCTTATCTGTCCACCAAAATCCCATCCTCAAACCATCCTCTTCTCCTGTCCGCAAACCAGATGAGTCCCGGAAAGCCCCCACAAAAGAGGTCTAAATGTCCAAATCGAATGACGATCTGATTATTGGCACCAATCGCAAGGAAAAGCTGAACGGCGGCGGCGGCGACGATACGATTTACGGCGCGGGTAAGGACGACAAGCTGATCGGCGGCGGCGATAACGACCATCTCTATGGGGAAGCCGGGGATGATTGGCTGCTCGGCGGAGATGGGGATGATCTTCTGGATGGCGGCACGGGTGACGACACCTTGGATGGCAATGGCGGGTTCGACACCGCTTTTTATCTCGGCAATTCGGATGACTATGTCATCAGCCTGCTGAATGGGGGCCGGTCTGAAATCACCGACTTAAACGCCGCCGACGGCGATGACGGCACGGATATTCTACACAATATCGAAAGCCTGGAATTCGCCGGCGATGTGGTAATCCATGTGGGCCCGGACGGCGAGGCGATTTTCGACCCCACCGGCACAGACCGGATCACCTGGACCATGACGCCGACGGACTATCCCGACGGTGACGGCGTAAACGACCATATTCGGGTGGAAACCGATCCCGGCGACATGGTGGCGGTGTTCGCCGATGCCTCTGATTTTATTTTCAATGCCACGCCGGCGGGCGCGACCCTGATTGTGGACGGGGATTTTTCCCTCACCACCCTGGCGCCGACCACCATCCATTTCAATGGCAATTCCGGCGTGGATATCGTTGATGCCTCCGGGCTGGTTTCCGATCATTCCGTGGCGGCGTTTGGCGCGGGCGGTGACGATACCTTGACCGGCGGCGCGGGCGGCGACGACATCGGCGGCGGCCTGGGAAATGACCGGCTGGAAGGCGGCGCCGGGGTGGATACGGCCGTGTTCAGCGGCGCGCCTGGGGGCTACGCTCTGACCTTCAGCGGCGATACGGTCACCGCGGTGGATACGGATCCCGCGGATGGCGATGAAGGCACGGATATCCTGACCGGGTTCGAATTCGCCCGGTTCGACAATAATGGCGGCACGCCGACCACCCTGGATCTGACCGCCGCCGCGCAAGGCGCCTTCGATGCCAGCGTCAACCCGGAGACGGACTGGCTGGTGAGCGCCCAGGCCGGGGCTCCCGCGGGGCGGGATTTCATCAAGGTCGATATTCTGCCCGACGGCCTGGTATCCCTATTGGATGGGCCCACGGACCTGTCCTTCACCGGCGGTGCGGGCGCCAACAGCCTGACGGTGACTGGATCTCTGGACAACACCACCCTGCTGGGGGGCGCTCTGGTGTTCAATGGTCTGGGCGGCGCGGATGCGGTCGACGGGGATAGTCTGACCAGCACGCAAGCCCTGATCGCGGACGGCGGCACCGGCGAAGATGTGTTCCTGGGCGGTGCCGGAGACGACAGCCTGACCGGCGGCGCAGACCTGGATACGGCGCATTATGGCGGTGCGTTTTCCGCCTACAGCCTTGCTTTCGGCCCCGGAGAGGTGATCGTCGCCGATACCGATGCCGGTGACGGCCATGTGGATGGTACAGACAGGCTCTCCGCCATCGAGCGACTGGTGTTCGGGGATGGTACCGTGGTGGGGCTAGGGACGGATCCCACCCTCGGCACTTTCACCGCCATCGACCCGGAAACGGACTGGATCGTAGACCCCGTGGCGGGCGGCCCGGAAGGGCGGGACTTCATCCGTGTGGTGACCCAACCCGGCAGCACGACCGCCCTTTTGGATGGCCCCACCGCCTTGTCCTTCACCGGTGGCAGCGGCGCCAACAGCCTGACCATGACCGGCGATCTGGCCAATACCAGTTTGGTGCCCGGCACCCTCTCGTTTGCCGGCCTTGGCGGGGCGGATACGGTGGATGCGGATGGTTCCGGCAGCCTGCAATCCATCATCGCCGATGGCGGCGCGGGGGATGATGTGTTTTTCGGTGGCGCGGGCGATGACAGCCTGGATGGCGGCGCCGATCATGACACCGCCCATTATGGTGGTGTGTTCACCGCCTATGCCATTGCGGTGGATGGCGATGCCCTCATCGTCTCCGATGTGGACGGCGCTGACGGCCAGGCGGATGGCGTAGACCGCCTGACCAATATGGAAGAGGTCGTTTTCGGGGACGGCACGGTGCTGCATCTGGGGGTGCCGGTTGGCGGGCTGGCAACCTATGCCGGGGATGCTTCCGGCTTTAACGAATGGTATGTCACCAATGCGCCCACGACGACCCCGAGCGTGGATTTCATCCGCGTGGAATCGGTCAGCGCGCTGGGCAGCTTCGTGGAATATCTGCTCGGCCCCACCGACCTGCAGTTTGACGGCGGCACCAGCGACGATTACCTGAATGTGGCCGGGGATTTCACCAACACCACGCTCGCCCCCAGCACAATCTATTTCAACGGCGCGGCGGGTAACGACGAGATTGACGGGTCCGCGGTGACCTCGGCCCATAACCTGGTTTTTGATGGCGGCGCGGATGGCGATACCTTCAACGGTGGCGCAGGCGATGATACCTTCCAAGGCGGCACCGGGTTTGACGTGGCCCAGTATGACGGCGCCTTTTCCGCCTATGCCGTCTCTGTTTCCGGCAATGAAATCACCGTGCAGGATACGGACGCCAGCGATGGCATCGCCGATGGCACCGACCTGCTGGTCGATGTGGAACGTGTAGACTTCGCGGACGGCTACACGCTGCATCTGGGCGAGCCGCCGTTCTTTTATGCCGATGATGCCGATGGAGATTGGGTGGTGACGGCGGTCGATGGCCTGACCCCCGATGGCCTGAATGATTTTGCCGAAATATTGTCCCAACCGTCGAACGAAACGGATTTGGCTGGACATATTATCAGCCTGCGCTTTTACGGGGGCACCGGGTCCAACACGCTGACCTTGCAGGGTAGTTTTGACCCGTCGGCATTTTCCAACACCCTCGCTTTCGGCTTTTTTGGCGGCGATGGCGACGATATTCTCGATGGGTCCGGCTTGCTTTCCACCGATGGCATCAGCGGGTCCGGCCAGAACGGGGACGATACCCTGATTGGCGGCGCTGGCAATGATCTGCTGAACGGCGGCAATGACAACGACCTGATGATCGGCGGCGGCGGCAACGATCAGATGAATGGCGGTGCTGGATTTGACACCGTGCATTATGCAGGCGCCTTTGCCGACTACACCATCAACCTTGTGCATCTCCCGACCGGTACCTTCAGCGTCACCGACCTGAATGCGGCAGACGGCGACGATGGTGCGGATTCCCTGTCCAATGTGGAACGGATCACCTTCGGGGATGGATCGCTGATCGACCTCACGACCACGGGCACCGCGACCTTTGGGGCGGGCAATTGGCGGGTAACCACCAGTAGCGGACTCAACGGGCATTTCCTGGTTCAGGTCACCAATTTGGATACGGGGGTGATCCAGGAATATGGCGCCATCACGGGGCTGACATTCACCGGTGATGGGTCAAACGACAAACTGGAAGTGATCGGCGACTTCTCCGCCACCAGCCTGTGGCCAGGCGGCATCGAATTTTTCGGCGACGCAGGAGATGATTCGATCATTGCTGATACCGGCAATGTTGCCATTATCGGCACTGGCGGGGATGACGACGACACACTCATCGGCGGCGCCGGCGATGACCATCTCGGCGCTGGTGGAGTCAGCTTGCCCGGAACCCTGAACTTATTGGTAGGCAACGGCGGCGCGGATACGTTGGTTGGCGGCAGCGCCGAAGATGTGATCCTGGGGGGGACCGGCAACGATCTGCTCTACGATCACGCGGCAACGGACCTGACGGACGGTGACGACACTTTGGTGGGCGGCGCCGGCGACGATACCTTGCTGGGGAGCGAAGGCTTTAACACGCTCTCGGGTGACGGCGGAAACGACCTGATTATCCTGGAGGACGCGCTTGGTGGGAACAATGTGGACGGCGGCACCGGCGACGATACTATCCTTGTCAGTAAAGCCACCGCAACCTTTGCGGGCGTAGGGGCCAGTATCGACGGGGGCAGCGGCAATGATACCCTGTTGCTTCCCGATGCCATGGGGTCCTACACCATGACGCAACCAAACTACCATACCGATCCCCTTGTCGTTTCATCGAACCCCGCTGCGCCGACACCCTTAATTTTCGATATCGAATCAAATGCGGGAGCCTCTTTGTTTTCGGTCACGAATGTTGAGACGATTGCCTTTGATTCCGGAGAATCCCTATCGGCCACCGTTTACGGCGGAGATTTCGGCGGATCGGTCATTCCGGCTCTCTTTGTTGATGTTGCCTTCGTCGGTTCGACGGTTGGGACAACGGTTTGGTCTTTGTTTGATCCGTCAACCAGCCCGGCAGGAAATATCGTAACAAGCGTAAACGGCGTGCAGCGGTCTCCGTTTGATTTAAATGCGCTCGAAGATATCGCGATTAACTCTGGAAAACTCGCGATTGATCTCGACCTGACATTTACGGCCAATGGCGGTCCCACAGAACTGGTGATTGGAGACTATTGGCATCCCGGCCTGCCGAATTTCGACCTCCATATCGAATTTTTCGGGGGGGCAATGGCGGATTCCGTCATATTGGACGGATCCGTACCGGCAGGCCTCGACCCCGTCGATCTGGAGGCTCATGGGGGTGCCGGCAATGACTGGCTGGAAGGCTTGTGGAACGACGACCGCCTTTACGGCGACGACGGCGCGGATACGCTGTTTGGCGGGCGTGGCGATGACACCTTGACCGGTGGTGATGGCGCGGACCTGTTCACCATGTCCGCCGGTAGTGATGTGGTCACGGACTTTAGCGCAATCGAAGGCGATCTTGTCGATGCATCGGGATCTTGGAGTGTTGGCGATGACGGTTTCGGCAATGCGCTCATCACCGATGCGACCGGATCGCTGGTCTTGCTGGGTGTTGCCCCCGGCGCCGTGGATGCGAGCTGGTTTGTGTAGAGCGGGATCGGCTTAATATGAATCATGAAATGATACAAATTAAGTCGTGAATCGCCCTCTAAGATTTTGTTTAGAGACGGATTCACGTTGAAATCATGGTCATGCTTTTGACCAGGATTTCAACGATCCGGCTCTAGCGCCGGATCGATGGCCAGGAGGAAGCCCAAACGCCGGTTTTAGGCTTCCCCAGGAAAAACTCAGACTTTCCTCATGAAATTCCCATGGCCCCATCAAGACCGCCCCGCGGCCCGGCGGTATTGTCTGTTCATCACAACGCAACACCCGAGAGGAACACGACAATGGAAACCACCACGATGACCAAGACTGTCACCAACGGCGTCAACACCGAAGCCCTGATCGGCGCGCGTGGCGCGTTTGAACAAATGCCCGAAGCCGCCGCCTTTACCTTCCGCAGCAATTGCACCTGGAACGAAGGCACCAATAACACCAATACGATCAACGGTTATTTCGGCCTTGGTCAGGAACATGAGCGCAAACAGACCTTCCACATCGAAAGCGACCACCCCGAAGTCTTCGCCGCCGCCGACCGGGCCCCGACCCCGCCGGAAATCATCCTGGCCGCGCTGGCCAGCTGCCTGACCGGTGGTGTTGCCGCCGTCGCGCAGCATCGTGGCATCCAGTTGAACAAGGTAAACGCCATCGTGGAAGGCGATATCGACGTGCGTGGTATCCTCGGCATGGACCCAGACCTGCGCAACGGTTTTTCGGCGATCCGCGTCCGGTTCGAGATCGACGCCGATGCAACCGAGGACGAGATCCGCGCCCTGGTCGCCCAATCGCAAAAACGCTCTGCGGTTTTTGACATCCTCACCAACCCGACGAACGTGAACGTTACCGTCGGTTGATCCCCCTCCCCCCTCACCCGGACGTAAGAAGATGCACAGAACCATGAAATACATCTCAGCCGTCATTATCGGCGCCGGGCAGGCGGGTCTGGCCATGAGCCACAGCCTGACCAAGCGCGGTATTCGACATGTGGTCCTGGAACGCGGCGAGGTCGCGCAGTCCTGGACCCACCAGCGGTGGGACAGCCTGCGCCTCTTGACCCCCAACTGGCAATGCAGGCTTCCGGGCTTCGCCTATACCGGCGATAACCCGGATGGTTTCATGTCCAAAGAGGAGATCGCCGTGCATTTGGGCGAGTATGCCGCCGTCAGCGGCGCCCCCATCGAAACCCGGACACAGGTACAATCCGTCACGGCGGAGGGCCAGGGCTATCGCGTCCAGACCGATCGTGGTGACTGGACCTGTGCGCGCGTTATCCTCGCCAATGGTGCCTGCACTCTTGCAAACGTTCCGGCCTGCGCCGCAGACGTTCCCGCGGCGGTCACGCAAATGACGGCGCTTGACTATCGCAATCCAGACCAGCTCGCCCCGGGCCCGGTGATGGTGGTCGGCGCATCGGCCACCGGCGTCCAACTCGCGGCGGAGATCCGCGCGGCGGGCCATGAGGTCTTTCTCTCTACCGGGGAACATATCCGCATGCCGCGACATTATCGCGGTAAGGACATCCAATGGTGGATGGATCGCGCAGGAATTCTGTCGGAGGCCACAGACGCCGTCGACGATCTGGACCGGGCGCGGCGTCTCCCCTCGCTGCAACTGATGGGATCCATGCGCCGTCGGTTTTCCGATTTGAACATGCTGACTGACGCCGGGGTCGAAATCGTCGGGCGCCTGAGCATGGTGCGCGACGGCACCGCGCTTTTTTCCGGCGGGCTTGCCAACCATTGCGCCCTGTCAGACCTGAAGATGAACCGGCTGCTCGATACCCTCGACGCATGGGCCGACACCCAGGGGCTCGCGGGGGTCGCGCCGGTTGAACGTTTCGAAGGGACCCGTTTCCCGGCGGCGCCGCGCCTCACTCTCGATATGTCCGGCGGGCGTGTTCGCACCATCCTCTGGGCCACGGGTTTCCGCCCGGATTATCGCTGGCTGCATCTGCCGGTCTTCGACAGGAAAGGCGCGCTGAGCCATACTGAAGGCCGCGTGGCCCCCGGCCTCTATGCGCTCGGGCTGCCCTTCATGCGGCGGCGCAATTCGGCGCTCCTCGACGGTGTCGGCGCGGATGCCGAGGCCCATGCGGATCATATCCTCCAACTGCAGAGCCGCCTGGCGGCTTGAAAGGATACCCCATGACCCGCCCCTCTGCCGACTCTGCCGCCTCAGCCGCCCCTGCCCTTTCACCACGTGACGAAAGCATTCGCACCCATCAGAACACCGTCATTGAGCGGATGCGCCAAGACCTTGCCGCCGCGCAAAATACAATTGTCACCACCGGGCGGGTTGCAGATGGTCTTGCCTGCAACATCGCCCAGGGGGACTACAGCGCCATCGCCGATATGGGTCAGAACATGGGCGGCGATGCCGCCGGACCCAGCCCCGGCTTTTATGCGCGGGCCGGTATCGTGAGCTGCGTCGCCATCGGCGTGAAAATGCTGGCTGCGCGCGAGGGCCTGACCTTTCGCTCCGTCGAGGTCATCATCGAAAATGATTTCGACGATGCCGCCCTGATGGGCCTGAGCGCCCGCACCGCGGCCCCCTATGCCACGCGGCTGCGCATCGCCATTGATACAGATGTGGAGGCCACGATCGTCAATGACCTGGTGGACCGGGCGCTCGCCACGGATCCCTGGTATCTCGCCCTGCGGGATGCCCAGGTGGTCGATCACAGCGTCGCGCTCACCCGTAACCCTTAACCGAAAATCATCGGAGCGCGGAGGCGGCCATGAACAGGACACTCAATAAACCGGCAACGGATGACCTGCTTCCCCGCACCGCGCAATATTGCCAGGGTTATCGCGCCCACCCGCGCCCCCTCAGCCCCAGCATCTCCACCGCCGCTTTGCGGGCCCAGCTATGCACCCCGCTGGAAGATCAAGGCCGACCGGGTTCTGTCGTTATTGATGAACTTATCAATGCCGCGGAACCCGGCCTGGTCGGCAGCACGGATCCCAATTTCTTCGCCTGGGTGGTCGGCGGATCGAGCCCGGTTGGGGTGGCCGCAGACTGGCTGACCAGCGCTTGGGGGCAAAATGCCGCGCTATACCAATCTTCCCCCGCCGCCGCCATTGCCGAAGAGGCCGTCGAGGCCTGGCTTCTGGACCTGCTGGATCTCCCCCGTGAAAGTTCGGTCGGTTTCGTCAGCGGCGCCACCATGGCGACCCTGGTGGGTCTCGCCGCCGCACGCGCCGACGTGTTGCAACGGTTTGGCCATGACTTCGAAGCAAATGGTTTTCAAGGCGCGCCCCTGGCCCGCATCTATCTGAGCGAAGATGCCCATGTGGCCAATTTCTCGGCGCTGCGCCACCTGGGCTTCGGCGATGCCAATTTCGTAAAACTGCCGTCAGATGCCGCGGGCCTGATGCGCGCCGATGACCTCGCCAAGGCCATGAACAGCCATGATGGCCCCAAGATCATCGTGGCGCAGGCCGGGCATATCAATTCCGGCGGTTTCGAGCCGCTTGCCGAAATCGCCGAAATCGCAGAGGCCCATCGGGCCTGGACGCATGTGGATGGCGCCTTCGGTTTATGGGCGCGGGCATCAGAA
The DNA here is from genome assembly GCA_049605255.1 of Magnetospiraceae bacterium. Lineage (GTDB taxonomy): Bacteria > Pseudomonadota > Alphaproteobacteria > Rhodospirillales > JBMYUJ01 > JBMYUJ01. The sequence goes on from JBMYUJ010000002.1 coordinate 87,250, forward strand.
ACCAAAAAAGGCATGACCGACGGCGCCGAATTGGCCGATAGTTGGTCTGTCGATGGCCATAAATGGCTGCAACTGCCCTACGCCTCGGGTTTCGCCATCATCCGCAATCGGGAGGCGCACCGTCGCGCCATGGGAATGAATGCGGGATATCTGAACCCGTCGGAGGACGATGCGCGCGACCCATCGGCCTATGTGCCGGAACTCTCGCGCCGTGCCAACGGCTTTGCCGCCTGGGCGGTGCTGCGCAGCCTGGGGCGCCACGGTGTGGCTGACCTGATTGATCGCCATTGCACCGCCGCGGCTCATTTAGGCGATCATCTGCGCAAGATCGACGGACTCTCTGTCCTCAACCTCATCGCCTTGAATCAAGTGGTCGTTGCCTGTCGCAATCCGGAAAATGAGGCGCGAAAAATTACCGAACTCGCCCATCGCCTTAATACCAACCATCATGTTTTTGTGCGCACCGCGCGCTGGGGCGACCGCACGGTGCTGCGCCTATCGGTCATTTCCCAGGATACGGAAGACCTGCATATCAAAGCCCTCGGCCAAGCGGTGACCGCCGCGTGGCAGCAAGTTAATGCTGCTGTCAGCGTACGCGGCAACGAGCCTGGTTGCATTTCCACCGGCCTGACGACCGTCTCCCCGTGACTCTTCGGGGATAAAGGGTTTTGTCTCATCTTCATTCCTTGACGGTTACGATGAGGCAAAGACCCTCCCTTATCAGTTCACCCTAATCTGTCCCATTCGCGTCTCACCGAAGCGATTTTTGCCGGCAACGGGGAGAGAAAAAACGACGACGCCTATTCAAATGGCTGTGAGCTGTGCTTTCCATCACAGAAAGTCTACGGCACCGACCTTTACTCTCTTTTCGACGTCAAACTGACACATTTGGAGTGCCCTGGTGGTTCGTTTCCCTTCCCTTGGGTAAGTCGAATGCGCATGGGTTCAGGATCGTCCGATGCTTCTAGCCCGATTGTCGCGGGTTGCTGTTTTACAGTCAGAAAGGAATACGAAATGTCAGTCTCCAAGTTTCCAAAACTTCCCAGTCGCATATCGCTGTCAATTCTTGCTGCAATTACTGGGGGGTCGCTCTCCTATCTGCTGATCGCCTGGGGCGTATTCCCGGCCCCCGCCCAATCGTTATCTACCCTTGCGAATATCACCGGTATTCTTTCAATTCTCATGATCGCCGCTGGTTGGATAACAATCTTCGTCCGACGTCCTTCCTGGCGCAAAACAAGTAAGTTGTATGGTATTTCCGAAGGGAATGTTCAAAGAGGCTAATTCCCCTGAAGAAGTCCCAGTTTTTTGCGTCCCCTCGTCCAATCACCCCATGTGAGAGGGTCGGGTTTGGCAAAGGGTGCCGCGTTTGCCACAGCGCGACTCCCTAAAAAAACAGCGAGAGTTTGATGGGTTGCGTGTTCACGGGGACTGAACGTGATACCGCTTCAGCCTCTTGTATTAGGCCGCAAACTCATAAATACGGTGTTGATAGCGCGTGAACCCGCCAGCAAGGACCAGGAGCCACCCGAAAAGCGGGGTCGCCGTCCTGGGTCGGCGGGTTTCGCGTCCTTCGGATCGGGTGTAGGACCTCCCCCACAGCGTTGTCAGGACTTGAGAACCAACCCGGTATCAGGTGCCCTGATGCCTTGTGAAGAATTTCATACATACCGACCATTTGCATCGCATTTATGCGTCTACGGCCCAGTAACGAGCGTTCACGAGTCCGTCACCTGTGATGTTTGTCACACCACTTTTCCATTCAATCATCGGTATACTGCGTCGCAAGTTTGAAGCTCCCGAGAAAACGCTTTCCGGAGGAAACCATGAAGACCAAGGAGGAAAATTTGAGGATAAATTGTAAATCCCCGTTATTGCGGCGTTTCTTCGCCGATACGTCAGGTGCCAACGGTATTGAGTATGCACTTATTGTATCGGGCGTGGCCTTGGCTATTTTGGTGTCTGTCGGGTTCGTAGGGTCCGAAGTTGTCGGCGCGTTCGAACGTGTCAATACCGTCGTAGCAGATGCGAGACCATCAACTTAGCGCTTTCTTAGGTGAACTGACCCGCACCTGCAAAAAAGAGCAGATCATGTCGTCCGTTCCGGCTAGGGAAGTGAACATGCAAGACGACCAGATTTGGCCGTATATCGCGATGGCAACGGAAGGCGAACCGCTGAAGATCGGCATGATCGACAATGTTTGGGATCATGATTGGTATCGGTTGGAGCATCTTCGGGTCACTGTTCGCCATCCCCATTATCAAGACCAGGAGTACAGCACGACACCGGTAGCAGTTCGGTGCGGCGAGACGGAAGTTGTCTTCGCTGCCGTCGAGCTCTCCAATTCCGTTTATGGGTTTTTTGCCCCCGATCCTGCAGCGAACACTTAGGGCGCGTCATTAGCTCTTTTGTCCCCGTATAAAGATACTTTTGAAATCTAGTTATTCACATCTCCCCGTTTTCTTGCTTTAGTGCCTGTGGGTCTTGAGTGGGGTGAAAATGTCCAAACGTCGAACTGCCGCCACGATAACATGTATCTCCATTTTCGCTTTCTTGAGCGTGCAAGCCCAGGCCGACATGGCCCCCGATGCGGCGGCTGATGTCATTAGCGTTCGAGGGGTTGGCGAAGTTCGCGATGCCCGCGATTGGACCCCCGCCAAAAACGACCAGGACTTGTTCACCGGCAATCTTGTGCGGACGCAAGAATATAGTGGCATGGGGTTGCTGTTTCGGGATCTCACCCAAATCCGACTGAGTGAAAAAACGACCTTGGAAGTGAAGGACGTCGGCAATCGGTCCGCATCGGGCACCACAACCCTGTCGCTGTCCCAAGGCCGGGCTTGGACGAAGTCAAAACGGACCGGGGGGGCGCTGACCATGCAAACCCCCGCCGCGACCGCCGCCATCCGGGGTACCGATTGGGACCTGGAGGTCTTGGAGGATGGCACCGCAACGATCACGGTCTTGAGTGGCACCGTTGAATTCTTCAACGATTTTGGTGCCGTTACCGTGAATTCCAACGAGCAGGCGCGCGCCCGCATCGGTCAGGCCCCGGTGAAGCTGACGGTCGTCAATCCCAGGGATCGGGTTCAATGGGTGTCCGCCTATGTCGCGGCGCCTCGACGCTGGATCGGTCAAGCTGGCACGGTTGATCCACGCCTGGCGCGTATCGCCGACCGCATAGAAGAGCAAGCCTATGCCTCCGCCATCGCGGAACTGCGCCGCTTGGCCGCATCAGATATCTCGGCCCAGCTCATGTTGGCCGATCTATACATGGCCCTTGGCGATGTGGAACAGGCTATTGATACGGCTGAAGCCGCTGTTGTGGGACGCCCGGACAATGCCACGGCAAAAGCGTTGTTGGCGCGGTTATACCTGATAACCGACAAAGTCGAGATGGCGCAAAACCAGATCGATGCGGCGCTGGCGCAAGAGCCCGCGAACCAGGAAGCCCTGCTCGTACAGGGCCAAATAGCGCGATTGGGCGGCAACGAGGGCGTCGCTCGCGGCGCTTACAGTACCGCGATAGAGGGGGAACCGACGGACCCCAGAGGCTGGCATGGGCTAGGGATCATCGAAGCGGAACGGGAAGATGTGGTTCCGGCCCGGGAGGCACTGCTTAAGGCCATTGAATTGGATGCAAAAGAGCGCGGTTTCCAAGGTGAATTGGGCACTTTGGAGACTTTTTCCGACAATTTTAAGGCCGCTCGGCAGGCGTTCGATGCTGCGCTAAAACGCAACCCGGATGATTACGTCGCCCTCACCGGTCAGGGGTTGATGAAGCTGAAGCGGGGCAAAACACAAGAAGCCCTGGATGATTTCTTGAAGGCCGGGTTGATGGAGCCGCGCTATGCCCGCGCGCATGTCTACGCCGCAGTTGCGTATTATCAACTTGGTTTCATTCGCCAGGCACTGGACACCATGGCAACCGCGAGCCAGGTCGACCCCAGGGATCCCCTTCCCCACCTTCTGACCGCGATGATCCAAACGGATCTGTTTCAGCCGGGTGATGCCGTCACCTCGGCGCGTCAGGCCCAGCGGCTGATGCCCTATTTGAAATCACTGAATCAGATCGCTAACAACCAGCGGGGAACGGCCAACTTGGGCAGGGCCTACGAATTTTTCGGTCTATCCGAATGGGCCAATACGGCGGCGCAAGAATCATACTACCCCTATTGGGCAGGCAGCCATCTTTTCCTCGCCGATCGATATGTTGGCCTCTTCAATAAGAACTCCGAGCTATATCAAGGGTTTCTTTCCGACCCCACGGTATTTGGCGCCAGCAACCGGTATCAAACATTGTTTGAAAAGCCGGGCCTTCATTTCAGAGCCGGAAACCGCATCGGAAACAACGAAACCCTGTTTGGACGCGCTCCCTTCGCGGAGATGCGCGGTTTTTCCAACGCTGTGACCCCAGCCGCTTTTTTTGTTCAACGGGGCATTCAGGAAACCAGCAACCCGGCCTCAAAAAACGACAATGAGTTGCTCACGGTCGCTCTCGGCGTGAGGCCAACCCATGCCTTTGGGCTTTTCGGCTTTGCCAATACAAGCGTCAACAAAGTGCAGTTTACGGAGGTTGGAGACTTCACAGGCACAGACAGACGTGAGGTGACACGCGTGGATGTGGGCGCCAATTTTAAAGCCTCGCCAACGTCCCAGTTCTGGCTAAAAGGCGCCAAGACGGAATCCGATGACGATGTCATCGCCACGGTTGGAAGCGCACCAGATCAGGACTTTATCGCCGTCGATAACAATTTCCATCTCGATGAAATCGGCCTGCGCCACACCTTTGATTTTGGCGAGAAGCATGAAATTTCCTGGGGCGTGGAATGGGCCCGGAAGGAGACAAACGCCGCCTTTGTCAATGCCGACGTCAACGGTTCCTTGAGCTTCATCGATCTGATCGTTCTGGATTACGACTACCAGGAAGAATACAAGAGCGCCTTTGTGTCGCACCGGTATCAAATAACACCCCGCTTATTGGTCCAAACTGATCTGCACCTCCAAGATTTTGATCGTTTTGCCACTTATATTGGAACCATTCAGCCGCTCTTCTTCGCTCCAATTCTGGTGGATGATTCCAGCGAAGACCTTTCCATTGCCCGGGTTTCACCCCGCATTGGAATTGTTTATAAGTTCGATGAAAACCGTCTTGTTCGCCTGGTGTATCAAAATTGGATCCGGCCCCCGTCCTTCGCCACCCTGTCCCCGGTCGCGACGGCCGGTATTCCGCTTGAAGACCGCATGGTCGAGGCTGGCGGAGAACTCCACCGCCTTCGCGGGCAAATAGAATGGGAGGTCTCCCCAAAAACATTTCTAAAGGGATTTGTTGATCATAAAAAAATCGACAATAACAAGTTCTCGCAAGAGGTCTTCACGCTCTCCGACCAAACGGAACTGAAGACTTTGCGGGAGCGGGATTTTGCCTCGATTACGGCAGAGGAGTTCACCGAATGGATCGACTATCCTGATTTTGAAAAAGGGAGTGCAACGGTATTTGGAGTTGGCGTCAACCATATCCTCTCCGATGAAATCTCGCTATTTGGGCGATATCGCTACGCCCGCTCGGAAAACACCGGAATCACTTACAACGGCAACGATTTACCCTATATGCCAAGCCATAAGATTGCGGTGGGGGGAACCTGGGTTTTGCCCCATAAGTTCTATCTTGTCGGTCGCCTGAACTACCGAACCGAGCGTTTTGCCGACGCGGCGAATACAGTCCGGTTGGATGCCTCCCCAGACGCCAGCTTGGATATATTCTGGGAATCTCCAGAGAAGCACATACTTCTCCGCGGCGGCATTGATGATTTATTTGACCGGAATGATGACGCCTTTTACAGCGCGGAGATGATCATCAAGTTTTAGGGTCTGGACCCATTATTGACGGCGAAATGGCAGGCCTCCTGGCAAGCGAGGCAAGAGCCGGATCGATGTAATCATGGTTAAGATCGTGACCACGAACCTCGAATACGAGCGAAAACTATACCGGAAAGCCGTTGATAGGCTGTCTGACGTCAGCGCCAATTTACAAAATCGAGAATGTTAAGAAGGTTGGGGCGGAACAGGGCCGGACGGAATTTCACGCGGTCGCCACTGAAGATCACTATAATCCCATCCGAAGCGCCCACGGAGGATGGGTCGCCACGGTCTTGGATAATGCCTTGGCGTCTTGCGTTCACACGGCAATTCCGCAAGGGAGCGGTTTTGTCACCATCGAATTCAAGGTTAATATTATCGGCTCGGTTACTTCTAGAACCAGTCGGCTCACTTGCGAAGGCAAGCTTGTTCATATAGGCCGGTCTGTGGCGACGAGCGAAGCCAAATCGACTGGCCCGGATGGAAAATTGATTGCCCATGGCGTGGAGACCTGCTCGATATTCCCCTTGCCGTAAGGAGAGTGCTTGACCATGACGGATTCCCCCACCCTCGCGCCGCTGGCGCCCGAAGACTGGCCAGGTACACTGGGCGATATTTTCGCGGAGATGAAGGGAAGGCCGCTGAATGTGCATTCCCTGATGGCCCATAACGCAACATTGCTGAAGGCCTGGTGGAATTTCCGCAACTATTCGGTCGGTGGCGGCGGGCTGGGCAAGCGCAAGGGCGAGTTGGTGATCCTGCGGACGGCGGTCCGCCTAAAGGCTTGGTACGAATGGGCCGCCCATGTGGAGCGCGGCCTTGCCTGCGGATTGGCATTGGAGGAGATCCAGCGGATCAACTGCAACGGCACCCCGGAAGGCTTTGCCGACGATGACACCCTGATCTTTCGCGCGGTGGATTCCCTGTTTGATGACCGCTGCCTATCGCCAGCGCTGCGCGCGGCCCTGAGTCCCTATTACAGTCCATCGCAGATACAGGACATCATGGCGATCCACGGCATGTATGTGATCCTGGGGACCATGATCAAGACCTGGGGACTGGCCCCCGAGGACTGGTTGAGCGCGGCCCTGCCCGATGAGGTCACCGAGGAGAGTTTCTACGTCGGCACGGCGCCGAACTCCCCATGACCGCCCCGTCGATGAAGACGACCCCGGCGGCCACGCCCGGCCTAAGCCGCATCGTGATCCCCATTTTGGGGATGACGTTGCCCCCTGAAATCGGGCCGTGAAGGTGTTAGGATTTTTCCAGAGAGAAAGGAAGATCCATGAAACGCAGATTTACGGACGAGCAGATCATCGGGATGATCAAGGAATATGAGGCTGGGGCGAAGGCACAGGATTTGTGCCGTCGTTACGGCATCAGTGACGCGACGTTTTACAAGTACAAAGCCAAGTTCGGTGGGATGACGGTTTCGGATGCGAAGAAGCTGCGCGCCCTTGAGGACGAGAATGGCAAGCTAAAGCGCATGTTGGCGG
>JBMYUJ010000003.1:0-85118 GCA_049605255.1 Magnetospiraceae bacterium
ACCGCCATCAGGATTTCGCCTTCATTGGCGCGGCTGAAAGCTTTTAGCGTCTCCTGCCAGGGGCGGATGGGGGGCAGCATCTGGCCACCCGGCGGGATCGCATAGCCGTTCCCCAGGGCCAAGACCGGGCGCCCCGCCGCGCCGCAGACCGCGAGTGTCGGCGCAAAATCCGCGATCACCAGATCGGGCTTTTCGGCGTCGACGATTTGGGTCCAGATCCGCGCTGCCTGCCCGAGCCGCTGCGGGTCATGATATCCAAAGAGATGCAGCACATCGGCGAGGCTATGGGTGGGAGCTTGCCGCGCCCGGGGATCGGTTGGCGGCGGCCAGCTATGCCCGGCGCGAATCGATACGCCCCGTTTTGCGCCAAACAGGCGGGCTGCCTGATCCATCACCGTATCTTGCGGCACCGCAACAATAAGCCGATGCCCCCGTGCAATCAAGCGATCCACCAGCAGCGGGAACTGGTTTAAATGGCCCATGCCGCCGCCAAATTCCCAGGTCAATAAAATTCGGGCCATCGGTGAAATGCTCCTAGGCGGTCAAAGGCTTGTCGGAACCCGAGCTTGTGGAAGCGGGATTGAGCTTAGCCTGGCGGGGGGAGACAGGTCGAGAGAGGAACGCCGCGGATTGTTTCAGCCCCTGGGACATTTCCGCGAACATGACGGGGAAAAATAGAAGTAACCAGATGCTTCTAATATTAGGTTTTTCGATTGTAGCGTGGATTCAATTAGACTTTCAGGCCTCCAAATACCCATATTTGAATTATGACTTTGTCGCGGTCCAAAACGAATAAAAATATTAGGGAGACTTCAGTGGGAATAACTTCAATTCGCGTTTGCGCACTTCGGATCGCCGACACACTCTCCTCTGGGCTCGACTCTTCCGATGCGTCGGAGGGTCAGCATTGTCGTATTCACCTTGCCGCGCGGTTGATCCACGAAACGCTGCTGAACGATGATATTGAGGAGGAGCTAATCGAATTGTCCCGCCACGTTGGTGAGCGCCGCTGCCCGTTGAAGAATTGTCAATGCGGACTAAAACGGTTTGGCTGCCCGGGGCGTGTGCATTAGCTCGGGTATGTTCGCTTATTGCGCTGCGTTGACAGACGCCAATCCGTCCGCTTCTTCTGCCTGCGCCAACACCTCCCGTGCTTCCTCCGCCTCCTGTTGGCGGCGCCAGAGGGCGGCATAACGGCCGTTCATTTCCAAAAGGTCGGCATGGCTGCCCTGTTCGGCCACCCGGCCTTCCTCCAACACCAGAATCTGGTCTGCATTCACCACCGTTGAGAGTCGGTGGGCGATGATCAGTGTGGTGCGGTTGGCGGAAACCTCGTTCAAGGACCGTTGGATTTCCTTTTCCGTATGGGTATCCAGGGCCGATGTGGCCTCATCGAACAGCAGAATCTTGGGTGCTTTCAGGATGGTCCGGGCGATGGCGACCCGTTGTTTCTCGCCGCCAGACAGCTTCAAGCCCCGTTCACCCACCATGGTGTTGTAACCATCGGGCAGAGCCATGGCGAATTCATGGATGCGGGCCAATTGCGCCGCCTGTTCCACTTCTTCCCGCGTGGCTTCGGGCCGACCATAGGCGATGTTGTAATAGATCGTATCGTTAAACAACACGGTATCTTGCGGCACGATGCCGATGCTGGCGCGCAGGGATTTTTGCGTGACGTCCCGGATATCCGCGCCGTCGATGGTGACCCGCCCGTCATTCACATCATAGAAGCGGAACAACAGCCGGGAGATGGTGGATTTACCGGCACCCGTGGGGCCCACGATGGCCACCCGCTGCCCGGCGGGCACCTCGAAGGAGACGTTATTCAGGATTTGCCGCCTGGGATCATAGCCGAAGGACACATTTTCAAACGCCACGCTTCCTTGGCGCACCTCCAGGGGCTGGGCTTTCGGATCGTCGGCGATTTCTGTCGATTCTTCCAAAAGCCGGAACATATGATCCATATCGGTCAGCGAATGCTTCATTTCCCGATAGACAAAACCCAGGAAGTTGAGCGGCAGGTAGAGCTGGATCAGGTAGGTGTTCACCAGCACGAAATCGCCCACGGTCATTTGTCCGGAAATCACCCCGTTGCCCGCCATCAGCATCACCAGCACGAGGCCGATGGCGATGATCGCCCCCTGGCCGATATTCAGCAGCGCCAGGGAGACTTTGCTTTTGACCGCCGCATCCTCGTATTTGCGTAAGGAGACATCGTAACGGTCTGACTCATGGTCTTCATTGCCGAAATATTTGACCGTCTCGAAATTCAACAGCGAATCGATGGCCTTGGTATTGGCCTTATTGTCGCTCTCGTTCATGGCGCGGCGGTACTTCATCCGCCATTCGGTGACGAGGAGGGTAAAGGCGATATAACCGCCGATGGTTACGAAGGTGACCAGCGCGTAGGTGGCGTCATACAGCGACCAGAGGATAATGCAGACCAGGCCGATTTCCAGCAAGGTAGGCAGGATGTTGAACAGCATGAAGTTCAACACGAACTCGATGCCCCGTGTGCCGCGCTCCACCGACCGGGACAAGCCGCCGGTTTGCCGATCCAGATGGAACCGCAACGATAAGGCATGCAAATGCCGGAAGGTCTTCAGCGCAACCGCGCGGATTGCCCGCATGGCCACCCGGGCGAAGACCGCATCGCGCAATTCGCCAAAAGCCTGGGCGCCTACACGGGCCAAGCCATAGCCCAGCAACAGGGCCACCGGCACGGCCGCGATGGCACCGGGTGTCGATAACAGGTCCACCGCTTCTTTGTAGAACAGCGGCACAATGACGTTGGCGCCCTTGGCGGCGGCCAGGAACAACATGGCCACCACCACCCGCACCCGAAGCTGGCGGGAATCCCGCGGCCACAGATAGGGCAGCATGCTGCGCAGGGTCAGAAAGTCATTGCGTTTTTTCCCGTCCATAGGGACGTGGTCGCGAGGTCGCATGGTCGATTGGGATCGCTACAAAATTGCGGTATGCGCTTAATATGGGGTGGCGCAACGCGCCATGCCAGGGGCAGTGCCCTTCATCCGAGAGCCTTTCCCGGGACTATTGGTTCATTTGACCGGGAGTCCTTGCTCTTGGGTTAGGCGCGCCCCGCATCCGATCCTCCTTGGAACCCCAATACAGAGAATCATGTCATGAGGCTTGTTGCGAGGAGTTTTTCAGCAGCCGGTTAATGCTCGCCCGCGCGGGCGCATTTGATGCAGGTGGTGGCCGTGGGGTCGAACGCCAGGCGCTTTTTGGCAATTTCCTCGCCGCACACCGTGCAATAGCCGTAATCGCCCTCTTCCAACCGTTGCAGGGCGGAATCGATGCGATGCAGTTCCACGTCGCGGCGCCGGGCCTGTTCCGCCGCCATGGCTTGCTGTTGCAGGGCATCCATGCGCGATAATCGGCCCATTGCGCTATCTACTTCGACCGTGTCGCTATCGTGCGCATGGCCTTCATTGAGACTGGTCACTTCTGTACGCAAAGCCTCCAGGCGTTCGCGCACGGTGTCTTCTTGGTTTTTTTGTAAGGTGCTCATGAGAGGGATTCCGATTACGATTCGAGCCTGAATAACCTTGGCTCAACCCCATAATTCTATCAGGTTATGGGCCTTGTGTGAAATCTATATTACACAAGATGTTCGCGTGTTTTTAACATGCGAATATCCGGAAAATCCTCTTGCGCCTTGTTCAGGTGCCAGGCGTTGCGCGCCAGAAACACCGGGGCCCCGTCATGGTCCTCGGCGATGGCGGCCCGGTTGGAATCTGAAAAGGATTTCAACGCCCGATGGTCGTCCGCCTCCACCCAACGGGCGGTGTAAAGCTCCGTAGGTTCGAATTTTACGGGGATGCCGTATTCAGTACGGATCCGGTCTGCCATGATGTCGAACTGCAAGACCCCGACCACGCCAACGATCCAGTCGGCGCCCAACAGGGGTTTGAACACGCTGGCCGCGCCTTCTTCCGCCAATTGTTGCAGGGCGCGGCCCAGATGCTTGGCCTTCAGCGGGTCTTCCGGGCGTACCTTGCGCAGCATTTCCGGGGCGAAGCTGGGGATGCCGGTGAATTTAAGCGCCTCACCTTCCGTCAGCCCATCGCCGATGCGCAGCGCCCCATGGTTGGGCAGTCCGATGATATCGCCGGGGAAGGCTTCTTCTGCGGTTTCCCGGTCCCGGGCCAGGAAGAGCACGGGATTATGCAAGGTGAGCATTTTGCCGCTGCGCACATGTTTCATTTTCATGCCGCGCTTGAAATGGCCGGATACCACCCGCATGAAGGCGATACGATCCCGGTGTTTCGGGTCCATATTCGCCTGGATCTTGAACACAAAACCAGATACGGCGTCCTCGGTGGGGTCAACGGTGCGGTCGGCGGCAGGTTGCGGGCGCGGCGGCGGTGCCAGATTGACCAGGCCGTCCAACAGCTCCCGCACGCCGAAGTTATTGACCGCGCTGCCGAAATAAACCGGTGTCATATGCCCGGCCAGGAACATCTCCCGATCGAATTCGGGGCAGAGGCCCCGGGCCATCTCCACTTCTTCGCGCAAGGTGGCGACCGCATGATCTGGCAGGGCCTTATCCAAGGCCGGATCGTCCAGTCCGTCGCAGCGGGTGCCTTCGTCGGGCCGTTCCTCCTTGCTGCGCTCCAGCAACACCAGATTGTCGTTGAACAAGTCGTAGCAGCCCAGAAAGCCCTTGCCCATGCCGATGGGCCAGCTCGCCGGGGTGACATCCAAGGCGAGGTTCTGTTCGATCTCGTCCAACAGATGGAAGGATTCCTGGCCATCCCGGTCCATCTTGTTGATGAAGGTAACGATGGGGATGTCGCGCAGGCGGCACACCTCAAACAGCTTGCGGGTCTGTTCCTCGATGCCCTTCGCGCAGTCGATCACCATGACCGCGGAATCCACCGCGGTGAGCACCCGATAGGTATCCTCGCTGAAATCCTCGTGGCCCGGCGTATCGAGCAGGTTGAAGGTGCAATCCCGGTAATCGAAGGTCATCACCGAGGAGGCGACGGAAATACCTCGTTCCTGCTCCACCTTCATCCAGTCCGACCGGGCCCGGCGCATCTCGCCCCGCGCCTTCACCGCGCCTGCCGCCTGAATGGCGCCGCCGAACAGCAACAGCTTTTCGGTCAGGGTGGTTTTACCGGCATCCGGGTGGGAAATAATGGCGAAGGTGCGCCGCCGCGCCACCGCCGTATCGAGGGCCGTCATCTGGGCAATCCGGGTTTCATTACGGGACAGGGGCCGGACTTTAGCGATTTCGGCGGTGATTACCAAGATAAAGCTTTCGCGCGCGGGCGGGCGGCAGTAAGAGGGGGCATGAAACATATCTCCCCCACCTTTGCCCGCGCCATGCCCCTGGTGTTCGTGCTGCTTTGGAGCTCAGGTTTTATCGGCGCCAAATACGGCGTTCCCTATGCGGAACCCTTTACCTTGCTGGGGCTTCGGCTTGCCATCGTCACGGTGATCATGGGCGGGGTCTGCGTGGTGTATCGGGTGCCTTGGCCGCGGCGGCGCGATGTTGTCTGGCGCGCGGCGATCATTGGCATTTTGATGCATGGCGGCTATTTGGGCGGGGTATTTGCGGCCATTTCACTTGGCATGTCCGTCGGTCTGGCGGCCCTGTTCGTGGGCCTGCAACCCTTGCTCACCGCCTTGCTGGCGGGCCCCATGTTCGGTGAGCGGCTGAGCTTGCGGCAATGGGGCGGTTTGGGCCTGGGCTTTGTTGGCGTCGCCCTGGTCGTTTCTGGCAAAACCAGCTTTGACGGGGTCGAACCTCTCGCCTTCCTCTTCATCGCCATCGCCCTGGTGGGCATTTCTTCCGGCACGCTGTTCCAAAAGCGCTATGGCACCGAAATTGAGATGCGCATGGGATCGGTAATCCAGTTCGCCGCAGCGGGGGTGGTGATGGGGATCGTCTCCTTCTTTTTGGAGGCTCAACAGATTACCTGGGCCATGCCACTGATCCTGACCCTGTTATGGCTGGTGTTTGGTCTTTCTATCGGGGCGGTTTTTTTGCTGTATATTCTTATTCGCGACGGGGAAGCGGCGCGGGTGGCCAGCCTGTTCTATCTGGTGCCGCCGGTTTCTGCGATCATGGCCTTTCTGCTGTTCGGCGAAACCATGGATGGCCCGACCCTGGGCGGCTTGGCGGCCACCGTGGTGGGCGTTGCCCTGGTACAGAAGCGATAGGAGGAAATACATGGCCAAGGTGACATCCATTTGTGTTTTCTGCGGTTCGCGGATGGGGATGGATCCCACCCACGCCCAGGCCGCCCTGCATCTCGGCACCTTGTTGGCAGACCGGGGTATTCGGTTGATCTATGGCGGCGGGGGCATCGGGTTGATGGGCCAAGTGGCGCAGGCCACCGTGGATGCGGGCGGGCAGGTGACCGGGATCATCCCCACTTTCCTGCAAAACTATGAGCTGGGTGGCCCCGCCGAAGCCGAGGTCATCGTCGTCGACAGCATGCACGAACGCAAACGCATGATGTTTGAGCGCGCCGACGCGTTCGTTATTTTGCCCGGCGGCCTGGGCACCTTGGACGAGGCCATCGAGATCACCACCTGGAAGCAGCTCCAACGGCATCAAAAGCCGATCATCTTTCTGAATGAGGGGCGCTATTGGAACCCGTTTCTCGCCCTTATCGATCACGTGGTCGAAAACGGCTATGGGCATGGGAAGGTCAAGGAACTGTATTCGGTGGTCGATACCGTTGAAGCCGTTTTCGACGCCATTGCGGCGGCGCCAGCGCCAGATGAAGAAGTGTTCACCAGTCACCTTTGATCCGGTGCCTATTCCGCCGCGTTCTTTTCCGCTTCCAGCAGGGCGGCGCGTTCTTCCACCAGAGCCACCACCTTGTCGATCAGGGCCGCGCCCCCCACCGGTTTATCCACCGAACCGCCCACATAGATCATATGTCGGTTATTGCCACCGCCGGTGACCCCAACGTCGGAAGAGCGGGCCTCCCCGGGGCCGTTCACCACACAACCGATGATGGAGACGGTAATGGGGGCATGAATATGGGCCAGGCGTTCTTCGATGGTGGAAACGGTTTTGATCACATCGAACCCCTGCCGCGCGCAACTGGGGCAGGCGATGATCCGCACGCCGCGATGGCGCAGGTTCAGGGCTTTGAGGATATCGAAGCCGACCCGGATCTCTTCCACCGGGTTGGCCGAGAGGGACACCCGGATGGTATCGCCGATCCCCTCCATCAGCAGGGTGCCGAGCCCGATGGCGGAGACCACCGACCCGGAACGCAGCCCCCCGGCCTCGGTAATTCCCAGATGCAGCGGATAGTCGCAGGCTTTGGCAAGGGCGCGGTAGGACGCAATGGACAAGAATACGTCCGACGCCTTCACACTGATCTTGAAATCGAAAAAGTCGTTGTCTTCCAGAATGCGGGCATGGGTGAGGGCGCTTTCCACCATAGCCTCCGGGCAGGGTTCCCGATATTTGTCCAACAGCGCCTTTTCCAGGCTGCCCGCGTTGACGCCAATGCGCATGGAACAGCCATGGTCCTTGGCGGCGCGCACCACTTCCTGGACCCTGAGGGCAGACCCGATATTGCCGGGATTGATGCGCAGGCAGGCAGCGCCCGCTTCGGCGGCTTCGATAGCGCGCCGGTAATGGAAATGGATATCCGCGACAATGGGAACGGTGGTGGAGGCCACGATTTCCTTCAAGGCGGCGGTGGAGTCTTCATCCGGGCAGGAAATTCGCACGATGTCCGCGCCTGCTTCTTCCAGCGCGCGGACCTGGGCGATGGTACTCTTGGCATCCGCCGTCACCGTGTTGGTCATGGATTGGACCGAGATAGGGGCATGATCGCCCACCGGCACATCACCAACCATCAGGCGCCGGGACGGGCGCCGGGTGATCTCACGATAGGGGTAGTTTCCCATGGGTCTGCGGCTCCGAAAAGAAGGAAGTGGCGACTGTTATAGGCGATTTAGGCGCTCTATCACAGCGAAAGGGCGCCAAAATGGCGCCCTTTGCGATGAATTTAATCAAGCTGCAATCCGCTGGGTCCTCTAGCTGTCGATTCTGACGGCCACGAACCGCACACCACCTTGGGCTTCGAGCATCAATAACACGGAGCGCCGCTTCTCTGCCCGAGCATTGGCGATTTCGCGAGAGACCTCTGCCGGGGAGGACACCTTGTTCTGGTTGACCTCGGCAATGACATCCCCGGGGACCACGTCCTTCTCGGCGGCGGGGCCGTTGCCATCGACGTCGATTACCACCACACCCTTGATATTCCCATCGATTTCAAACTGCTCCCGCAGTTCCGGCGTCAGGGCGCCCAAGGTCAACCCGAGGGTTTCCTCCTTGGCGGTGGGGGCATTGCTTTTCGGTTCCTCTCGGGCCGCAGCCAGATATTCCTGCTTCAGCTCCGCCACTTCGATGCTGGCGGTTTCCTTCTTGCCGTCCCGCCAAACTTCCACCTCAACGGTCTTGCCCACCGGTGTATCGGCGACGATCCGCGGCAGCTTGCGCATTTCCGGCACGTCCCTGCCATCAAAGGTCAAGATCACGTCGCCGGGCTTCAATCCGCCACCCGCTGCCGGGCTGCCTTCGGTTACGCTGGCCACCAGGGCGCCACGTGCGGAGTCCAGTTTCAGACTCTCGGCAATTTCATCGGTTACCAATTGAATGCGCACGCCCAACCAACCGCGCTTCACTTGGCCAGATTGAATCAATTGATCAACAATCGGTTCGGCCACCTGGCTGGGCACGGCAAAGCCGATGCCCACATTGCCGCCAGACGGCGAAAAAATCAGGGTGTTCACGCCGATCACATCGCCGTCCAGATTGAACAGCGGGCCGCCGGAATTGCCTTTGTTGATGGAGGCGTCGGTTTGGATAAAGTCGTCATAGCGTCCGGCGTTGATATCCCGGCCCCGCGCGGAAATGATCCCGGCGGTGACGGTGCTACCCAAGCCGAAGGGGTTGCCCACGGCCATGACCCAATCGCCCACATGGGCCTGATCCGAATTGCCGAATTTGACCGCAGGGATTTCAGCGGCATCCGGATCGATCTTCAGCACCGCGATATCCGTTTCCGGATCGGTGCCGACCAATTCCGCGTCGATAATGGTGCCGTCATGCAAGACAACCCGGATTTCCGCCGCATCGGCAATCACATGGTTGTTGGTCACAACATGTCCTTCGGTATCGATCACAAAACCGGATCCAAGCGATGTCGGGCGTCGCTGCGGGTGAGGCGCCCCTTGGCCTTGCCGCTTTTCAAAGAAATCCTTGAAAAACTCTTCGAAGGGCGAGCCCGGGGGAAGATTGAATTCCTCCATGGCTTGGGGGCCGCCGTTGCTGGCCTGGGTGGTCGAGATGGTGACCACCGAGGGAATGACCTTTTTCGCCAGGCCGGAGAAGCTCTCCGGCGCCGGGGCCGCCTGCGCCGCAGCCATCATGGCCAGCGCAATGACGAAGACCGACAGGGCGGTGACCAAAATGTGGAACGGCGACGGTGTCGATCGGGCTGCGACGGCCGACCGGCTCAAGGCGCTTTGCTGATTATTGGTTCTCACCTCGAATACTCCATGTTTTTCAAACGCGATGGGACAGCGTTTTTTTTGCTGGTTTCCAGGTAATCAGATGAAGGGGCGCAATCAAGCGCCTTTCTGAGGAGATTTTCATATGGGGCCAGAATACGGTTGAACTATGGCATCTATGGGGAAACCCCGCCCCGACTTGTGAAATGGCATTTGCCCGCTTGAGGAGGGAAGGTGTCGACAATAATCTTATAACAGCTAGAAAATTCTATTATACACGCAATAAGGGGTGTCAATGGGGGTCATGCGGAGCGTTGGCGGGTCGAAAACCCGCCGGGAGCGGTACTCCCGTGCGGGGATTGCCGCGGAGTTGTTCCGGTAGATTCGAGAGGCGGGGGTCGACCCCTCAGATCGACCGATGCTGCGGCGATTCGCCTATGCCTTTCGGCGGGAGACCGGTTGGCAACTACAGCTCCTCGCAGACCTTGGCGGCCACGTTTACCGGGTTTGCGCCCTGAATTCACGCGCAGAACCCGTACCGCGAAAGGCGGCCTTCCGGGCGCTGAAAAACATGTGTCTTCCGGGCGCGAGGATCGTCGGCACCGGAGCAGCGCCTGCGCTCTTTTTGCGCCCATTTCTTTGGGACACGGGCTCTCGATTCATAAAATTGGCGCCCTTTTTGGACCTCGCCAATCCCGTGGGACTATGGGGAAACAGGGCCGCGGATGTCCGCGCGGTATAGTCCGCCTTGGCGAAGATTGATCGACCTTACTTGAGGGAGACCTTTTGGACCGGTCCGGTGACTGGACGGCCATCCGGCGGGTTGGTTGCCGCGATCCGGTTGTTTCAGCGTGCCAGGGGGATCAGCCCATCCGGTCGTATTTACCCAAGGGATGCCACCGCCACGGCGCTCGCCGCGCGACGGACGCGATCTAGTCGGACGGCCCGGCATTGGCCCTTGGGTCAACGGTTGCCCCGCACCACTGCGCAACAAGTGGGGAAGGCGCCCCTGCGGCGGCGCGCCTCGGACCCAAACTTGACCGTTATTGCACGACGATGCGCGGGCCTTTCGGCGCCGCGCCGCCAATGATTGCCGAAACTTTCGCCCAAATCTTATCGGCGCAGGCCTTGTAGGCTTGCGCGTGGGCACTTTCCGGATCGGATACCACGATCGGGTTGCCCGCATCGGAGGTTTCCCGAATCGCCATATCCAGGGGAATTTCCCCGAGGAAATCGGCGCCGAGCTGCCCGGCCACTTTGCGGGCGCCGCCATGGCTGAAGATCTCCGTGCGCTCCCCGCAATGGGGGCAGGCGAAATAGCTCATATTCTCGATGATGCCAAACACCGGCACCTCGACCTTGCGGAACATGTTCAGGCCCTTGCGGGCATCGAGCAGCGCGATATCCTGCGGGGTGGAGACGATCACCGCGCCGGTCAAAGGCACCCGCTGCGCCATGGTCAGCTGCGCATCGCCGGTGCCCGGCGGCATATCGACCACCAACACATCCAGAGCGCCCCAATTCACATCCCGCATCATCTGTTCCAGGGCGCCCATCACTATGGGGCCGCGCCAGATCATCGGGGTGTCTTCCTCTACCAGGAAACCCATAGACATGCACAGAATGCCATGGTTGCCCATGGGATCGAGCGTCCGCCCGTCCGACGAGGAGGGCTCGCCCCGAATGCCCAGCATGCGCGGCATGGACGGGCCGTAGATATCCGCGTCCAGAAGGCCAACTGTCAGCCCCTTCGCAGACAGGGCCAGGGCCAGATTCACCGCGGTGGTGGATTTGCCGACGCCGCCTTTGCCAGAGGCCACGGCGATAATGGATTTAACCTGCGGCAGAAGCATATTTTCAAAGCCCTCGCTGGTGGCTTTATGCTCCGCCTCGGCACCAGGGCGCTCCGCTGTCAGCACCACCGTAGCGGTGATGACGCCGGGTAACCCATGCACGATTTTCTCCGCTTCGGCGCGCAGGGGCTCCAACGCCGGGCCCCGTTGCGGGTCGACCTGAATGGTAAACGCAACATGGCCATCCTTGACCTGTAGGCCCTGGACCATCCCCAGGCTGACGATATCCGCCTTGCGGTCCGGGTCGATGACCCCGCCCAATGCTTCGAGAATCTGTTGTTCGTTTACCGAGGCCATCCTTGATTTCTCCTGTGTATCAGACGATATCCCTGGGAACCGAGGAATTTAATCCGTTGTCGACCCCGGGGGTGCGGCTTCAAGGCACGCTTTGTGGACATAGCGGATCATATAGGGCAGGTTGCGGCACGGTACAAACCCGATTGGGAGTTTTGTTCCCCTAAAGGAGTAGTTATTTGCGGGCCTGCCCGTAGATCATCGACACAAGAAGAGGAAGACTATGGCTTGGAATTCACAAGGCGGCGGCCCCTGGGGCGGTGGCGGAAATGGTCAAGGCCCCTGGGGCGGCGGCAATGGCGGCTCCGGTGGCGGAGGCGGGCCATCCGGTCAAATGCCACCTGATCTGGAGGACATGATTCGCAAGAGTCAGGACCGCATCAAGAAATTTGTCCCCGGGGGGGGCAATGGCTTGTTACCCGGTGGATTCCGCAGCTTAACCGTGGTCGTTCTGTTGGCGGTTATCGTGTGGGGTTTCTTTGGCATGTATCGGGTGCAGCCGGGCGAACAAGGCGTTGAGCTGCTGTTCGGCGAATTTGTCAAGACCACGGAATCCGGCCTGCATTTTTGGTTTCCGCCGCCGATTGGCTCAGTAGAAAAACCCAATGTGGAGAAAACCAATGTAATCACCATCGGCTATCGCGGCAGCGGCGATGTGCGCGGCGATCTTGTGCGGGACGTGCCGCAAGAAAGCCTGATGATCACCGGTGATCAGAATATCGTCGACGTGGATTTCATGGTGCAATGGCGGATCAGCAGCGCGGCGGATTACCTGTTTAACATCCGCGACCCGGAAACCACCATCAAGGCCGCCGCCGAAAGCGCGATTCGCGAAGTGGTGGGCCAGATGCCGCTGGAAAACACCCTGTCCCTGGCGCGCGGCGAGGTGCAAGACAAAACGCGGGTGATTCTTCAGGAAATATTGAATAAATACAATGCGGGTGTGGCCATCGCGGACGTAAAGCTGCAAAAGACCGAACCGCCTTCGGACGTGATCGATGCCTTTAACGATGTGCAGCGGGCGCGGCAGGACCAGGAACGTCTGGTCAACGAGGCCACCGCCTATCGCAACGACATCGTGCCCCGGGCGCGAGGCCAGGCGAAACGCATGATCGAGGATGCCTCCGCTTACAAGGAAAGGGTGGTCCGCGACGCGGAAGGTGAGGCGAACCGGTTCTTGTCTGTTCTGGAGGCCTATAAAACGGGCCGCGAAGTGACCAGCCAACGGCTGTATCTGGAGGCCATGCAGAGCATTCTCGGCAAATCCGAAAAAGTGATCATCGATCCATCCGGTGAAGGGGGGAGCGGCGGAGTTGTGCCCTATTTGCCCCTGCCGGAAGTCCAAAAACGCCGCACGGGAGGAGCCGCCCAATGAAGAAACTTGGATTAATCGGCGGCGTTGTCGTTGTGGTCGCCCTGTTGATCGTGGCGAACATGTCCCTTTACACGGTGTATCAAACCCAGCAGGCCCTGGTGCTGCAATTTGGCAATCCGGTGGGCGTGGAGGACCGTCCAGGGCTCCATTTCAAATTGCCGTGGCGCAATGTGGAATATTACGAACAGCGCATCCTTGATCTCGATCCCCCGCCCCAGGAAATCATTCTGCGGGATCAAAAGCGGATCAATGTGGATGCTTTCGCGCGATACAAGATCAAGAACCCGCTGGTATTCCGTCAACGTGCGCTGACCGACGCCAATTTTCGGCAGATCTTCGGCGGCCGGTTGAACGCGGCCATTCGTGACCGGGTGGGTCAGGTCCTGTTGGGGGATATGCTGACCGCAAACCGGACCAAGGTGATGTCGGAGATCGATGATCAGATGAAATCACAGGCGGAGGAATTTGGGATCGAGGTGATCGATGTGCGAATCGGCCGGACCGATCTGCCGGCGGCCACCAGCCAGTCGGTCTATAACCGGATGCGGTCAGACCGGATCGCCTATGCGGCGGAAATTCGAGCCCAAGGCGAGGAAAAGAAGCTGGAGATCGAAGCCCAGGCCGACCGGGAACGGACCGTCATCCTGGCGGAAGCCCGCAAAACCTCGGAAACCCTGCGCGGTGAAGGGGATGCCCAGCGCACCCGATTGTTGGTTGATGCCTATGGCCAGGATCCGGATTTCTTCGCCTTCTATCGGTCCATGGAGGCCTATGGTGCCGCTTTGGGTGAAGGAACAACGCTGGTCTTGTCGCCGGATAGTGATTTCTTCCGGTTCTTCGGGGATCGCAACGGCGGGAAGGAATAACCGGCCTTTCGATGACGCGAAGACGCGGACCTGTGGGAGCGGGTCCGCGTCTTTTACATTTGGAGCATGAGGGAAAGGAATGACGGAACTCTTGGCCGCCCTGGGGCTGGCCTTGGCGATCGAAGGCATGCTGTACGCGCTGTTTCCGGCGGCCATGAAACGTATGATGATGCAGGTCTTGGCCACGCCTTTGTCCTCCCTTCGCGGTGTGGGGTTGAGCGCCGCTGCCATCGGCGTGGTCATTGTGTGGCTTGCACACGGCTGACAGGCCCCGCAAAAAATGTTTAGAGTGCGATTCATGGGCCGCTCCATGCGGCGCGGCAAAGCGCTTGAACAATTCCCGGCCTGGTCGTGAAAAAATTTCTTATCGGTAGTTTCGCCCTTTTGATGGTCGCCGTCGCCGCGCTGCTCTCGGCGCCCCTGGTGATCGATTGGAGCGTCTATCGCGGCGATATCGAGCGAATCGTTTCCTTGTCCCTGGGGCGCGAGGTCTCAATTCAGGGATCTGTCAACGCCCGCCTGCTGCCGTATCCGGCCATGGAGGTGGGGGCGGTTACCGTTGAGTCCCTGGAGGGCGGTGCCGCGCCGTATTTTGCGCGAATCGATCGGGTTTCCTTTGAAGCCTCCTGGATGGCGTTTTTCCGCGGCGAATTACGTTTAACCTCCGTAACTTTGGGGGGAGCCCGGGTCCAGTTGGAGCGGCGCACAGATGGCGTGGGGAACTGGATTCTCACCGGGGCCTTGCCCGCCTTCGGAGAGTCGTTTCCCATTCGCGTGGATCAATTCCAAATTCAGTCGGGCACCCTCCGTTGGATCGATTCCGCTGGCGCCGTCGCGGCACAGCTGGAAGCCGTCGCGGGTCGGTTCACGGCGGATGCGGTGAACGGCCCTTTCCAGGGTCGCGGACAAGGGGAATACCGGGGCGTTCCCCTCAGCCTGGAACTGTCCATTGGACGCATTGACTCAGATCGTCCGGCCTCTTTCTCGGCCCGCCTGGGTCTGAGTGGCGGCGCTGGTAGCGTACAGGTAGCAGGCACCCTCAGCGGCGATGACGCGGGTCCGACCTTGCGGGGTCAGGCCATCTTGGAAGCAACCAGCCTGGCAAAGCTTATGGGCGCGATTGAGGGGGGTGGCACCTTTCCCGGCGCATTGGATCAACCCTTCAAGCTAGAAACGGCCTTCTTCACCGCCAGGCAGGAGATGGAACTGCCACAAATATCTTTGCTGTTGGGAAGCACCCGTTTCGATGGCGGCGGGGTTGTCAGTCTTTCCGACGAGGTGGCCGCGCAGATCTTCCTCGCGGTGAAGAATCTCAACCTGGATAGCTTGGCGGCGGCGCCGCCCATTCGGACCAAGGGCGCGGCGCTGGTGGTCGACGCGGCGCCACCCGCCGGTGCGGTGGCGACGGTCCCCCGAAAGCCCGGCGCCTCGCCCCTGGTGGCTTTGGCGCATTGGTTGGTGACCAAACCAGCCTTGTCGCTGACGGTGGATATCCGCGCCGACGCGCTTATCCTGGGCGGGGATGTGGTGCGCCAATCCCATATGAATTGGACGGTGGGCGCGGGCGGGATCACCCTCAACACGGCGACGGCGCTGTTGCCCGGCGGCACCTCGGCGACGTTGCAGGGGGTGGTGGCCCCATTCCTGGACCCCCCCGCATTCACCGGCAGCGGTGGCATCGATATCGGCACGCCGCGCGGTTTCCTGCGTTGGTTGGGCATTGAGGTTCCGGCGGGCATTTCCCAAAGCCGCCTGCGGACAGCGACTTTGACCGCGCAGATCGCCGCGACCTCAGCGGAAATCCGGCTGCAAAAATTGGCCATGCGGGTCGACACCACGGAGCTGCGGGGGGCGTTGACCCTGGTGCCCGCCACCAGGCCCTCCGTTGGGGCCAACCTGCATTTGGATCATTTGGACCTCGACGGCTATGCCGGATCCGATGTGGCGGCGGATATCTTGCGGTCTTTCGCCGCTTTTGACGCCAATTTCAAACTGTCTACCGACGCGCTGTACTGGGGGGGTCGGCGATTCTCCGCCGTCGGCGCATCGGGCACATTGCAAAATGGCACATTGACCCTGTCCGACCTCACCGGCACGGACGGCGACACCCAGTATCGCATTGCGGGGGCGATTCAGGACTTGGGCGACACGCCCCGGGCGCAGGACCTCTCGGTGGTTATCACCGCCCAAGAACTGCGCACATTCCTATCGCAAGCGGGCTGGTCGGTGGGGGGCGCGCTCGGGCCTTTGGCCATTCACGCGGTCCTGAATGGCGCCTTGGCGGCGCCGAAGGTGGAAGCCTTGGTCGAGCTCCTGGGTGGGAATATGGACCTTCAGGGCATTTTGCGCCCGGTGGGGGACGCGACGGGCCCGTCGGTCACTCTGGTGGCGCATTTTCCCAAAGCCTCGGCGTTTCTCCAACGTTTGGGGTGGGTCCATGACCCGGAACGGCTTCACGGCGCCCTGGACCTGACCGGATCGGCAACGATTCAGGCGTCGTCAATCACCCTGGCAAACTTGGAAGCCAAGGTCGCGGGCGGGGCCCTCAAGGGGCAATTTGACTTGCGGTTTTCCGGCTTGCGCCCGCAGGCTCGCGCGAAAATCACCGGAACAGGAATACGCTTGGATGCGTTCCTTCCTGCGCCCAGCGACACGGAAACGGCGCCGGAAGATACCGATGGGGCGGCCACCTGGGCGACCATCCCCGTGGATTTTTCCATTCTCCGACGCATCGAGGGGCGGGCCGCGGTCGCTTTCGAAAATTCTCGTTTCCGCACCCATGCGGTGGAGCGCTTGGCCTTCGATGCCAGTCTCAATGCGGGGCGGTTGGATATCATCGGGCTGACCGGCGTTGTGGATGGTGGAAAATTGCGCCTGGACGGGCATTTGGAAACCGCCACGGGGGCGGATTCCTATGCGGTCGACCTGGCCTATGAAAAAGGGTCTTTGGCAGCGATTTTTCCCGGGTCGGGAGACGGAGAGCTCTCCATGACTTTCAAGGCGACGGGGACCGGTGCGTCCGTGCGCCGCGCGGTGGCCTCATTGGCGGGAAATGGAAACCTGCGCCTGACGGTGCGCAAACTTCCGCCAGAAACCCCCTTGCCCATGATGCCTGGGCTCGCGGCCATCTTGGAATGGTTGGGCGGCAGCGGGGCGGTTACGGCAGACCTGACCGCCACCGAGGGGCGCCTTTCTGCCGATCCGGTCACCGTGATCGGGGAGGCGGGGCGGGCAACGCTGTCCTATTCCCTCGACCCGTTGACCGGGACGCTGACGGGGTCTGGGACAGCGGTTCGCGGTGAAGATTCCCGGTTCAAGATGTCTGTGCGGGGGAATTGGGAGGCGCCCCGAGTGACGTTCTCGCCGTAAAAACGATAGCAGTCGCCCGACTCTGCGCGTCGTCACTTCGGCCCCCCAGCCGAACGCGCTATTGTGGGCCCGGTTTGAGTGATTCAGGAGCGACCTGAAATGCCCCCTTCCGCCGTTTTTCGGCTCGCGATCTACGCCAGCGCGTTTCTGGTCGGGTTCGTGATCATGGCTTTCGAGATTTTGGGCAGCCGCTATCTCCACCCCCATTTCGGCGGTGGGGTGCATGTATGGGCGGCGTTGATCTCCACGGTTCTACTGGCCCTGATGCTGGGATATTTCGCGGGTGGTTGGCTGGCGGATCAGACGCCACGACCGCCCACCCTGGGCATTCTGGTGATCATTTCTGCGGGCCTGATGGCCGGAGTGCCGGTGCTTGCTGACAGCTACTTCGAGGCGGTTTTCGATTCGGTGGAGTCTGTCGCCTTGGGCGCCTTGCTGGCCGCCGGCGGGCTGATGTTGCCTCCCTTGACCCTGCTGGGCGCTTTTTCCCCCTTTGCGGTCCGATTGATTCTGGTGGACACGGCCCATTCCGGGCGGGTGGCCGGTCGGGTGTACGGCATTTCCACCTTCGGCAATATTCTCGGCACCCTGGCGACCACCTACGCCTTCATCCCCCATTTCGGCACGGCAGCGATGACCATGACCCTGGCCGGGGTGACGGCCTTGGTCGGGATCGGTTTGGTAATCCCGCTACGGGGGGCGCGGGGGGTGGGCGCCATCGCGGCCACTGTTTCCTTGGCTTTGGGAGGGCAGGCGGCGGCATGCTCGGGCGCGCCGGTTCCCATCGCCACCTTCAAGACCCTCGCCAGCGGTAATCTGGAGACCCTGGAAAGCCCCTATCAGACCATCTTCATCGATAAGATCGGAAATCGGGTGATGATGCGATTCGGCTACCACGAAAGGGATGCGGAACAATCGGTGCATGATTACCTGATGCCCTGGTCTTTGCAGCATGATTACGCGCGGTTGATGACTCTGGCACCGGTCTATGCACAAGAGCGCAAATCGCTGCTGATAATCGGGTTGGGCGGCGGTGTAGTGACCCGCTATCTGCACCGCCACCTGGACGACCTGGACGTCACCGGTGTGGAAATCGATCCCATGGTGGTGGCGTGTGCGCGCAAATATTTCGGGTTCCGGGAGTCGGAGACCTATCGCGCGGTTGTTCAAGATGGGCGGGTTTTCCTGCGCCGCGCCAAAGGGCAAAAATTCGATATGATCCTGGTGGATGCCTACAAGCGGCACGCGATCCCCTTTCATCTCATGACCCGGGAATTCTACGATATCCTCAGCGATCATTTGGCCGGTGGCGGCGTTGCCGTATTCAATTTCTTCCGGAGCGAGGCCCTGTTTCCACGCAATCTGGCAACCCTGGCGGATGTGTTCGATCAACTGGATGTGTACGAAACCCGCGATGGGCATAATCACATCGTTTACGCGTATCGGGGCCCCCGGCGGGATGCGGAGACGTTGCAGAAGATCGCCGGTGCTTTGCAGCGCAAGGGCGGCTTTCGCCATAACCTGATGCGCCTTTTGGCGCGGGGCGGTCCGGCCCCCGAACCCGTTTCCGACGCCCAAATCCTCACGGATGACTTCGCCCCCGTCGGGGTCTTATCTGGCGAGCAATAAAACCTTAGGCGTGGCTTTTGATGATTTCCGTCAAGGTGACGGCAAGATGGTCATCCACCACCACGACCTCGCCTTTCGCGACCAAACGGCCGTTGACCAGAAGGTCCACAGGGTCTTCGATCCCCCGGTCCAAGACTACGACGGCGCCCCGGCCGAGCTTGAGAAGCTGGCTTACTTGCAAGGTTGCCCGCCCCAACACCGCCGACATATCGGCCTGGACGTCGTAAACGGCATCCAGTGGCGCTTGATTTTTGTCATCATCTGCCATGGGGCCTGATCCTTGCGCGATTTCTTTAAAATCCGGTGAATCTTGGCCCGTGGTGGCGCAGACCGCAAGCAAAACCGTTTTTGCCTCGGAAATCGTATGTTTCGGCCTTGACACGTTGAGGCGTCTGGACTACCAAACGCTTCCTTCTCGTGAGGACCCCCTGGGGGTGTAGCTCAGTTGGTTAGAGCGCTGGCCTGTCACGCCAGAGGCCGCGGGTTCGAGTCCCGTCACTCCCGCCATTCACTATCGTCTGGGTTCCTCCAAACTTCCTCTTTTTTCCGCTCCTATAATGTTTCGCCGCTTGGCGTGCCGTGGAAACGGAGTCGCTGCGTGTTTGGGGAGCCAACTGGCACCAAGGGACCTTGACACCCGGGGCTTGCTGGACTACACGAACGAAGGCTCCGTTCCCATCTTTCGTTGCGTGAATCATGCGTTAAGGGGAAGGGCGGCGGGGCCTGCTGATCGTTCGGCACTGGTTATTTGGGGATGTGTCTGCGATCGGTTTTCCTGTCGGCCCCGGTCTTAGGTGGCTGGCGTGGGTGCGCGGTCGCGTTATCCATTTTCAAATCCTGGGCGGCGGCACTCTCTGGCTGTCGCCGTAACGACATAACCAGGGGGCGGTTTACATGGAAACCATGTTGCAGGAATACCTGCCGATCCTGATCTTCCTGGGGATCGCCATCGGCATGGCGGTCGCGATGATCATTGCATCGTTCGTTTTGGTCAAACAGCATCCCGATCCAGAGAAAAACGCCATATACGAATGCGGCTTCGATGCTTTCGATGATGCCCGCGGGCGTTTCGATGTGCGGTTTTATCTGGTCTCGATCCTGTTCATCATATTCGATCTGGAGGTTGCCTTCCTGTTTCCCTGGGCAGTCAGCCTGGGCACCATCGGGGTGTTTGGCTTCTGGTCGATGATGATCTTTTTGGGCGTGTTGACGATCGGCTTCATTTACGAATGGCGGAAGGGAGCGTTGGAATGGGAGTAGAACCGAATTCCCCGGGTGGGCTTCAGCCGATTCCACCGGGTCCGGATCAGGACGCCCTGCTAAAACATGTGGGCGAGGAATTCGCCAACCGTGGCTTCATGACCGCCAAGCTGGATTGGGTGGTGAACTGGGCCCGCACCGGGTCTATGTGGCCGCTCACTTTTGGTCTGGCCTGCTGCGCCATGGAGATGATCCAGGCCTATTGCAGCCGGTACGATCTTGACCGGTTCGGCATTGTGCCCCGCCCCAGCCCCCGTCAGGCAGACGTGATCATCGTCGCCGGCACCCTCACCAACAAAATGGCCCCCGCCTTCCGCCGGGTTTATGACCAGATGGCGGAACCCCGGTATGTGATCTCCATGGGATCCTGCGCCAATGGGGGCGGCTATTATCACTATTCCTATTCGGTGGTCCGCGGGTGTGACCGCGTGGTGCCGGTGGATATCTACGTCCCCGGATGCCCGCCGACGGCAGAGGCCCTGGTTTACGGGCTTTTGCAGCTCCAGCGAAAGATTCGCCGGACTGGGACCCTTTGGCGCTGATGACCCCCTGCGAGGCAAGATGACCCAACAACTTATTGACCTCGGCGACTATATCGCGACGGCCCTCTCCGATGACGTCATCGGTCATGAGGTCCGCCTCGGTGAATTGATGGTGCGGGTGCGCCGGGACTCCATCACCAAGGTGCTGATTTTCCTGCGTGACGATACCAACTGCCTGTTCAAACAGTTGGTGGATGTGTGCGGTGTCGACTATCCCGAACGGGATGAGCGGTTCGAGGTGGTCTATAACCTGTTGAGCCTGACCCATAATTTGCGGGTGCGCATCAAGGTGACCACCGACGAGGAAACCCCGGTACCGTCGGTGGTGCCGGTGCATAGCGGCGCCAACTGGTTCGAGCGGGAAACCTGGGACATGTATGGCGTGATGTTCGCCGGGCATCCCGATCTACGCAGGATATTGACCGATTACGGCTTTGAAGGGCATCCGCTGCGCAAGGATTTTCCGCTCACCGGTTATGTGGAACTGCGCTACGACGAGGATCTGAAGCGGGTGGTTTACGAACCCGTGAAGCTGACCCAAGACTTCCGCACCTTTGATTTCATGAGCCCGTGGGAGGCCATGACCCAGGTGCTGCCGGGTGACGAGAAGGCCGATCAGAATGAGGAGAAGTCGTAGATGTCCCATGCGGCGATCAAGAACTTCACGCTGAACTTCGGCCCGCAACACCCCTCCGCGCATGGTGTGCTCCGTCTGGTTCTGGAAATGGACGGCGAGATTGTGGAACGGGCCGATCCGCATATCGGGCTGTTGCACCGGGGCACGGAAAAGCTCATCGAGAACAAGACCTATCACCAATGTATTCCGTATTTCGACCGGCTGGATTACGTCTGCCCCCATAACCAGGAATATACCTTCGTGCTCGCCGTTGAAAAATTGGCGGGGGTCGAGGTGCCGTTGCGGGCGCAGTATTTGCGGGTCATGTTCGCCGAGCTGGGCCGCATCGAAAATCACATCTTCAACCTGTGCGCCTATGCCATGGATGTGGGCGCCATGACCCCCATGCTGTGGGGGTACGAGGAACGGGAATACATCTTCGAATTCCTGGAGCGGGCGTCGGGCGCCCGGCTGCACCGGAACTATTACCGGGTCGGTGGTGTCGCCCAGGATGTGCCGCAGCAATTGCTGGATGATATCCATGCCTGGAATAACGGGCGTTTTCCGGCCTTCCAAAAGGATCTGGAAATCCTGTTGACGGAAAACCGGATCTGGAAGCAGCGCACCGTGGGCATCGGCGCCCTGACGGTGGATCAGGCCCTGGACTGGGGCTTTACGGGGCCAAACCTGCGGGCGGCGGGCCTGCCCTGGGATATCCGCAAGGCGCAGCCCTACGACGTTTACGAAAAGATGGACTTCGACATTCCCGTAGGAACGTCGGGGGATTGCTACGAGCGGTTCCTTGTGCGGCTGCGGGAAATGGAAGAAAGCCGCAAGATCATCAACCAGTGCTTGGAAGCGATGCCCGGTGGCCCGTCGATTTCCGACGACCGGCGCGTGGCGCCGCCGCCCCGGGCGGAGATGAAGCGGTCCATGGAAGCGCTGATCCATCACTTTAAGCTCTATACCGAGGGCATGCATGTGCCGGCGGGGGAAACCTATTTCGCGACCGAAGCGCCGAAGGGGGAATTCGCCGTCTATCTGGTGGCGGATGGCACCAACCGGCCCTACCGTTGCAAGATCCGGGCGCCCGGCTTCGTGAGTCTGCAAGGGATCGATCTTTTGTCGCGCGGTCATATGCTGGCCGACGTGGTGTGCAACATCGGCGCCGTGGACGTCGTGTTCGGGGAAATCGACCGATGAGCGTATCCATCAGCACGGTTGAACAACCGGAAACCTTCGGCTTCAACAATGATAACAAGGCGAAGGTCAAAGAGATCATCGCCAAATATCCAGAAGGGCGGCAATCCAGCGCCGTGATGCCCTTGTTGGACCTGGCGCAGCGCCAGCATCAGGGCTGGTTGCCCAAGGCGGCGATGGATCATATCGCCGATATGCTGGGCATGCCCGCGATCAAGGTGTACGAGGTTGCCAGCTTCTACACCATGTATAATCTGGCGCCGGTGGGCGAATATCACGTCCAGGTCTGCACCAATATTTCATGCTTCATCCGGGGCTCAGACGAGATCGCGGCCGCCTGCAAAAAGGCGCTGGGCGTGGAATTCGGCGAAACCACCAAGGATGGCAAATTCACCCTGGCCGAGGTGGAATGCCTGGGCGCCTGTGTGAATGCCCCGATGATTCAGGTGAACGATGATTTTTACGAAGACCTGACGGCGGAATCGGTGACCCGGGTTCTGGAAGCCATGAAAAAGGGGGAAACCCCGACAGCGGGCCCGCAAGGCGCGCGCAAGGGCTGCATGCCCGCCAATGGCTTGACCACGCTGATGGATCAGGCCGATTTGGCGGCCAAGGTGCAAGGAGGTAAAGGCTGATGCTGAGCGATAAGGATCGCATCTTTACCAACATCTACGGCCTTAAAGGCAGTAGCCTGGAGGTGGCCAAGTCCATCGGGGATTGGGACGGCACCAAGGATCTGATTGCCAAGGGCCGGGACTGGATCATCGAGGAGGTCAAGGCCTCGGGCCTACGTGGGCGCGGCGGCGCCGGCTTTTCCACCGGTCTGAAATGGTCCTTCATGCCCAAGGAATCCGATGGTCGGCCCAGCTATCTGGTGGTCAATGCGGACGAGGGCGAACCGGGCACCTGCAAGGACCGGGAGATCATGCGGGCCGAGCCCCATAAGCTGATCGAGGGCTGCTTGTTGGCTGGTGTCGGTATCGGCGCCCATGCGGCCTACATCTATATTCGCGGGGAGTTTTTCCGGGAAGCGGAAGCCCTGCAAACGGCTATTGACGAAGCCTATGCGGCGGGCCTGATCGGCAAGAACGCCTGTGGTTCCGGCTGGGACATGGATGTCTATGTCCATCGGGGCATGGGCGCCTATATCTGCGGCGAGGAAAGCGCGCTGATCCAAAGCCTGGAAGGCAAGAAAGGCCAACCTCGGCTGAAGCCGCCGTTCCCGGCGGGTGTGGGCCTTTATGGCTGCCCGACCACGGTGAATAATGTGGAATCCATCGCCGTGGTGCCGGAAATCCTGCGCCGCGGCGGCGCCTGGTTCGGCGGGCTCGGCAAGCAGAATAACACGGGTACCAAGCTGTTTTGCGTGTCTGGCCATGTGAATACCCCCAGCACCTTCGAAGAGGAAATGGGTATTCCCTTGAAGGAGATGTTGGAAAAGCATTGCGGCGGCGTGGTCGGTGGCTGGGATCATCTGCTGGCGGTTATTCCCGGTGGCAGTTCCGTGCCGGTGCTGAACAAGGAGCAATGCGAAACCGTGACCATGGATTTCGATTCCTTGAAGGAGGCCGGGTCGGGCCTCGGTACCGCCGCGGTCGTGGTGATGAACAAGGATGTGGATGTGGTGCGGGCGATCACCCGGCTCTCGAAATTCTACATGCATGAAAGCTGCGGCCAATGCACCCCCTGCCGCGAAGGCACCGGGTGGATGTGGCGCATGATGGACCGCATGGCCGAGGGCGACGCGGGCATCGAGGAGATCGATCTTCTGGAACATGTCACCCGTCGCGTGGAGGGGCATACCATCTGCGCACTGGGGGATGCGGCGGCCTGGCCTATTCAGGGGCTGATCCGTCAATTCCGTCCGTTACTTGAACAACGCATTGCCGACCGTCAGTCGGCGAAGAAAAGCGCGGCGTAGGAGCGTTAGGGTATGCCCAAGCTGACCATTGATGGGACCGAGATCGAGGTCGACGCCGGTTTGACGGTGTTGCAGGCCTGCGAGGAAGCCGGTGTGGAAATCCCCCGCTTTTGCTACCACGAACGCCTGTCCATTGCGGGGAACTGCCGCATGTGCCTGGTGGAGATGGAGCGGGCGCCGAAGCTGATCGCGTCCTGCGCCATGCCCGTGGCCGAGGGCATGGTGATCAAGACCAACAGCCCCAAGGTCAAGGAAGGCCGCGCCGGGGTGATGGAATTTCTGCTGGTCAACCATCCGCTGGATTGCCCGATCTGCGATCAGGGTGGGGAATGTGATTTGCAGGACCAGGCCCAGGCCTACGGCCAGTTCCATGGGCGTTTCCAGGAAATGAAGCGCACGGTGCCGGAAAAGGATTACGGCCCGCTGATCCGTGCCGTCATGACCCGCTGCATCCATTGCACCCGTTGCATCCGGTTCTGCGAACAGGTGGCCGGGACCCCGCAATTGGGTGGCATCGGTCGCGGCGAGCATATGGAGGTCACCGATTATGTGGGCGGCGCCATCGCGTCCGAGATGTCAGGCAATCTGGTGGATATCTGCCCCGTCGGCGCGCTGACCAGCATCCCCTATCAGTTTCATGCCCGTCCGTGGGAATTGACCAAGACCCAGGGTGTGGATGTGTTTGACGCGGTGGGCGCCAATATCCGCATCGATACCCGGGGCAACGAGGTGATGCGGGTGATGCCACGCATCAACGAGGATGTTAACGAGGAATGGCTGGCCGATAAATCCCGGTTCGCGGTGGATGGTTTGAAACGTCAGCGGCTAGATAAGCCCTACCTGCGCAAGGACGGCAAATTGGCACCGGCCTCCTGGGATGACGCCTTTGCCGCCATTGCCGAGAAACTGAATGGCCTGGACGGCAAGAAGATCGGCGCTCTGGTCGGGGATCAGGCGGATGCGGAATCCATGTTTGCCCTCAAGGAGCTGATGACCGCTCTGGGCTCGCCGAATCTGGACTGTCGGCAGGATGGTGCCGCGTTGGATGGCTCCGCGCGGGCCGGATATCTGTTCAATTCCACCATCGCCGGGATCGACGAAGCGGATGTGATATTGCTGGTGGGCACGAACCCTCGTTGGGAAGCCCCGGTGATCAATACCCGTATTCGCGGGCGCTACCTGCGCGGCGGGCTGACCGTTGGCGTGGTTGGCGCAATGCCGGACCTCAACTACAAGGCCGAGCATCTGGGCGATAGCCTGGAAGATTTCAGCAAGCTGGCCAACGGGCGCAGCAACTTTGCCAAAGCGCTGAAGGATGCCGAACGGCCCATGGTGATTCTGGGTACCGGTCCGCTCACCCGCCCCGATGGCGCGGCGGTGCTGGCCGAAGTACGCAGCGTTTGCGAAAGCCTGGGCGTCATCAAGGATGGCTGGAACGGGTTCAATGTCCTGCAAATGGCGGCCTCGCGGGTGGCCGGACTGGATATGGGCTTCGTACCGGGCGCGGGTGGCCTGGATACCCAAGGCATCGTGGCCTCTGCCGGAGCGGGCGCCATCGAAGCGGTGTACCTGTTGGGCGCCGACGAGATCGACATGAGCGCGCTGGGCAAGGCTTTCGTGATCTATCAGGGCCATCATGGGGATGCGGGCGCGCATCGGGCCGATGTGGTTTTGCCGGGCGCCGCGTATACAGAGAAAAATGGCACCTGGGTGAATACGGAGGGCCGCGTGCAGCGGGGCCTGAAGGCGGCGGTGCCGCCGGGCGAGGCCCGGGAAGATTGGGCGATCCTGCGGGCCTTGTCTGGCAAGCTGGGCAAGACGCTGCCTTACGACAGCCTGGACGCGCTGCGGGCCAAGCTGGTGGCGGATTATCCCACATTTGCCACGCTGGATACGGTGGCCGCGGCGCCGTGGGAAAGTTTTGGAACACCGGGGGATCTGGCCGGGGGTGTGCTGACCTCGCCGGTGCTGAACTACTACCAAACCGATCCGATCAGCCGGGTGTCGCCCACCATGGCGGCATGCACGGCGGAATTTGTCGAGCAGGGGGGGAAGACAGGGACCGATGGCTGACTGGATTTTAGAACTGATCTGGACGGTTTTCCTGATCTTATTGATCGTGGTGCCGCTCCTCTTGTCGGTGGCCTACCTCACCTATGCGGAACGCAAGGTGATCAGCGCCATGCATCTGCGCAAGGGGCCGAACGTGGTGGGGCCGCTGGGCCTGTTACAGCCCATGGCGGACGGCGCCAAGCTGTTCTTCAAGGAAACCATCCTGCCGTCGCGGGCCAACAAGCCGGTGTTCATCATCGCGCCGATGTTGACCTTCATCCTGGCGTTGATCGGTTGGGCGGTGATTCCGTTCGGCGAAGGCATGGTGCTGGCCGATATCAATGTGGGCATCATGTATCTGTTCGCGGTTTCGGGCCTGGGTGTCTATGGCATCGCCATGGCCGGTTGGGCCTCCAACGCGCGCTATTCCTTCCTGGGGGGCATGCGCTCGGCGGCGCAGATGGTGTCTTACGAGGTCTCCATGGGCTTCGTGATCATTACCGTGTTGCTCTGCGTGGGCTCGCTCAACCTGTCGGACATCGTGATGGCGCAGAAGACCGTTTGGTTCTTCATTCCGCTGTTCCCCATGTTTATCATCTTCTTCATTTCCACCGTGGCGGAAACCAACCGGCATCCGTTTGACCTGCCGGAAGCGGAAGCGGAGCTGGTGGCGGGCTTCAATACGGAATATTCCGCCATGACCTTCGCCCTGTTCTTCCTGGGTGAATATGCGAACATGATCCTGATGTCGGGCATGACCACGATCCTGTTCCTGGGGGGCTGGTTGCCGCCCTTGGATATTGCACCGCTCAACTGGATCCCGGGTGTGATCTGGTTTGCGCTGAAGATCGCCTTCTGCCTGTTCGTCTTCATCTGGATCCGGGCCACCTTCCCGCGCTATCGCTACGATCAGTTGATGCGTCTGGGGTGGAAAGTTTTCCTGCCGATCTCGCTGGCGGCGGTGGTCATCGTTTCGGGTTTCTTGGTGGCGTTCGATCTGACGCCGGTCGTTCAATAGGGATTGGAAGAGAGCACACATGAGCATCATGCAACGCACTTTCCAGACCGTGTTCCTGTGGGAATTGGTACAGGGCATGGCCCTGACGCTGAAATATTTCTTCCGGCCCAAGGTCACCATCAATTATCCGTTCGAGCGCGGGCCGCTCAGCCCCCGGTTCAAGGGCGAACATGCCTTGCGGCGCTACCCCGGGGGGGAAGAGCGCTGCATCGCCTGTAAGCTGTGCGAAGCCGCCTGCCCGGCGCAGGCCATCACCATCGAGGCGGAACCCCGCACCGATGGCAGCCGACGCACCACCCGGTACGATATCGACATGTGCAAATGCATCTATTGTGGCCTGTGCCAAGAGGCCTGCCCGGTGGATGCCATCGTTGAAGGACCGAATTTCGAGTTCGCCACGGAAACCCGGGAAGAGCTCATGTACAACAAGGAAAAACTGCTGGCCAACGGCGACCGCTGGGAAGCGGAGCTGGCGGCCCGGATCGAGGCGGACGCGCCTTACCGGTGAGCGGATACGGAACGAAACCTTTACGCCAAGGAAACGGGCGGGCGGGCCCAGAGGGGATGACATGATATTTCAGGCGTTGATCTTTTATTTATTTGCCGGGATTACCATCGCATCGGCGGTCATGGTGATCAGCGCCCGGAACCCGGTGCATTCCGTTCTGTTCCTGATTCTCGCTTTCTTTAATGCGGCGGGCCTGTTCATCCTGCTGGGCGCCGAATTCTTGGCGATGATCCTGGTGGTGGTTTATGTGGGCGCGGTCGCGGTATTGTTCTTGTTTGTGGTGATGATGCTGGATATCAGCTTCGTGCAGCTGCGCGAAGGGGTGCATCAATATCTACCCATCGGCGGGCTGATTGCCATCGTGATCGTGGCGGAGGTCCTGGTGGCCCTCAGCGGTTGGCATTTCTCGGCAGAGAACGCCCATTTCGGCGCGCCAACCCCGGCCATGGATCAGGTGCATAACACCGCCGCACTCGGCCAGCTGGTCTATACCCATTACATCTATTTGTTCCAGGCGGCAGGTCTGATCTTGTTGGTGGCCATGATCGGCGCCATCGTGCTGACCCACCGCAAGCGGCCCGGCGTGCGCAAACAGAACATCAACACGCAGGTCAATACCCGGGCGGAGGAAGTGGTGAAAGTGCGTAAGATTCAACCGGGGAGTGGCGTGTAACCATGGAAATCGGCCTGTACCATTACCTGACGGTTGCCGCGATCCTGTTCGCGCTCGGCGTACTGGGTATCTTTGTCAACCGCAAGAACGTGATCGTCATCCTGATGTCGGTTGAACTGATCTTGCTGGCGGTGAATATCAATCTGGTGTCCTTTTCCAGCTTCCTGGGGGATCTGGTGGGGCAAGTGTTCACCATGTTCATCCTGACCGTGGCCGCCGCCGAGGCCGCTATCGGCCTGGCCATCTTGGTGGTCTTCTTCCGCAACCGCGGCAGTATCGCGGTTGAAGATATCAACGCGATGAAGGGGTAGGGCGCGCCCATGTATGCATTAATCGTCTTTTCGCCGCTGCTCACCGCCGCCATCGCCGGCTTGTTGGCGCTGTTTTCGCCGACGGAGGAGCATAAAAAACATCAGTTCGATACGCTGGCCCAGTACTTGACCAGCGGTGGCCTGCTGTTCTCCTGCGCCTTATCCATTGCCGCCTTCATCGATGTGGGGCTGAACGGCAACGCGCAGACCATCAATATCTTGACCTGGGTGCAATCCGGCGGCCTGGATGTGAATTGGGCCCTGCGGTTCGATACCCTGACCGTGGTCATGCTGATCGTGGTCACCGGCGTGTCCTCCATGGTGCATATCTATTCCATCGGCTACATGCATCACGACCCGGATGTGCCCCGGTTTATGTGTTATCTCAGCCTGTTCACCTTCTTCATGCTGATGCTGGTGACCGGCGATAACCTGTTGCAACTGTTCTTCGGTTGGGAAGGGGTGGGGCTCGCCTCCTATCTGCTGATCGGGTTCTGGTACAAAAAGCCGTCGGCCAATGCGGCGGCGATCAAGGCCTTCCTGGTCAACCGGGTCGGCGATTTCGGCTTCGCGTTGGGCATTTTCGCCACCTTCGTGCTGTTCGATACCATCGATTACACCGCGATTTTTGATAGCGCCGAAAGCATGAAGGATGCGACCTTCGTGATCTTCGGGATCGAAGTGCATGCGCTGACCGCTACCTGCCTGCTGTTGTTCGTGGGCGCCATGGGCAAATCGGCGCAATTGGGGCTGCATACCTGGCTGCCGGACGCCATGGAAGGCCCGACCCCGGTGTCCGCCCTGATCCACGCCGCGACCATGGTGACCGCCGGTGTGTTCATGGTGGCGCGCCTGTCACCCCTGTTTGAATATTCCGACACGGCGTTGACGGTGGTGACCTTCGTCGGCGCGACCACGGCCTTCTTCGCGGCGACCGTGGGCTTGGTGCAAAACGATATCAAGCGGGTAATCGCCTATTCCACCTGTTCCCAGCTGGGCTACATGTTCTTTGCCTGTGGGGTTTCCGCTTATTCCGCGGGGATCTTCCACCTGATGACCCACGGTTTTTTCAAGGCGCTATTGTTCCTGGGCGCGGGTTCGGTGATCCACGCCATGTCTGACGAACAAGACATGCGCAAGATGGGGGGTATCTGGAAAAAGATCCCGCAAACCTATGTGCTGATGTGGATCGGCAGCCTGGCCTTGGGCGGGGTGTTCCCCTTCGCCGGCTATTATTCCAAGGATATCGTGCTGGAGGCCGCCTACGCGGCGCATACGCCGGTGGGCACCTATGCCTTCTGGCTCGGCATTCTCGCCGCCTTCATGACGGCCTTCTATTCCTGGCGGCTGTTGTTGATGACGTTCCACGGGGCGCCCCGGGCCGATGATGTGGTGATGGCCCATGTGCATGAATCGCCCAAGGTTATGATCGGTCCGCTGATCCCGCTTGCCATTGGCGCGGTGGTTGCCGGGTTCCTGGCTTATGACCTTTTCGTCGGCCACGATGCAGAGCAATTCTGGAACGGTGCCATTCTGATCCTTCCTGAACATCAGGCTTTGGAGCATGCCCACCATGTGACGGCCTGGGTGAAGTTCCTGCCCCTGGTCATGGGCCTTTCGGGGATCGGGCTTGCCTATGTGATGTATCTGCTGGCGCCCAGTCTGCCCGGCATACTGGCCAACAACCTGCGGGGCGTTTACCAGTTCATCTTGAACAAATGGTATTTCGACGAGCTGTATGACTTCCTGTTCGTGCGCCCGGCCATGGTGATCGGTCGGGGCCTGTGGAAGGGCGGCGATGGCGCGGTGATTGACGGTGTGGGGCCGGATGGCATCGCGGCGGCAACGCGCAATATCGCGGGCCGGGTGGCCCGTTGGCAAAGCGGCTATCTCTACCACTACGCCTTCGTGATGGTGATCGGTTTCACGGTCCTGATCACGCTGTATTTGATCTAGGGGTTCGAGCGACATGGAAAACTTGCCTATCCTGTCCGTTGTGACGTTCCTGCCCCTGCTGGGCGCCACCTTCATCCTGCAGATTCGGGGTGACGAACAGATGGTGGCGCAAAACGCCCGGGGCGTCGCTTTGTGGACGACCCTGGTGGTCTTCGTGCTGTCTCTGTTTATTTGGGCCGCGTTTGATCCCAGCACTGCCGAGTTCCAGTTTGAAGAGCGCGCCAGTTGGATCCCCACCTATGGCATCGAATACCATATGGGTGTGGACGGCATTTCCATGTTCTTCGTGCTGTTGTCCACTTTCCTGATGCCGCTTTGTATCTTGTCGAGCTGGAAAGCCATCACCAAGAACGTGAAGGAATACATGGTCGCCTTTCTGATCTTGGAGACCATGATGGTGGGCATGTTCTGTGCCCTGGATTTCATCCTGTTCTATATTTTCTTCGAGGCAGTGCTGATCCCCATGTTCCTGATCATCGGGGTGTGGGGCGGTCCGCGCCGGGTCTATTCAGCGTTTAAGTTCTTTCTGTATACGCTGCTGGGCTCCGTGCTCATGCTGCTGGCTATCTTCGCCGTCTATTTCGAGGCGGGTACCACGGATGTGACCAAGCTGCTGACATATGATTTCCCCTATCAGCTGCAAATCTGGTTGTGGTTGGCCTGTTTCGCTTCCTTCGCGGTGAAGGTCCCCATGTGGCCTGTGCATACCTGGCTGCCGGACGCCCACGTGGAAGCGCCGACGGCGGGCTCCGTGATCCTGGCCGGGGTGCTGTTGAAAATGGGCGGCTACGGGTTCTTGCGGTTCTCCATCCCCATGTTCCCCCTGGCGACGGCGGATTTCGTGCCGCTGGTCTATACCTTGTCCATCATTGCGGTGGTCTATACCTCCCTGGTCGCCCTGGCCCAGGAGGATATGAAGAAGCTGATCGCTTATTCCTCGGTGGCGCATATGGGCTTTGTGACCATCGGTGCCTTTACCCTGACGGTAAATGGCGTGGAGGGCGCGATCTTCCAGATGCTCAGCCACGGCGTGGTTTCCGCTGCGTTGTTCCTTGTCGTGGGCGTGGTGTATGACCGCATCCATTCCCGCGACATTGCCATGTATGGCGGCCTGGTGCATCGCATGCCCGGCTATGCGCTGGTGTTCATGATATTCATGCTGGCCTCTGTTGGCTTGCCGGGGACGGCCGGGTTCGTTGGCGAGTTCCTGATCCTGCTCGGCGCCTTCCAGGATAACACCTGGGTGGCCGCGTTGGCCGCGACAGGGCTGATTCTGGGCGCTGCGTACATGCTGTACCTCTATCGTCGGGTGATTTTCGGCGAACTGACCAAGGATCACCTGAAAGCCATCACCGACCTGACGAAGCGGGAGGTGATCGTGTTCGCGCCGCTGATCATCGTCACCATCTGGATGGGGGTGTATCCCAGTTCCTTCCTGGATGTGATGCATGTATCGGTCGAGAATTTGGTGACCAATTACCACGCCGCTGTGGACGCGGCACGGTCCACGATCCTTGTGGCCCGGTAAGGAGACGAGAGAGCCATGCCCTTAGCGGAAGTCCCCAATATCGTTCCGGCGCTGCCCGAGCTATTTCTCGCCATCGTCTCCATGGTTATGTTGATCATGGGTACCTTCCAGAAGCAAAAAGATGGCGCCCTTGGCGTGGCCATGGTCGGCACCATCTCCCTGATCCTGGCCATGGTGCTGGTGGCCTTCTTTGGCTTCAAGGAAGCGGAAACCTTTAACGGCATGTTTGTCACCAATAACTTCATTGGCTACGCGAAGTTGCTGGTGCTGACGGCCAGTACTTTGGCGCTGTATCTGGCCTTTGGTGATCTGCGGGCCGCCGGGAACGAACGGTACGAATATTCCGTGCTGATCGTGCTGGCGACGCTGGGCATGATGTTGATGGTCTCTGCAGACGATTTGATCGCCCTTTATATGGGCCTGGAACTGCAGAGTTTGTCGCTCTATGTGCTGGCGGCGCATCAGCGCGACGTGCTGCGCTCGTCCGAAGCGGGGGTGAAGTATTTCGTGCTCGGCGCCCTGGCCTCCGGCATGCTGCTCTATGGCGCCTCCCTGGTTTATGGCTTTACCGGCACCACCAGTTTTGACACCCTGGCCGAGCAGTTCTCCCACGGCCATGTGCAAACCGGTGTGATCGTCGGCTTGGTGTTCATGATCGTGGGGCTCGCGTTCAAGGTCTCCGCCGTGCCGTTCCACATGTGGACGCCGGATGTGTATGAAGGCGCGCCAACCCCGGTCACTGCGTTCTTCGCCGTGGCCCCGAAAATGGCCGC
Organism: Magnetospiraceae bacterium; assembly: GCA_049605255.1. Classification (GTDB taxonomy): domain Bacteria; phylum Pseudomonadota; class Alphaproteobacteria; order Rhodospirillales; family JBMYUJ01; genus JBMYUJ01. Next base: position 33,261 of record JBMYUJ010000003.1, read on the forward strand.
AATTACACTGTTCGTGCGTGTTCTGATGGATCCCTTCGGGCCGCTGGTGGGCGAGTGGCAACAGGTGGTGATCGTCATTTCCGGCGCCTCCATGGTGCTCGGCGCCTTTGCCGCCATTGCTCAACGCAATATTAAACGGCTGATGGCCTACAGCTCCATCGGCCATGTGGGCTATGCGCTGATCGGTTTGGCTACCGGCACGGTAGGCGGCGTGCGCGGCATCATGGTCTATATGGCCATCTATATCTTCATGAACCTGGGTGCTTTCGCCTGCATCATCGCCATGCGCCGCGGTGGCAAGCCGGTGGAACAGATCGATGATTTGGCGGGTCTTTCTAAAAACCAGCCTCTGATGGCCGCCGCCATGGCCGCCTTCATGTTTTCCATGGCGGGTATCCCGCCGCTGGCCGGGTTCTTCGGCAAGCTCTATGTGTTCATCTCGGCCATCGAGGCAGGCCTCTATGGCCTGGCGGTGATCGGTGTGCTGTCTAGCGTAGTCGGTGCGTTCTATTACATGCGGATCATCAAGATCATGTATTTCGATGAGCCCGCCGATGCCTTCGATCGGCCCATGGCACCGGAAGTTCAGTTGGTGTTGATTGCCGCTGCGGCGGTGGTGTTACTGTTCTTCGCCTATCCCGATCCGATACTGAACGGCGCGGCGGTGGCGGCACAAACACTGGTTGCCAAATAGGGTGGCTTCCCTGCCACCCGGCTATGCCCTCACGGCATTGGACCGGGTCGATAGCACCAGCGCCGAGGCCCATCGCCGCGCGCTGGACGGGGCGCCCGATGGCACGGTTATTTTCGCCAATAGCCAAGATAGTGGCCGGGGGCGTCGGGGCCGGGCCTGGGAATCCCCCCCGGGTAATCTTTATTGCAGTCTGATTCTGCGGCCTGCGGCGCCACTTAAGCATTGGCCTAATCTCAGTTTCATCGCCGCCTTGGCTGTCGCTGATACCTTGGATAAGGTCCTCGGGTTCCCGGATTTCGCCCGCTGTAAATGGCCCAATGATGTGTTGCTGGACGGCGCCAAAGTGGCGGGTATTTTACTCGAAACCGCCGGTTTGCCGCAGGCACCTTGTGTGATCCTGGGTATAGGTATCAATGTCTTGCACCATCCGGAGGACACCCCTTATCCGGCGACGGCTTTGTCCAAATTTGGCGTGGAGAAGACTGCCCGTGCGATTACGGAAGATCTGATCGGCGCGCTGGACACCTGGCGCAAGCGGTGGGAGCGGGACGGGTTCGGCGGCATTCGCAATGCCTGGGTGGCCCGTGCCGTCAATCTGGGGGAGCGGATTGTGGTGCGCACCGCCGATCAGGAACTGCATGGGACCTTCCTGGACCTGGATCCAGAAGGGGCTCTGATTTTGGAATGCCAGGGAAAAAAGCAATTGATCACAGCGGGCGATGTGTTTGCCGAGGGAGGGCGCCATGCTTCTCGCCATTGATTCGGGAAACACCAATATCGTTTTTTCGGTTTTCGATGCCGCCGGGGCCGTTCTCGGGGAGTGGCGCAGCTCGGCGGCCAATGTGCGCACAGCGGATGAATTTGGCGTCTGGCTGACTCAGCTCATGGGGCTCGCGGGCATTGATTACAAAGCCATCGATGCGGCGATCATCGCTACGGTGGTGCCCGCGAACCTGTTTGACCTGAAAACCCTGTGCAGCCGGTATTTCGGTTGCCAAGCCTTGGTCATTGGCGATCCTGCCGTCGATCTCGGCATTGAGGTTCTGGTGGATAACCCGGAGGAAGTCGGCGCCGACCGGTTGGTCAACGCCGTGGGGGGGCATATCAATTATAAAGGCGATTTGATCGTTTTGGATTTCGGCACTGCGACCACCTTCGACGTGGTGGATGCCGGGGGAAACTATCGGGGCGGCGTGATCGCACCGGGGATCAACCTCTCTATCGAGGCCCTGCACCAGGCGGCGGCAAAGCTGCCCCGCATCGCCATTCGGCGCCCGGAAAAAGTGATCGGCACAGGCACCATCACCGCCATGCAATCGGGCGTGTTTTATGGTTATGTGGGGATGATCGAAGGCATGGTGGCCCGGATCAAGGCGGAGTACAATGCGCCGATGACCGTGATCGCCACAGGTGGTCTGGCCGCCCTTTTCGATGAGGCGACCAAAGTTATTGATGCGGTGGAACCCCATCTGACCCTTTTCGGCCTTTATGCCATCTACCGCCGCAATACCGGCTAATGGGATGAGTTCATGACAGCTCATGATAACGTAGCGCCCGACGGCCCGGAACTGCTCTATGTCCCCCTGGGGGGCACCGGTGAGATTGGCATGAATCTTGGCCTCTATGGCTATGGCAGTGCCGATGGCCACCGCTGGTTGATGGTCGATTGCGGCATCACCTTTGGGGATGATACCACACCGGGGGTGGAGATCATTCTCCCCGATCCCAGCTTCATCGCCGAACGTGCCGACCGATTGGAAGGTTTGCTGTTGACCCATGGCCATGAAGACCATCTCGGCGCCATTCCTTACCTGTGGCGGCGGTTTCGCTGCCCCATCTATGCCACCCCGTTTACCGCCGGGCTGCTCCGCCGCAAGCTGGAGGATGCCAAGCTGGCAAACGAAGTGCCGCTGCATGTGATCGATCTGAAATCCCGTCTCAAGATCGGACCATTTGATCTGCAGATGATTACGGTGACCCATTCCATCCCCGAGGCCAATTCGGTGGTGATTCGCACGCCCGTGGGCACGGCGGTGCATTCCGGCGATTGGAAATTCGATCCCGATCCGGTGATTGGGGAGGTGAGCGATCTGGAGGCCCTCGCCAAGGTGGGGAACGAAGGCGTCCACGCTTTCATTTGCGATTCCACCAATGTGCTGAACGAAAAGCGCAGTGGGTCGGAGGGCGCATTGCTGGAGACCCTGACCAATGTCATTTCCCGCCATAAAAAGAAGGTGGCAGTGGCCTGCTTTGCCACCAACGTGGCGCGGCTGAATACCATCGCCAAGGCGGCGCGGGCCAATGGGCGGGAGGTGGCGCTGTTCGGCCGATCGCTCTGGCGCCTGCTGGCGGTGGCCAAGGAAAATGGCTATGTGGCCGGGCTTCCCAATTTCATCAAGGAATCCGAAGCCGGCTATATTCCCGATGAAAAATTGCTGGTGGTCTGCACCGGCAGCCAGGGTGAACCCCGGGCGGCCCTGTCGCGCATCGCGCGGGGGGAACATCCCCATCTGTCCCTCGGGCGGGGGGATGCGGTGATCTTTTCGTCTCGGGTGATTCCCGGCAATGAGCGGGCCATTGGCCGCCTGCAAAATCAGTTGGTGGAAAAATCTGTTTCCCTGATCACCTGGAAGGACGATTTCATCCATGTGTCCGGCCATCCCAGCGCGCCCGAAATGCGGGAGATGTATGGCCTGCTGCGGCCCCGGATCGCCGTGCCCCAACATGGGGAATCCCGCCATCTGCTGGCCCATGCGGCACTTGCCACCGAGATGGGGGCAGAGCAAGTCGTGGTCATCGGCGATGGCGATATCCTGCGCCTCGCGCCCGGCCCGGCGGAGGTGGTGGATAGCGCGCCCGTGGGCCGTTTGACGCTGGAGGGCAACCGCATCGCGGCTCTGGATAGTGAAATTCATATGGGGCGCAAACGGGCGCTCTATAACGGCCATGTGGTGATGACCGTGGTGGTGGATAAAAATGGCGATATCCTGGGAACGCCGCAGATGACGACCCAGGGCCTGTTGGACGAAGAAATCGCCGACGATGCAGAGATTGCCGCCCAGGTGCTGGACGCGGTGAGCCATGCGGCGGATAAGTTGAAGCGGGCGGAACGCCGGGACGACGCCATCCTTGCCGAGGCCCTGCGCATCGCCGTGCGCCGCGCCTTTAGAACCAGCCTCGACAAACGCCCGGTCACGAAGATCCATCTCGTGCGGGTTTAACGCCGCCGGGGATCTAGGGCTAAATAGTCGCACTGCGCCCGGGTTGCCGGTTGGGCGACGAAGGCCTCCAGATGGTTCAGCCCGATATATTCCCCGTCTACGATCACTTCCTCCCCCAGAGCCCGCCAGGCGGCCATGATCTTCTCTGGCGGGAGTTTTGGTTTGCGCTGGTCTTCCACGCTGGCGCGCACCCGGCGCAGGGCATATTCCCGCGCGATCTCCAGGGTGGGGAAGCCTGCGATGTCGAATTGTTCCTCCGGATCCGTGCGGTGGAAATTATCGATCACCCGCACGGAATACCCTTTCTTCGAGTCCTCAAAGGCTTGCACCTTGGCCTTGGCGGCGGCGCCGTTCTTGGGGTTCAGGGCGGCAACGCGGGGTTCCAGTTCCAGCCGCAGCTTGGCATCGGTGATATAGCCGAGGGAATCCGACGCGCCCCAATAGTTCCCCTGCGCGAGGAAATAATCGATTAAATCCGCCCGATGTTGTTGCTGCGCGGTGGCGGGACGAATCTGGCGGATGGCCATGGAGGCCTCTGTGGTGTTGCCGAGCCTCAGAGATTGCAAAAACAGTGCCCGCCATACGTCGCTGAACCGGCTTTCCAGGGCGTTGAACCGGTCCTGATCCGCCTTCACGGCTTCCTCAAGACGGATCAGGGACGCCCGCAGGGGGCGAATATCCTTGGGGTGCTGGAGGTTGATAATCCCCAGGCGCAGGTCTTCGAGGGATTCCGAGGGGCCGCCGTCGCGAATCTCCGCCATGCTGGTGGGCGCCGCTGGCGGGGATTCTAAGGGGACTGCCGTGCCGATCGGGCGAGAGCGATCACCGGGAACCGGTCGGTCCTTTTCGGGTATCGTGCCCCCCAGAAGCCGGATCAACCCATGTCGTAACTTGTTCAACATTCTTTTTTTGCCCGCCAAAGGTGGGAGGTTCCGCGCTGGCCCTGGATTTTCCGCCCATCATTGTATAGGTAACAAGGATCGTGATCGGCTTAAGGAGTAAACCATGATCGGACGATTAAATCACGTTGCCATCGCCGTGCCGGATTTAGAGGCGGCCGCCGCCACCTACCGGGGCATTCTGGGCGCCAAGGTGTCGGACCCGCAAGACGAGCCGGACCATGGGGTGACCGTGGTGTTTGTCGAACTGCCGAACACGAAGATCGAACTGCTCTATCCTCTGGGGGAAAACTCCCCCATCGCCAAATATCTGGAAAAGAACCCCATGGGCGGCATGCATCATGTCTGCTACGAGGTGGAAGATATCCTGGCGGCGCGGGATCAGCTGAAAGCCACCGGCGCCCGTGTGGTCGGCGATGGCGAACCCAAGATCGGCGCCCATGGCAAGCCGGTGCTGTTCCTGCATCCCAAGGATTTCTGTGGCACGTTGACGGAACTCGAACAGGCATGATCGGCGGCCTGGCGGATCCGGACGTTCGGTCTGCGATTCGTCAGGGCGATGGTGCGGCGGTGAAGGCCTGGGTGCGGCAGCATAAGGGTCGCAAACGGTTCAGCCGCCTGCTGATCCATGCCGCCGGGTGTCCGAAGGCGGGGCCGGAGATTCTGGATTGCCTGGTGAAAGCAGGGGCCGACCCCAATTTCACCGAGATGGTGGAAGAATTCACCATTGGCCCCGCGCTCGCCACCGCCGCGCAAGAGGGCAGCTTGGCAACGGTGCTCTGGTTGCTGGACCATGGGGCCGATATCGCCTACCAAACCCGCGAGGGCTATTCGGCGCTGGTGCATGCGGCGTATAACCGAAGCGAAGAGGGGGCGGCCATTCTTGACGCCCTGATCGCCCGAGGGGCCGACCTGAATCTTCAAACCCAGTATGCGGAATCCCCCCTCAGCATCGCCGCCTGGTCGGGCCGATTTTCGCTGATCCGGCAATTGCTGGCGGCGGGGGCCGATCCGGCGCCGCTGCGCTGGGATGCACTGATGCGGGCTGTCGCCCTGGGCACGGCGGCGGAATGCAAGGCGGTGCTTGATGGCGGCGCGCCGCGCGATGGCCGCGACCGGTGGGAGCGCACGCCGTTTCTGCTGGCGGCGCAAACGGGGGACGTGGACAAGGCCGCGCTGCTTTTGAAGGCGGGCGCCGATCCGGAAGCGGTTTCCCGCCTTGGCCATACGGCGCTGATGGAGGCGGTGGCGCTGAACCAAGCCGCCCTGGCCCATTGGTTGCTGCAGCGCGGGGCCTCCCTCGATTCGCCCTTAAGCACCGCCCCCACGCCCCTTATGATCGCCGCGGAAAACGGCGCGGTAGACTGTGTTCATGTGCTGCTCAACCACGGCGCCGATCCCGCCGCGGAAGGCCCCTATGGTGGCGATGCCATGACCCATGCGTCCACCATTGAGGTGGTTAGGGCCCTGCACGCGGCAGGCGCGGATCTGGACCGGGTGGGCAGCGATGGCTATAACGCGCTGAAATCGGCGGTGGAGGCGGGAAATGAAGGTCTTGTTCGTGCCTTGCTTGATCTCGGCGCCGACCCGAACCGGGCGAGCACGGGCGAGGGGCCATTACATGCGGCTGTCGGTCTGGACCAGGGCACTCTTGTGGACCTTTTGCTGGCCCACGGGGCCGATCCGAACCAGCAGGATGTGGATGGCTGGACCCCGATGCATGGGGTGCAATCGGCAGCGGTAGCGCAGTCGCTTTTGGATCACGGCGGGGACCCCACCATCTTGGATGCGGTCAGCCAATCGCCTTGGAATTATGCCCGCTCGGAAGACATCCGGAAGGTAATGGAAACCGCCATAGAGGCACGAAAAACATGAGTACCTATTGCGATATGGCCCCCGGCCACCCGCTGCACGGCCCCTATCATGATTTGGAATATGGCTTTCCTCAAGCGGATGAAACGGTCTTGTTCGAGCGGCTGACCCTGGAGATTTTCCAGGCCGGATTGTCGTGGGAATTGGTGTTGAAAAAGCGCGCTGCGATGCAGGTTGCCTTCGAAGGCTTCGATGTGGATAAGGTGGCGGCCTATGGGGAGGTGGAACGGGCCCGCTTGTTGGCCGATGCGGGGATCATCCGCAACCGATTGAAAATCAACGCCATTATCCATAACGCGGGGCAAATTCAGCAGCTTCGGGCCAGCCATGGGGGCTTCGCGGCCTGGATCGCCGCGCAGCACCCGCTCAAGAAAGCCGATTGGGTCAAACTGTTCAAGAAGACCTTCAAATTCACCGGCGGGGAGATCGTGGGGGAGTTCCTGCTCAGCCTCGGCTATCTCCCCCACGCCCATCGTCCCGATTGCCCGGTCTATGGAAAAATCGCCGCCCTCGATCCGCCTTGGCAGACCGTGGGCGCCGATTTTTATAAAGATTAGGAGTTATTTGGGCATCGCGCCCAAATCCACGGCATAGGTTGCCACGGGTAGAACGTCCGGGATCAGCCCGTTTTCCTTCAGGAACAGCGCAAACCGTTCATAGCGCCCGCTATCCAGCGCGGCGGGGCGCAGGGCAAAGCGGGGCAGGGTATCCCGCCAGGCCCGCTTGTTAAGTTCATCATCCAGTTTTTCATCATAGGAAACGAAGGCCTGCCAGGCCTCTTCCGGATGGTTCAGCATGTAGATGGTGGCTTTTTCCAAAGCCGCGAGGAACTGCTGATGCCTCGGGTCGGCCAGGGTCTCTTTATGGGCCACCAGGATCAACTCGTCATAGGCGGGCACGCCTTCTTCCTCGGGGTAAAAGGCCCGGCCCGGTTTTTCCACGATATCCATCTGATTGAGTTCGAAGTTGCGGAAGGCGCCGATCACCGCATCCACCTGCCCGGCGATAAGGGAGGGGGAGAGGGAAAAATTGACGTTCACCAGTTCCACGTCGGCCAGAACCAGGCCGTATTTTTCCAACATGGCTTTCAGTAGCGCATCTTCGAACCCGCCGACGGAAAAGCCGATCTTGGCGCCTTTCAGGTCGGCAATGGATTTCACCGGCCCGTCGCCCAACACCACGAGGGAATTCAGCGGCGTGGCCACAATGGTGCCGATCCGCACCAGGGGCAGGCCCGCGGCGGCCTGCATATGCAATTGCGGCTGATAGGTGATGGCCAGATCGGCCTTTTTGGCGGCAACCAACTTGGGTGGATCATTGGGGTTGGCGGGTGCGATCAGGTCCACCGCGAGCCCCGCTTCGGTAAAGAACCCCTTTTGTTGGGCGACGATGAAGGGGCCATGGTCTGGATTGACGAACCAATCCAGCAGCACGGTCACCTTGTCCTGGGCCAGGGCGGCGGGGGAGAGGAAGGCCCAGACCGCGAGCGCGACGAGCAGGGAGGGGAAACGGGGCATGACGGAAGTCTCCTTTCAAGGGTTTAATCCGAGATTATGATTCGGGTTGCCAGGGCACCCAGCGGCGCAGCAGGCGATCCACGGCGCCGTAGAGCCCAAGGGCCAGCACGCCGAGGACGAAGAGGGCGGCGAACATCAAGTCGATCTGAATGCGCGCCTGGGCATGTAACATCAGGAACCCCAGGCCTTCGCTGGACCCGACCCATTCGCCCACCACGGCGCCGATGGGGGCGACGGCGGTGGCGACCCGAATCCCAGAGCTGAGGGCGGGCAGGGCGGCTGGCAGGCGCACATGGCGCAGTTGGGCCCAGCGGCTGCCGCCCATGGTGGCGGCCAGATCCAACCAGCCCGGCGGCGTGCGGCGCAGGCCATCCAAAAAGGCGGCGGTCACGGGGAAGAAGATGATCAGCACCGCCATCGCTACTTTTGAGGCCATGCCATAGCCCAGCCACAGCACCAGCAGCGGCGCCAGGGCGAAAACGGGGATCGCCTGACTGATCACCAAGATCGGCAACAGCCAACGGCGGGCGGGGGCCCATTGGGCGATGCTGAGCGCGGCGGCGCTGCCCAGAATGGTCCCCAGGATCAGGCCGAGCAGGATTTCCGTCAGGGTGATCAGGCCGTGTTCGGCGAGGGCCTGGCTATGGGCACCGAGGGCGGCCAGAACCCGACCCGGCCCGGGCAGGATGTAGGGGGGCGTTCCTGCGATCCAGACCACGCCTTGCCAGATCGCCAGCAGGCCAAGGAGCAGCACGAACCCGCGCCAGATCGCGTTCATGATCCGGCCGCCATCAACTGATCCAACAATTGGGCCTGTAAGCGGAGCATTTGGGGGTCGGCGGGGTTGCGCGGCGGCGACCCTGGGGGGTGCAGCGCCTCACCCAATTGTGCGGGCCGGCCGCGCATTACAAAAATGCTGTCCCCGAGCCGCAGCGCCTCCAGCGGATCATGGGTGACGAACAGCACGGTGCGCCCCGCCAGCAGGCGGGCGGCCAGATCCTGCAAGCGCATCCGGGTGATGGCATCCACCGCCGAAAACGGCTCATCCATCAGGATCAACGGGCGATCTTCCATCAGGGTGCGGGCCAAGGCGGCCCGTTGCCGCATACCGCCGGACAGGGCATCCGGGCGCTGGGTTGCCGCGTCTTCCAGCCCTACTGCGGACAGCAAGGCCATCGCCCGCTTCAGGTCTGGGGCGTCCCCCCGCAACCGCGCCCCCAGGGCCACATTCTCCAACGTCGAGAGCCAGGGCAGCAACAGATCGGCCTGCGCCATATAGGCGAGTCGGCCCGGGAGCCCGGCACCGTCGCTGGTTGTGATGTTGCCGGTGACTGTGGGTTCCAGCCCGGCGATCAACCGCAGGAGGCTGCTCTTGCCGACCCCGCTGGGCCCCAAAAGACAGGTCCATTGCCCGGCGGGAAGGTCCAAATGCAAGCCATCGAACAGCGCTTTGCCGTGATAGACGAGGCGCGCATTTCGGACGGTGAGGGAGAAAACGGGAGGAGTCGGGGTTTCGATCATCTCACGGCACGCATCCCTACGCCGGCGTTACCCGGATCAGGTTCAAGGAGTCGCTCCGCTATGTTCGGGCCGCGATTAAAGGGCCGCCGTCTACAGGAACCTCTCAGCCGCTTGCCGCGGCTCCCCCTGGTGAAGGTACGTCACATTAAGGCCGTCAAATGCTGTTTTCAAGTCCATGATCTTTTGCCTACACTGCGCCCATGAAACGCCTCGCCCTTTTACTGATGCTCTTATTCGCCGCGCCGACCTTCGCCGAGGGCGCTCTCAGCCCCTTGACCATCGAAGTGGGCGAGGGGGCGGTGGTGTTCCAGGTGGAACTTGCCGACGATGATGCGGAGCGCGCCGTGGGCCTGATGAATCGCACAGAGCTTCCCGCCAGCCAAGGCATGCTGTTTGATTATCGGCAGCCCCGATCCGTTGCCATGTGGATGAAGAATACGCTGATACCCCTGGATATGCTGTTCATCGGCGCCGATGGCCGCATCGTGAACATTGTGGAAAATGCCGAGCCGTTGACCCTCACCCCGCGCCGGTCTGCCGGTCCGGTCAGGGCGGTGCTGGAATTGCCAGGCGGCACCGTGGCGGCCTTGGGGATTAAATCGGGCGCCAAGGTCCGTCACGCGGTGTTCAATCGGTAAAAACATTGAAACAGCAGATGCGCCCGGGGGGCGCCTATGCTAAGAAACCGCCAGATCATCCCTATCTTTTGAGGAGGAATTCATGGCGCGTCGTCCGCTGATCGCTGGCAATTGGAAAATGAATGGCCTGCGGGCCGATGGCACCGCGCTGGCCGAAGGTTTGGCCGCGGCGGTGAAGTCGCTGCAATCCCCCGCCTTCGATATGCTGGTATGCCCGCCGTTTCCGCTGCTGGGCACCGTGCATAGCGCCCTGGATGGCTGCTTCATCGGCCTGGGCGGGCAGGATTGCCATATGGCGGAAAAGGGCGCGCATACGGGCGATGTCAGCGCGACGATGTTGGCCGATATCGGCTGCGATTATGTGATCGTCGGGCATTCTGAACGGCGCGCCGATCACGGTGAAAGCAGCGAAACAGTGAAGACGAAGGCGGAAGCGGCGCTGGCGGCGGGCTTGACCGCGATCGTCTGCATTGGCGAGACCCTGGAACAGCGCGAGGCGGGGCGCACGCTGGATGTGAACAAGGAACAGCTTCAAGGGTCCTTGCCAAAGGGCGCCACGGCGGCCAATTGCGTGATCGCCTACGAACCGGTCTGGGCCATTGGCACCGGCAAAGTGGCGACACCGGAACAAGCACAAGAGGTGCACGCGGCTGTACGGGCGGAGCTTGCGGCGCTGGTCGGCGCGGGCGTGGCCGATGCCATGCGTATTCTTTATGGCGGATCCATGAAGCCGGGCAACGCGGCGGAATTGATCGGTCAGGCAGATATCGATGGTGGGTTGATTGGTGGTGCCTCGTTGAAGGTGGAAGACTTCATGGGCATCGCGGCGGCTTGCAAATAGCCGTTCGCACGCCCCATCTAACGTTTTTTCCTGGAAAATCCGGCCCGGACCCGGTAAAAGCCGCCGGTCACATCATCGAGAAAGCCTGAACCCCATGACTACGGTACTGCTTGTCATCCATCTGATTTTGACCGTCGCGCTGGTTGCGGTCGTCTTGCTGCAACGGAGCGAAGGCGGCGCGCTGGGCATTGGCGGCGGTGGCGGCGGCGGTGGTGGCAACCTGATGAGTGGTCGCGGGGCGGCCAATCTGTTGACTCGGGCCACCGCGATTTTGGCCGGTGGGTTCATGATCACCAGTCTGGTGCTCAGCCTGATGGCGTCGGGCCAGGGGTCCAAGTCCTCGATTCTCGATGCACCGCTCAGCGAACCGCTGCTTCCCGCGGCTCCCGCCGAACCGGAAACCCCTGCCGAACCGGCACCCCCCCTCGCCCAATAGGGCAGGAAAACTAGGCCTTTTCGCACGCCTGCAACCGGCGCATATTTCCGCGCGCCATAACCTTTGACAGCGCTAGGATTTCGGGTAGGTTGAACGCCCATGACGCGGTTTATTTTCATCACCGGCGGTGTGGTTTCTTCACTGGGGAAGGGGTTGGCATCGGCGGCACTCGGCGCGCTGCTGCAGGCCCGCGGCTATAAGGTCCGCCTGCGCAAGCTCGATCCCTATCTCAACGTCGATCCCGGTACCATGAGCCCCTACCAACATGGGGAGGTGTACGTCACCGATGACGGGGCGGAAACGGATCTGGATCTCGGGCATTATGAGCGGTTCACCGGGGTGGCCTCGCGGCAAAGTGATAATGTGACCACGGGGCGCATTTACTCCGGTGTTATCGCGCGGGAGCGGCGCGGGGATTATCTCGGCGCCACCATCCAGGTGATTCCCCATGTGACCGACGCCATCAAGAAATTCACCATCACCGATGTGGAGGATGAGGATTTTATCCTGGTCGAAATCGGCGGCACCGTGGGCGATATCGAAGGCCTTCCCTTCCTGGAAGCGATCCGGCAATTGCGGGTGGATTTGGGGCCGGAACGGACCATGTTCCTGCATCTCACCCTGGTGCCCTATATCCGTACGGCGGGCGAGCTGAAGACCAAGCCGACCCAGCACTCGGTCAAGGAATTGCAAAAGGTGGGTATCCAGCCTGATATGCTGCTGTGCCGGACCGAAATGGAAATCCCGGCGGGTCAGCGGCGCAAGATCGCCCTGTTCTGCAACGTGGCGCCAGGGCGGGTGATCCAAGGGTTGGATGTTTCGTCGATCTATCGCGTGCCTCTGGCCTTGCACGAAGAAGGCATGGACGCGGAAATTTGCCGTTATTTCGATCTGCCCGCCGAGGAAGAGCCAGACCTCGGCAAATGGACTCATATTCTCGACCGGGTGGAGAAGCCCGAAGGCGAGGTGACCATTGCCGTTGTCGGCAAATATGTGGAACTGCTGGATGCCTATAAATCCCTGTCTGAGGCGCTGACTCATGGCGGGTTCGCCAATCATGTGCGGGTGAACCTCAACTGGATAGACGCCCAGGTGTTCGAGGAAGAGAACCCGGTTCCCTACCTAGAGGGGGTTCATGGCATTCTGGTTCCCGGTGGGTTTGGCGAGCGGGGCACCGAGGGAAAGATCCGCGCGGCACAATTCGCCCGGGAACGGAACATCCCCTATTTCGGGATTTGCCTGGGCATGCAGTTGGCAGTGATCGAGGCGGCCCGCAATTTGGCGGGCATTTCGAGTGCCGGTTCCACGGAGTTTGGCACCCCCGACGATCCGGTCGTGGGTCTGATGACCGAATGGATTCGGGACGGCAAGGTGGAACTGCGCGATGCGGGGTCTGATCTCGGTGGCACCATGCGGCTCGGCGCCTACGAATGCCATCTGCGCGACGGCAGTAAGGTGAAGGAAATTTACGGCGGTGCCGACGTGATTTTTGAACGGCACCGGCACCGGTTCGAAGTGGATGCCACTTACAAGGAAGCCTTGGAACAGGCAGGCTTGCTGTTTTCCGGCATGTCGCCGAATGGGATTTTGCCGGAGATGGTGGAAATTCCGGGCCATATCTGGTTCGTTGGGGTGCAGTTCCATCCCGAGTTGAAATCCAAGCCTTTCGATCCCCATCCCTTGTTTACGTCGTTCATCGCCGCGGCGGTGACCCAATCCAGGTTGGTCTGATGAATGAAGCTGTCCGTCATGTAAAGGTTGGTTCTCTGCGGCTCGGCAATGATCTGCCGTTGACGATGATTGCCGGTCCTTGTGTCCTGGAAAGTCGGGATCATGCCCTGGAGACCGCATCGGCCATCAAGGAGATTTGCGCGTCGGTGGGAATCGGCGTCATCTACAAGACCTCTTTCGACAAGGCCAACCGCACCAGCATTTCCGGCGTGCGCGGCATGGGGCTTTCCAAGGCCCTAGCGGTGTTTGCGGAAATCAAGGAAAGCCTGGGGCTGCCTGTGCTGACCGATGTGCATGATGCCGCCCAATGCGTGGAAGCAGCGAAGGTGGTCGACGTGCTACAGATCCCCGCTTTTCTGTGCCGCCAGACGGATTTGTTGCTGGCGGCGGCGGAAACGGGGGCGGTGGTAAACGTCAAGAAAGGCCAGTTCCTGGCGCCTTGGGACATGAAAAACGTTGTGGCCAAGTTGGAGGCGGGGGGCAACCGCAAGGTCCTGGTGACGGAACGGGGGGCCTCCTTCGGCTATAACACCCTGGTGGCCGACATGCGCGGATTGCCGATCATGGCGCGCGATACAGGCTGCCCGGTGGTGTTTGACGCCACCCATTCGGTGCAACAGCCCGGCGGTAAAGGGACAGCGTCTGGTGGCCAGCGGGAATTTGCCCCTGTGTTGGCTCGCGCCGCAGTCGCCATCGGCGTGGCGGCGGTATTCATGGAAACTCATCCCGACCCGGATAACGCACCGTCGGACGGCCCCAACATGGTGCCCTTGGGACAACTCAAGGGGGTCCTCGACATTCTCATGACCTTGGACAAGGTCGCCAAGGCGCATCCCGTGCAGATTTAACGCGATTACCGTGACAGAGAATTCATACCTGTAAACCTTGTGTGGGCTTGGGCCCGGGTGTATTCCTGTGCCCAGACAGACCCGCCGCAACGTCATCCTGAATCGGGGAAAATCATGACTGAAATCATCGACATCCTTGGCCGCGAAATCCTGGATTCCCGGGGCAATCCGACAGTTGAAGTAGACATCATCCTGGAAACCGGTGTCATGGGCCGCGCCGCCGTGCCCTCGGGCGCGTCGACCGGGGTGCACGAAGCCGTGGAACTGCGCGATGGCGATAAGGGGCGCTATTTGGGCAAGGGCGTGCAAAAAGCCGTCGAGGCGGTGAACGGGGAACTGTTCGAAGCCCTTTCCGGCATGGAAGTCGAAGATCAGATGGAAATCGACCAGACCATGATCGGCCTAGACGGCACCCCGAATAAGAGCCGCCTGGGCGCCAACGCCATCCTCGGCGTCTCCCTCGCGGTGGCAAAAGCGGCCGCGGAAGAAGTGGGTCTGCCGCTGTACCGGTATCTGGGCGGGACCTTCGCTCATACTCTGCCAGTGCCCATGATGAATATCATTAATGGCGGTGAGCATGCGGACAATCCCATCGATATTCAAGAATTCATGATCATGCCCGTGGGTGCGGATACCTGCGCGGACGGTATTCGCATGGGCGCTGAAATTTTCCACGCCTTGAAGAAAGGCCTGAAGGACGCGGGCCATAACACAAATGTGGGGGATGAAGGCGGCTTCGCACCGGGCTTGAAAAGCGCTGATGATGCCTTGGGCTTCATCATGAAATCCATCGAGGCGGCGGGATATAAGCCGGGCGACGATGTGATGCTCGCCCTGGATTGTGCCTCGTCGGAATATTTCAAGGACGGTAAATATGTGATGGAAGGCGAGGGCAAGACCCTGGATGCGGCGGGCAACGTTGCTTATCTCGCTGATCTTGCCGCCCGCTATCCGATTTTCTCTATTGAAGACGGCATGGCCGAAGATGATTGGGAGGGTTGGAAAGCCCTCACCGAGGCGATCGGCGGCAAGGTGCAGTTGGTGGGTGATGATTTATTCGTCACCAATCCGGCCCGGCTGGCCGACGGCATCAAGCAAGGTGTGGGCAATTCCATCCTGGTCAAGGTGAACCAGATCGGCTCCCTCACCGAAACCCTGCATGCGGTGGAAATGGCCCACAAGGCCCGCTATACCTCGGTGATCTCTCACCGGTCTGGCGAAACCGAAGACTCCACCATTGCCGATATCGCGGTGGCGACCAATGCGGGGCAGATCAAGACGGGCTCGCTATCCCGCTCTGACCGGTTGGCCAAATACAATCAGCTCATCCGGATCGAGGAAGAGCTGGGGGATACGGCGTCGTATGCGGGCCGGTCTATCCTCAAGGGCTAACCGGATTGGAAATCGCCAGGACTCCGGCGCCTCCCTATTACGCAGTGATCTTCACCAGCGTCTTACGGGCGCCGGATAACCCGGACTACGCGGCCGCCGCCGCTCGCATGATCGAACTGGCTCAAGACCAACCGGGTTTTCTTGGCGTCGAAACGGCGCGCGAGGGCCTGGGGATTACGGTTTCCTATTGGGAAGACGAGGCCGCCATTCGGGCCTGGCGGGATCAGGCGGAGCATGCCATCGCGCGGGAACGGGGGCGCCAGGAATGGTACAGCGCCTTTGCCCTGCGCATCGCCCGTGTGGAGCGGGATTCCCATCTGGGATGAAGCAAAGCCGACCACGGCTTAAGGGCCGGACTTTAGTACCCCCGTTTGGTTTTTTCCTGTTCCACCTGATTGGTGTAGCTGTCGAAAGTGTCGGTGACCTGTTCACCCAGGACGCCGACCGCGCTAATGATGGCCAAGGCAATTCCCGAGACAATCAATGCATATTCGATGGAGGTGGCGCCGCTCTCATCGAAACGTCGAATCGACCGGAATCGTCCTCTCAACGCCAGCAAACCCACACCCGATTTTACAATGGTAAACGGCAAATTCATGCATCCTTCAGTTTTACCGCGAAATTCCTAGCGCCAGGATACCTTAAAGTTTCGACAAGTAAAAACTGTTAAATTGCTGATTTCTATATTAATAATCTAACAATAATACTGTCGATCAAGCGCAGTCCCGGCGGGTTCCCCGCTATAATTGTCGGAGAAGCCATTTTTTCAGTCCCTTCAAGGTGATACGGCTTGACGGGTGGCTGGACCCAATCCTGGAGGTGACGTGGAATCTCTTCTCCTTTCCATCGAATATAGTGATCCGCTGTGGCTCGCTATCGCGTTTCTTTGCGGGTTGCTGTCGCGGCAAGTGGGTCTGCCGCCGCTGGTAGGCTATCTGGTGGCCGGATTCGTCTTGCATGGCATGGGGGCCGAGGGCGGTGACTTTCTGGGAGCGGTGGCGGATCTGGGCGTAACCCTGTTGCTCTTTACGATTGGCCTGAAGCTGAAGCTGACCAGCCTGCTGCGGCCAGAGATTTGGGCCGTCGCCTCCATCCACATGGTGGTCTCCATCATTGTCGCCTTTGCCCTGTTGATGGGGCTGAGCCTGACCGGATTGTGGCTGTTTGGCGGGTTGGGAGCCACGGAGGCCGCGCTCATCGCCTTTGCCTTAAGTTTCTCCAGCACGGTGTTTGCGGTGAAAGTGCTGGAGGACAAAGGTGCGACCATCTCCAAATTTGGGCGCACCGCCATCGGCGTACTGATTATTCAAGACATCGTCGCGGTGATTTTCCTCGCCATCTCCAGTGGGAAGGTGCCATCCCCGTTGGCCGTGGGGTTGATTCTGCTAATCCCGCTTCGCCCGGTGTTTTTAATGATGCTGCGACGAACCGGCCACGGTGAACTGCTGACCCTGTTTGGCCTGCTACTGGCCCTGGGGGGCGCCAGTATTTTCGAGGTGGTGGGCATGAAGGGGGACCTGGGCGCCTTGGTGCTTGGCATTTTGCTGTCGGGGCACAAAAAGACCAACGAACTCGCCCGGTCCTTGTTGGATTTCAAGGATCTGTTTTTGGTCGGGTTTTTTCTCAGCATCGGGCTCACGGGGATCCCCGATTGGGAGGCGGTGTTCACCGCCGTGATTCTCGTGCTGTTGATCCCGGTCAAGGTGGTTCTCTATGTCGGGCTTTTCCTGCGCTACAAAATGCGCGCCGGGGCGGCATATCTCGCGTCGCTCAGCCTTGCCAACTACAGCGAATTTGGTTTGATCGTGGGGGCCATCGCCGCCAGCGCGGGTTGGATTGCATCAGATTGGCTGGTGGCGTTTGCCATTGCCTTATCGTTCTCATTTGTCTTCGCATCTGTGCTTAATCGGCTTGGTGATACCATGTTCGATAGGGTTAAGACCCGCATTGCCCAATACGAAAGCGAGCAGCGCCTGCCAGGCGACGGCGAAATCTATCTGTCCGGGGTCAAGGTGCTGATATTCGGCATGGGCCGGGTGGGGGCGGGTGCTTATGACACCCTCACACCGATTTATGGCGAATCGGTTCTCGGCGTGGATATGGACGAACGCCGGGGCGATATGCACAATCCAGAAACTCGCCGGGTGCTGCAAGGGGATGCGACCAACAGCGAGTTTTGGCAGCGTCTCAATATGCCGCACGATGCCATTGAAATGATCCTCCTCGCCTTGCCGACCCACGAGGCGAACCTGATGGCCATCACCACCATTCGGGGTCGGGGATATGACGGATTTGTCGCCGCGGTGTCGAAATATGACGACCAAGGTAAAATCTTGAGGGAAAACGGGGTGGATGAGGTGGTGAACCTCTATGCGGAAGCGGGATCCGGCTTCGCGGAACATGCGCGCCTTAGTTTTCTGGGTGAGGCAAGCCCGCTCGACAAACCGGCACCCGAGGAAACCGACGGGGACTGAGCGCGGGCTTTATCGGGAAGTCAGAAACGCCGCAAAAAGATCGCGCACGACCTGTTCACCCAGATCGCGGGTGATGAAGACCAGGCGGCTGCGCCGGTCGGAATCCGGCCAGGCCTCTAGGGCGACGGGTTGGTGAAACACATGCTGCACTCCATGCAAGGCTACGGGGCGGTCTTCCCCCGCGATATTCAAAATGCCTTTCACCCGCAGCAGGCTGGTGCCATGGGTCGCCATCAACATGCCCATGGCTTCGCCTAAGGAAGGCCAGTCCAACGGCGCCTCCCAGGTGAGGACGAAGGAGGCGATGCGCGAATCATGGGCATGGTGATGATGATGCCCCGGGTCTTCGTGTGGGGCCGCCACCTGGCCTAGCCAGCGGTTGAGATCGGGGGTTCTGTCTCGCCCGTTGAACAGGCCGCAATCGAAGATTTGTGCCGGGTCCACCACGCCGTTGTCGATGCATAGCAAATCCGCCCCGGGGTTCAGGGCCCGCAGTCGGTCGGCGAGCGGGGGCACATTCCCTGCTTCGGCCATGTCGGTTTTGGTGATCAGCAAGCGGTCGGCCAGGGCCACCTGCTTGACCGATTCCGCATGTTGGTCGAGGGTTTGCCCACCGACCAGGGCATCCACGGTGGTGACGATCCCATCCAACCGGTACCGCGCCGCCAGCAGGGGCTCGGCCACCAGGGTGTGGATCAGGGGTGCGGGATCGGCGAGCCCGGTGGTCTCTATAATCAACCGCTTGAATTCTGGGATGTCTACCTTGATCCGTTTCAGAAACAAATCCCGCAACGCGGTCACCATGTCCCCCCGAACCGAACAGCAGATGCAGCCCGATTCCAAGACCATAACCTCTTCGTCCACCGCGCGGACCAGCAGATGATCCAGCGCCACCGATCCGAATTCGTTAATCAAAACGGCGGTCTCGCCCAGGTCCGGTAAGCCCAACAGGTGATTGAGCACGGTGGTCTTGCCGCTGCCCAGAAAGCCGGTCAGAAGGGTGACCGGGATGGCCTGGGCCGCCTCGGTGGCCAGATCCCGCGACCCAGATGCCATCGTTTCAGGTGCCATATAGATCGCCGGGATCGATTTCCACCTCAGCGATTTGGGTGATCTCGCCGTCTCGGATTGCGTTGAAAAAGCAGGTCCGCCGCCCGGTGTGGCAGGCCACGCCTTTCTGGTCGACCACTAACAGCAGGGTATCGCCATCGCAATCCCAGCGGAAGTCGACGAGATGCTGCTCCTGGCCGGAGCTTTCCCCCTTGCGCCAGAGCTTTCCGCGCGACCGTGACCAATAGCAAACCCGCCCGGTGGTCAGGGTCTCGGTGATGGAGGCCGCATTCATCCAGGCCATCATCAGGATTTCCCCCGTGCCCTCTTGCTGGGCGATGGCGGGGATCAGCCCCTCGGTCGTGAAGGAGAGGCTGGCAAGGAGGTTTTGGATGGTCTCTGGGGTTTCGCTACGCATGGGCCTTAGATCGTCCTAATAGGGGCTATGTCAACTTTTCGCGGCGGCTTTCAGGCAGGTGGCGATAGCGGCGAGGTTCGCCTCCAGAAGTTGCTCGTAAAGCGCCGCCCCGGGGGCAATGTCGATACCCAGGGGATCAATGGTGGCGAAGGAGGCCCCCACTTCCGCCGCCAGGGCACGCAGGCTCTCCCCCTGTTTCTTGAATTGCGGCTCGGCCAAAATGCAGACGGACGGGTTCTTCCCGATGGCCGCGCGCAGGGCGCTCAGCCGCCGTGCGCTGGCTGGTACATCGGGGTTTACCGTCACCGTACCCAGGCTGCGCAGCCCCAACGCCACTTCGAAATATTGGAAACCGTCATGGAAGGTGAGCACCGGAACGGCGTCGGTTGCGCGGCCGCCAAGCTGCGCTTCCAGCCGTTGCTTTGCGTTAATATTCCGCATTTTTTCCGCAAAGCCAGCGGCATTGGCCTGGTAGTGGGTCGCGTTCGCGGGATCACGCGCGGCCAACTGCACCGCCATCCCTTCGGCAATGACGGCGGCATTTTCCGGGTGCAGCCACACATGGGGGTCAACGGCCGCTTCTGCCGCGTCGTGGTCATGTACACCGGCCTCGCGCCAGGGCAGGGTGATCAGGCCGGGTAGGTCGAGAATGGTGACCAAGGCCTTACGTTCGGTAAAATCCTGAGTGCGCCCGTTCAAGAAGGTTTCCAGCCCCGGGCCGATCCATAACAGCAGGTCTGCTTGCGCGAGGGCGCGGGCCTGGGAAGGGCGCAAGGTGAGGCCATGAGGCGATTGATTGCCGTCCAAAAGCAAGGCCGGTTCATCGACCCCCGCCATCACCGTGGCGGCGATAGCATGCAGGGGTTTCAGAGTCGCCAAAACCTTGGGGGACTCAGCAGCCGCCTGACTGGCGCCCCAAAGGCACAGGAGTAGGGTTAGAGAAAGTTGACGCCGCCACCGCGCTGCCATGATAAGGGTCCTTCGTTTCGTGAGCGAAGGACCCTAGTATACTTCACCGCACCGGTCTACCGGCCCATGAACAGAATGAAAGAAGAGGCATGAAACTCCCAACCGCGGCGCCCCCCTTGGCCAACGTTGAACCCGTCCTCCAGCTGGAGAATGTGACGCTGGCGCGCGGTGGGCATGCCATCCTGAAGGGCGTCAGCCTGGAGGTTTTCGTCGGCGGGATCGTCACCCTGATCGGGCCCAATGGGGCCGGCAAGACCACCTTGGTGCGGGTAGCGTTGGGGTTGATCGAACCGGATTCCGGGGTCATTCGGCGTCAAGCGGGGGTTCGGGTCGGCTACATGCCGCAGAAGATCGCCATCGATGCCTCATTGCCGCTGACGGTGAAGCGTTTTTTGGGGTTGGGCGGCTGGCGACTGGGTAAGCGTATTCCGGCCATCCTGGAGGAGGTGGGCGTGCCCCATCTGGCAAACTCTGACATGGCGTCTCTTTCAGGTGGTGAGATGCAGCGGGTCCTCATGGCCCGTGCGTTGCTGCGAGACCCAACGTTGCTGATCTTGGACGAACCGGATCAGGGCTTGGATATCGCCGGTCAGGCGCATCTGTATGACTTGATCGCCGAGGTGCGGGAAAAGCGGGGCTGTGCGGTACTGATGATCTCCCACGATCTGCACATGGTGATGGCGGCGACAGACCATGTGATCTGCCTCAACCAGCATGTGTGCTGCGCCGGACATCCGGAAACCGTGCGCACGGACCCGTCCTTTGTGGAGATGTTTGGTGATCAGGTCGCCCATTCCCTTGCGGTCTATCACCATGATCACGACCATGATCATGATGTAACCGGCAACGTGGTGCCGCCGGAGGATCACCACCACCATGGATGATTTTCTGCTTCGGGCCTTGGCGGCCGGGCTGGTGATTGCCCTGGCGGCGGCCCCGCTGGGCTGTTTCATGGTCTGGCGCCGTATGGCGTATTTCGGCGATACGCTGGCCCATTCGGCCTTGCTGGGGGTTGCCCTGGGGGCCATTGCCGGTCTCGCCCCACTGGCGGGGGTGCTGGTGGTGAGTCTGGCGGTGGCGAGCCTCCTGGCGGTGTTGCAGCGGCGGCGCCTGCTGCCCTTGGCCGCCGATACGCTTTTGGGGATTCTGTCCCATGGTGCTTTGGCCCTGGGGCTTGTCGCTGTCTCCGTGAGCGGCGGCGGGCAGGGCGATCTGATGGGCTATCTATTCGGCGATATCCTTGCTGTTTCTGCAGATGACCTCGTGATCCTCAGTCTGGGGGGCGCGTGCCTTCTCGGTGTGGTGGCCTTGTTGTGGCGACCGCTTCTCTCCATCACCGCCAGCGAGGATTTGGCACGGGTGGATGGGGTGCCCGTTGGGTTGGTGCGGTTTTTGTTCATGGCGCTGGTTGCGGTCGCCGTCGCCGGGGCCATGAAAGCCGTTGGCGTGTTGCTGGTTACCGCCTTGCTGATCATCCCGGCGGCGACAGCCCGGCCCTTGTCGCGTTCCCCAGAAGGCATGGCCCTGCGGGGCGCCCTGGTGGGCATGGCTTCTGTCATCGGAGGCTTGGGCGCGTCGTTTCTCATCGACGTGCCCACCGGCCCGATGATCGTGGTGATGTCGTTGATCGCCTTCGTGATCGTGGATTTTATGCCGCGGAAAAGCCGCTAACCGATCGCCGCCATCTGGTTAAACCCTTTTTCCAGATCCGCGATCAGGTCGAGCGGGTCTTCCAAGCCCACATAGAAGCGGACAACCTGCCCCGCTTCGGTCCAGGGCACGGCGGTGCGGACTTTGCGGGGATTCGGGTGGGAGACGAGACTCTCGAAACCGCCCCAACTTTCCCCGATGCCGAAAAATTCCAGCGCATCCACCAGGGCATCCACCGCTTCTTGCCGGGTATCATGCAGCACCACGGCGAACAGGCCCGTACTGCCGGTGAAATCCCGTTTCCAATAGTCATGGCCGGGGCAATCGGCGAAAGCCGGATGCAGCAGCCGTTTGACCTCCGGTCGGGTGCGCAGCCAGCCGGCGACGGTAAGGGCGCTTTCCTGGTGGCGTTCCAGCCGGATGCCCAGGGTGCGCAAGCCCCGTTGCGCCAGATAACAATCATCGGGGGCGACGGAATAGCCGAAATCGATCTGCGTCCGCTTGATCTTTCGGTGCAGAGCCGCATCCATGCAGATGGTGCCCATCATCACGTCCGAATGGCCGGACAGATATTTGGTGGCCGCCTGGACCGAGATATCCACGCCAAAGCCTTTGGCGGCGAAATAGACCCCACCGCTCCAGGTGTTATCCATCATCACCTTGGCGCCATGGGCATGGGCGGCGGCGATGATTGCCGGGCTATCAGGCACTTCGAAGGTCAAAGACCCGGGCGCTTCCAAGACCACCATCCGGGTTTTCGGGGTCATCAGGGCGGCGATACCGCCCCCTATACTCTGATCGTAGTAGGTCGTTTCGATGCCGAACCGGGCAAGGTAGTTGTTACAGAACCGCCGGGTCGGGCCATAGCTATTATCGGGCACCAGAACATGATCGCCCGCGCTCAGTAGCGCCAGAAGGGGCACGGCGATGGCGCCGATGCCCGTGGGCACCGCCACGCAGCGGTCATAGCCTTCCAGCGCCGCCACCGCGTCTTCGAAGGCGAACGTGGTGGGCGTGCCGAAATGGCCATAATAGACCCCTTCCAGGGGGGTTTTATCCCCGTCCCGGAATGATTCCAGAGAGCCCTTGAGAATGGTCGAGGCATGATAAACCGGCGGGTTCACCACCCCATGGTGATCGAGTGGTGACCGGCCCGCCTTGACGATGCGGGTATCCCGTTTCATGGCGGGGCCTGGCCTCAGGCGTTGCGCAGATGGACGCCCTGCTGTTCGAGCTGATGCGCTTCCCGGTTCTTGGTGTTCAAGACTTCCTTGGCCGCTTCCAGACCGGCTTTTTCGATAGCGTCTGCATCGGAGGCGGCATCCTGCGCAACCTGGAACCATTGGTCGATGGCATCGCCGGTGGCTTGAATGTTGCTCACCCGGACGATTTTTTCCATGGCGGTCAGGCGGGCGTTGATCCGTTGCAGGTCGGTGTCGTTCATTGTTCTCGTTCCCAAATTTTATCCGTTGAAGCGATTAATCTTCGACGGGCCGGTTGGGGTCTGATCCCCATTCGGCCCAAGAGCCGTCGTAGACGGCGACCCTGTCGTAACCTAGAAGAAAAGCGGCGAAAGTGGGCACGCATGCGGTAACGCCGGTCCCGCAAGAAGCGATCATGGGCTGATCTAGCTGCAACCCGGCCTCCTCGAAGGCCGCGCGGATCTGGCCCGCATCCTTAACCGTGAAGCTGCCGCTCATATCGATCAATTTCCCGAAGGGCAGGTTGACGCTGCCCGGGACCCGACCCCGGCGGGGTGAGGGGCGCGGTTCCGGTTCGGTCCCGGCGAAGCGACCGGGCGAGCGGGCATCCACAAATGTTTCCGCTGCGGAAAGGATGTTCTTGGCCACCTGATCCGCCGAGCGGACCATTCCCATATCCGGCGGGGCGGCGGTGAACGTGGTGGGGGTGGGATTGGCGGGGCCGGATTCCATAGGCCGGTTTTCCACCAACCATTTCGGCAGGCCACCATTCAACACGGAAACTTTTTCATGACCGAACAGACGAAACGTCCACCACACCCGCATGGCGGCGGAAAACCCGCCGACGCTGTCGTAGACGATCACATGATCTTCATTGCCGATCCCCATGGCGCCCACTTTCTCGGCGAACAAGTCGTCGGTGGGGATCATATGCGGCAGCGTGGTCTCCTGGTCGCAGACCGTATCGATATCGAAATGCATCGCGCCGGGGATATGCTGTTCCTCATACTCCTTGAACTGATCCCGGGGATTGGTGGGCAAAAACCAGGTGCCGTCGAGGATCTTGACCCCGGGTGCCCCCAGATTTTCTTGCAGCCAGTCGGTTTCCACCAAGGCGTGACCATTGGGATAAATGCTCATGGGGTGACTTATGCCTCCAACCAGCTAGGAACGGGTAAGCCCTTTTCGGCGAGGAAAGCCGGGTTATACAGCTTGCTCTGATAGCGGGCGCCCAGGTCGCACAGGATGGTAACGATGGTATGGCCGGGCCCCAGTTCCCTGGCCATGCGCACCGCCCCGGCCAGATTGATGCCGGTGGATCCGCCCAGGATCAGCCCTTCCTTCACCACCATGTCGAACAGGATGGTCATCGCCTCGTCATCGGGGATCTGATAGGCGGTATCGATGGGGGCGTCCTTCAGGTTGGCCGTGATGCGCCCCTGGCCAATCCCTTCGGTGACCGAACCGCCGACTGCCTTCAGTTCCCCATTGATGTAGTAATTGTAGAGGGCAGAGCCCAGGGGGTCCGACAGCGCCGTGCGGATGTCCGGGTTTTTCTCCTTCAGATAGGTGCAGATCCCGGCCAGGGTACCGCCAGTGCCGACGGAACAGGTGAACCCATCCACCGTGCCATCGGTCTGATCCCAGATCTCTGGACCCGTGGACTGATAATGGCCGTCCCGGTTGGCCACATTGTCGAACTGGTTGGCCCAGATGGCGCCGTTGGGCTCGGTCTTGGCCAGGTCCTCGGCGATCCGCTGAGACACATGCACATAGTTTCCCGGGTCCTTATAGGGCACGGCGGGCACCAGCCGCAGATCCGCGCCGCAAGACCGCAAGGTGTCTTTCTTCTCCTGGCTTTGGGTCTCCGGCATAACGATCACGGTGCGATAGCCAAGCGCATTGCCGACCAGGGAAAGGCCGATCCCGGTATTCCCCGCGGTGCCTTCCACGATTACGCCACCGGGCCGCAACAGGCCCCGCGCTTCCGCATCCGCAACGATATACTTCGCCGCCCGGTCCTTCACCGACCCGCCGGGGTTCAGGAATTCCGCTTTGCCCAGAATGGTACAGCCCGTCGCCGCCGACAGGCTGCGGAGCTTGATCAGCGGCGTATTGCCGACGATGTCGAGAAATCCTTGGGCAATTTTCATCGCAGGGGGCCAGGAGCTAATGGGAGTGTCCTAAAAAAGGTGGGGAAGACTAGCGGGGCAGGCAATCGGTTTCAAGGTTGACGGCGCCATTTTTCACGGAATTCCGCATGGCGCGCCCGGAAAAGCAGGATGCCGATCAGCGCGGTGGCGTTGATAATCTCGCCCGCGTCCAGCATGGTAAAGACGTCCTCGACCCCGATGGCGGTGACGCGGATATCCTCATGCTCTTCCGCCAGGCCATGCACACCGCCCACAGTGGCGCTGTCCACTTGCCCGCAAAACAGGGCGATGGACTCCGACGATCCTCCGGGGGTCACCAGAAAGGAGATCAGCGGTTCCAGCGCCTGCACCGGGCAATTGGCTTCCTCCACCACTTCGCGGCGGATCACCTCCTCCGCCGTTTCACCGTCTTCGATGATGCCGGCCACGATCTCCCACATCCAGGGGTGCCAGCCCGCCGCATGGGCACCGACCCTGAACTGTTCAATCATCACCAACTGATCGAGATCCGCATCATACAGCACGACCGCTGCCGCATGGCCGCGCTCGAAAACTTCCCGCTGCATTATGCCTGTAAAGCCGCCTTCATAGGTGCGGTGGCGCAATCTATACTGGTCGACCTGAAAATAACCCTTGAAAGGCGTGGTTTTTTCAACGACGTCAACGGTGGGATCCTTGGGACCGGGCATGGCTTCCTCGAGGACGATGTGAGTGAGAGTGTTAATGATACGCCGTCTATAGAGGATTGCGCCCGTTGAGGCCAGCCTCCCGGCAGGCGACCTGCATAAGACAGAGGATGATTGGCCGATGAATAACGAACGCAGCGAGAAAATCGAATTTCCAGGCGCGATGGGGAAGATGCTGGCGGCACGCCTGGACTTGCCCGCCGGGGAACCCCTGGCCTATGCCCTTTTTGCCCACTGCTTTACCTGTTCGAAGGAGATTTATGCGGCGGCGCGGGTCTCGGCGGCGCTCACCGCCCATGGAATCGGTGTGCTGCGGTTCGATTTTACCGGGCTTGGCAGCTCGGAAGGGGAATTCGCCAATACCAACTTTACCTCCAACACCCAGGATATCTTGCAAGCAGCGGCTTATCTGCGAGAGCATCACCAGGCGCCGAAAATCCTGATTGGCCATTCCTTTGGTGGGGCCGCCATGCTGGCGGTGGCCGGGCAAATCGAGGAGGCCGTGGCGGTCGCCACCATCGGGGCGCCCAGCGACCCCGCGCATGTCACCCATCTGTTCGAGGGCAAATTGGAGGAAATCGAACAGCAAGGGTCCGCCCTGGTCCGATTGGCCGGGCGACCCTTCACGATCTCCCAGCAGTTCGTAGAGGATATCGCCGAGCAGAAAATGACCGAGGCCATTGGCGAGATGCGCAAGGCCCTGCTGATTTTCCATGCGCCTTTGGACGGTATCGTGGGGGTGGAGAATGCCGCCCGTATTTTCCGGGCCGCGAAGCATCCCAAAAGCTTCGTGTCGCTGGATGATGCAGACCATCTGCTGTCCCGCCGGGTAGACGCGGAATATGTGGCGCAGGTGATTTCCAGTTGGGCCTCCCGCTATTTGGGCGAGGCGGCCAAAGCCCATCGGCCCCGGGTGGTTGCGGAAAACGGTTATGTGACCGTGGCGGAAACCGGCGAGGGCAAATTCGCCAACGCGGTGGCGGTGGGGGAAAAACATTATTTCCTGGCCGATGAACCCTTGGCGGCGGGGGGCACGGATACGGGGCCGGGGCCCTATGATTTCCTGATGGCGGGGCTGGGGTCCTGCACCGCCATGACCCTGCGCATGTATGCAGAGCATAAGGGTCTGCCCCTGGACCGGGTGACGGTGACCCTGCATCATGGCAAAATCCATGCGAAGGATTGCCGGGAATGTGAATCGACAACCGGGCGGGTGGATCGTATCGACCGGCAGATCAAAATCGAGGGGCCTGAATTGACCGACGCGGAGCGGGCGAGATTGTTGGAAATCGCCGATAAATGCCCCGTGCATAAAACCCTGCATTCGGAGGTTCTGATCGTCACGGAAGCGGCGGAATAGGTGGTACGGCTCGGCCCCCGATCCACCTCGGGCGTGGTTTTCGCGCGGCTCGGCGTCGCATTGGCGGTGGGGCTCGCGCTGCTGATTGTGGGCATCCCGCCTTTGGTGCGGGGCGTCGCTGCCGTGGCCACGGGTCAGAAGGCCAAGGCCCAGGTGGTGCGGGAGGGCGGCGCCCTTTATTACCGTCATGAACGGGGAGACGGTGCCGATACCCGCTATTACTTCATTCCGGCAGGCGGGATAGAACGCCCCTGGGATCATAAACCGGGGGATGCGGTTACGGTTTACGTCGACTCGGCAGACCCGACCCAAGGCATGCAGGGCGATGCAGTATCGCTGATTGCCGGGCCCGCGCTCATGGTGTTCTTGGGGCTGGCGGGGGTCTATTTCGGTGTTACTGGATTGGTGCAACGACGCAGAGAATTGCGGCGGTCATAAACCGGCGCCTCAACTTTCTCCTTCTTTCTTGGGCCAGAGTTTTTCCGCCAAAGCGATCGGGAACCAGCGGCAGAGATACACTTCCGTATCATCAGGATAAACCTCGATCTCCACCGTCAGATCATCATCGTCGATGCCGGTAAGTTCATAATATTCGAAGGCTTCCCAGGATTTCCCCGTCCCGGATTTGAACTTGGACCGCAGGCAATCCACGCTTTCCCGATATCCTTCCGGGTCGATCCAGGGCTGGAGCTCCTCGGCGATATTCTGCACCGGAATATCCTTGGTGTAGCCTTCGCCAAAGAGGCTGCCGAACGCTTCCATATCGAAAGTTGATTCCACCTCCCGGCGTTTTAGGCGACGCGACACCACGATCCCCGCCTCCCCATCGGATCGGTCCACGCTGAACCCCAGGGTAATGCCCCGCCGGGTGATGATGAAGGAGGGCTCCGCACCATCGCCATAATCCACGGCGTTGGCTTCCTCCACCTTGAACAGGCCACCGCTGATGGCGGGCAGGGGCGCCTCGCCAAACTCCACGAAATCACCGACGGTTAATTCCTCCGGTTTGGTGAGGCTGCGTTTGGGCGGCGGCGGCGTCGATGGGCCGGGTTTTAATTTGTTGCGGATTTTGTCGAACATCAGTCTTCCTTTGTCTGCGTCGGCACCGGGCCCGCGCCGGTGACCTTGATTTCCCGCTGCCCCCAGGCTTTTTGGTGCAGCAGATACATACGGTGGCTGCCCAGGGTGTTGGGCTCCAACCCCTCCGCCGCCGCCAGGAACCCTTCCGGGAATTCGTAGGCGGCCTTTAGGAAAGATTTTGTCGCCCAGAACCCGCTTGGCAAGGGGTGTGTGGACTCTGCCAGGCGCTGGCTGGCGGGCCGCCCCTGGGGCACCGCGATGGTCCAGCCCCATTCGCCGAAGCTGGGCACATTGGCATGGTAGCGCTCCACCGAGCCGAAACCGGCGGCCTCCAAAGTAACGCCGACGGTCAAAAAGGCATCCCGCGCGTGGTAGGGACTGGTGGATTGGATGGCGATGGCCCCATCCCCGGCCAGCGCCTGGCGCAGCTTGGCGTAGAACCGGGCGCTGTAAAGCTTGTTGAGGTTCGGGTGGCTGGGGTCGGGCAGATCGACGATGATGGTATCGAACCGTTTCCCCTCCCGCAAAATCTGATCAATGCTGTTATAGGCATCACCGAGAATGACCTGCACCCGCGGGTCCTTGAAGCTGCGGTTGGAAATCTCCAGCAAGCGTTCATTGATCACCCGCCCTTCTAGGGCCACGGGCTCGGAAAAAAGGCGGATCATCTGTTGATCCAGTTCCAGCACGGTCACCTGGTCCGGGTGCCAACGCAGAATATCCCGCACCGCCATGCCGTCGCCGCCGCCAATCACGAGAATATCCTTGTTGCGGGCGGACGCCAGCAAGGGCGGGCCCACCAGCATGGCATGGTAGACCGCTTCATCACAGGTGCAGAATTGCAGCCGTCCATTCAAGAACAGGGAGAATTGGGCGGGCATGTCGGGCGCCGTGCGCCGTTCGGTCAGGGTGATATGTTGAAAATCCGTGCTCTTTGAAAAGATGACCCGGTCTTCATAGAGCAGGTTCTCCAGGGATTGCCGCCAATCGGCCACATTAAAGCTCAGGAACAGCAGAAACAGCCCGATGAGGCCATGGGCCCCGGCGAAGAGGCGGGGATGGCGCACATGACGCCAGCGCAGGATCAAGAAGGCCAAGCCGACGGTCAGATTCGCGGCGGCAACCCAGAGGGCCGCCCGCTCCGGCGGCACGGCCAGTAAAATGGCGACGAAAATCGCCGCCCCAACCCCGGCGCCGATATAATCCAGCCCATAGACCGTACCCGTATTATGTTCCAAATGGGCCTGATACAGCCGTTCGCGCACCCGGGCGATCAGGGGAATTTCCATGCCCACCCCGGCGCCCAGCACGAAGCCCGCCACATAGGGGAAGTATTTCGCCCATGTTTCCAGATGGTGGGACAGGCCACCATGGGGCACGGCATCGAAGGGCATGCCAAAATTGGCGGCGATCAGGCGCGGCAGCTCCGCAACGAAGGCAAACATGCCGGCAATCATCAAAACCGCCGTGGCGCCGATCAGGGCGATGGCCAGTTCCAAAACCACGAAGGCGGTTTCCGGGTCTTTCAGCCGCTTTGCGGCCAGGGCGCCCACCCCCATGGAGACAATCATCACCCCGATCATGGTGAAGATGGCATGTTCCATCAGGCCGATCACCCGGCCCGCGTAATGGGACAGCAAATATTCGTAGATCAATCCGGCCCCGGCGAGGACCATCATGATCAGCAGGATGGCCGCATCCTTGAGGCGGGCCTTTTGCAGGTCTGTTCGATGCATGGAGGAGGCCGATACGGGCGGAACGGGTCGCATGCCCAGGCTGAGCGCCGATTACATCAGCTATTCACCGCCAACATGGCAAGGCCGAGGGCGGTATAGACCGCCGCCTGCACGGCGCCGATGGCCACATTGCCCTGGCGATCCACCTCGTCTTGTAAATCGATGCCCCAGAGAAGAATCCGCTCCGCGATCATCGACAAGATCGCTAGCACCATCAAGCTGACCACCGCCACCAGGATCCAAGACCCGAACACCCAGATCACCGCCGAGGGATCAAACGGGGCCAGATTGAGGGCGCTGGAGATGGCGAAGGCGGCGGCGATGCGATAGCCGCTGAAGCGCAGGGCGAGGGCCGTATTACCGCCCCGGATGGTTTCCATCAGCGGCGCCTGGCCGGTGCGCGAATGCAATTTGATCCGGTAAAAGGAGACCAGGCTGAGCAGGGCTTGGCTGACCAAGAAGCTGCCCAGGCCGACCAAGGCTGTCACCAATCCGCCATCCTGCACCCAATCCAGCACCGCGCGCACGATCAGGGCGGTGGCGATGGCATTGCCCGCATCGGTCATGGCGACGGCGATATTTCCGGCGCGCAGTTCATCGCGCACCGCGAAGCTGGACATGGAAACCTTGTCGAACACCGCATGTGCGGCAAACACCATGGCCAATCCGGCAACGCCATAGGCGAGCACCAGGACGGCTTCGTTGGCTGGGGACGCGGCGGCATCCCCCGCCAGCACACCGGTGAGCAATATCCCCATGGCGAACACCCCACCCGCCAACACGATCCCGAAGGCCGGATTATCTCGCTGCGCCAGTTCTTCCGATGGATTGACCCGCGCGACGGCGCCCATCATGAAGCGCATGGCCACCAAAAGGGCGGCGCCGATCACCAAATCAATGGCCAGGATCAGCAGATAGTTGGCGTTTAAACCCATGTAAGACAACATTTCGCGATCCCTCTTTGATTACTTGCCGCCGGAGCTGCCGCCGGACCGGGTCGAAGCCCGGTAGCTGCTGCTGGCGCTGTTGGAATATGAACTGCCGTAGGTGGACACGGTCCGTGGGCCGCTGGTGGCCGCTTGCGTGCTGGTCCGGCTAAACGGGGGCACGCCAGACGCCGTGCGCCCGGCGCGGGGGGGTGGCGGAGGGGGCACGCTGGTATTGGTGCGTGTGGCAAAGGAGGAGGGCGTGCGCCCCGTCTGCTTGCCATATTGCTTGATAGACCCCCACGAAGAAGACATCCGCCCCACCTCGCTTTGCCGCCAAGTGGCACTGCCGTAGCGGTTTTGATACCGATCGTATCGATAAGACCAAGGCCGGTCATAATACCAGCCGGAATAGCTCCAGCGGCCCGGCCCCATGATGGGGGCATAGATCGGGTGCCAGTACCAATAGGTGGACCCGGAAGATGTTCGGGTCCATTGCCCGTAATGGGAATTTCCCACCAACCTGTCGCCCGGAAGGCCCACCTTGTCCTCCGGCACATCGAGGGGTTTAAGCGCGCCTTTGGTCATGGCGGCGATGGTATTGATCTCATCGACCAGTCCCGCATCCACGTTCTTTTCCGTGGCGGCTTCGGTCAGCAGACGCATCCAGGTTACAGCTTGCGCCGAGTCGACGCGGTTCTGATTGACGTTCCGCAGGATGCGGTTACTGCGGGCCTGCAGGTCTTTCAGGATCGGATTTCTGGTTTTTGTGCCCGCGGCGGCCAACCAATCAATATCCTTCGCCCGGTCGGGCAGGAGTTCTTTTGCCTTGGTCGCGTATTCCGTCAGCTTTTTGTCATAGGGCAGAACGTCCTGATCCAGCTTGTCGCCAACGGCCACGATGTCTTTGTTGAGTTCGGCGGAGAGCTGCTTGATCTCATCAATATTCGGGTCCGAACAGGCGGTTGTGACCAAAAGCGCCAACGCCGCCACAATCGGGGATGTCCATCGCATAGGGTTCCGTCCTCCTGGGTCGCGCTGTGTATTAGGCACCGGCTAACCCCTGTTCCGTTTCCCGAAAGGCGGCGAAGGCGGTTTCCGGCACCAGGATGTAGATCGCTTGCGCGTCCACCCGGTCTGATCCTTTCAAATCGGCCCGTACCGAGCCGTCGGCGCATTCGATGGCGATGGGGGTGCCAAGATCACGCCCGACCAGATCGCCCACCACCTCGGCCCAAGATGTGTTCTTGAACGGCATGGCAAGACGCATGCATTCCTCGCCGTTGGAATCCCACAGGGCCTCGATGATCTGTTCGGCGCCCGGCGAGATGATGGCCCGCACCAGCAATTCCGGATAGGCCCGGATCGGCTTGATCACGGAATGCACGCCAAGAGTCTCCAACCGGGTCCGGATCTGCGGATCATAGGTTTCCGCCAGAATGCGCCGGTCGCCGGAAACCCCTTGCGACATCAATTGATGGCAGACATCAAACACCAGGCTATCGGAATGGGTCGCGTCATCGACAGACAAGACCGCCACCGTATGGGCGGCCCGCACATTGGCCCTGTCCAGCACCGCCATATCGTTGGGCGCGCCGCCCACCAGCTTCACCCCGCGTGATACCAAACCGGGGGGCAGGCCCTCGGGCAACTGATCGCTGACCACGATGACGGGACGGTCTCGGTGGTCGGTATGCGAACTGGAGAGTTCGCCCAACACCTGCACGAAATAGCGTTCGCCGTTGGTGCCGGGGAAGTTGATAAAGACGATATGGTCTTCCATACGCACCCTCACATGGCCTCTTCTTTTGCGGTCGCGCCGATCAATCACAAATTCGACAATGAGGCTCGTGATGTAGCCTACGGCGGGGATTGCGGGGATGTAAATAAAAAGAACGGTGATGATCCGGCCCAGGCCGCTTCCCGGCGCGAGGTCGCCAAACCCCACCGTGGTGCCGGCGGTGGCTGTGAACCAGAGGGCATCGTCAAAGGTCCAGCCCTCTACCTCCGAGATCAGCAGTGCGTGCAACACCGCAATCATCAGGAGCAGGATCAACACCATGACCGCATCGCGCATGGGATTGCCAATAATCCCCGCGCGCCGCATCCGGCTCAGTCCCTTGAGGAGTTTAAAGATGATCAATGGTCGCCCCCATCTAGCCTATTCAGCCAAGGTTGGCGGCGGAAATCAAGGTTGCATATGGTGAATTATTTGTCGCCACCGGCGGCGGTATCGATGCGGCCCAATTGATCGGGCGACAAATCACCGTAGCCGGGCAGGGTGACATCCTGTGCTAAAACAGCCTGGTTCGGCGTCGTCCCGTGCCCCGTTTCTTCGGTCAGAATGCTGGTAAACGCCACTATCAGGACCGCAAAACCCGCGCCCACTAAAAGCAAATCCGTGGTAAAACCCCGCCTCCCGCTCTGGCGCGGCGCTTCCAAATCTTCCGTCATCCCTCGACCATTTAATCGATTCTACCGATATCTTACCTGAGAATGCCGGTCAAAGAGCCAAAAAAGAGTTAATCCCAGGCCAGGGCTGGTATGGATCAGACAATCAGCCGCCCGCTGGCCCCCACAACGATGGTGGCAATCCCGAGCAGGAGATTGATCCCGACAATGGTTCGGATCCTTGCCTGTTGTGCGGCGGCGGCGGGCCAATTGGCAGCGGCGGCGTGCTTTTTGAACGCCGGGTAGGGGACGAAAAAGACATAGGCATATAGCGCCGTCATGATCAAAGCCAAGCCGAGCATCAGGTGGATATGCAGGGGCGCGCCGACCATGCCGCCGAAATACCAAACGAGAATTAAGATGCCCGAAATAAACAGCGCGGCGATACTAATCCAAACCCATAAGAAGAACCGGGCAAAGACCGCATTCCAGAGGCCGATACGGTGGGGCGGTTCCAGGAGCATGACTGAGGGCCGTAAGACGATATAGGCGAAAAACAAGCCGCCAACCCAGAGGGTCGCCGCCAAGATATGCACCGGATACATCAGTAGGCCGAAACTGGGCATCATTTTTCCCCCTTCCTTAAAGCGGAACTGCCAGCCCAACAAAGCTGGGCTGGCAGCCGCGGAGTTTCCGGTTAATAGGGGCGGACCTTGGATTTCTATTCGGCCTGGAAAACCATGGGCCGTCCCGCAATGGCGTCAGAACAACGCATCCTAGCCACACGGACTCATTTAATAAGTCGCCGCACCTCCTGCAAGAGGGCATTGATTTCTGCCGCGGCAACGGATCGTTTGGCCGCCTCGGTCACCCCCAAGCCTTCCATCATGCTCGACGCGAAAGCGGTTCGATTGCCGATGCTGGTTTTGGCGGCCCGCAATCCCTGGTCTTTGATCGCCGCCAGGATTTTCGCCGTCACCTTGGCGCGCGGCGGCACCCGATTGAGGACGATCAGGGTATGGGCCCGTTCCCGGCTGGCCGCGTCGATGGTGGCCTTGGTTGCCCACAGGTCCATAGGGCTGGGTTGTAACGGAATGAGCGCCAAATCCGCCGCGTTGAGCGCATGTTTGGTTTCCGTCTCCGCATGGGGCGGGCTGTCGATGATCACGTAATCGTGGCTGCCACGCAGCCGGTCCAGTTCCGTGCCCACACGCCAACCCGCAACCGCGGAAAGGTCGATCTCCTGAGCCGCCGGATCGCGCGTCATGCGCACAGCATGCCACCCGCTCAGGCTTTTTTGCGGATCGATATCCATCAAGGCGACAGATTTTCCTGTATTGCGCAACGCCACGGCCAGTTGCACCGCCAGCGTTGTTTTTCCCGCACCGCCCTTACCTTGGGCGATGGTCAGTACCCGTGCCGCCATTATCCGTTCTCCTGGGAAATTCGCTGCCTCGTTGCTGGCGCCAGATGATAGGCCTTATTGGACTGCTGTGAAAGGCCCCGTAAGCGGTGTAGTGGGCAAAAATCAACGGTTGCCGCCTCATGCGGCATGGATTGATGCCAGATAGGCCTCCGCATCCCGCAGCAAAGCGGTAACCATAGGGTCATCGATGCCCAAAATGGAAAATTTATGCGCGATATTGCGCAGATATTCCATGCTGGTGCCGAGAATACCAGTCCCGGTCGCCAGGCATTTGATCTGCTCCTCACGCGTAATATTGGCGTCGATGAGTTCCGTATCGTGATCGGCGACGAAGGTAAGCGCCTGCACATATTCGCCGCCGATGTCGGTGGAGATGAACTTCGGGAGATAACACGGGCCCAGCAATTCCCGTTGCCACAGAATATAGGTCTCCTGGTCAACCGCGCTCTGGTGGATACGGAATGCGAGGCCATCGCATCCCGGACCTCGATCCAAGGCTGCCATCAGGCCCGGCGTTTCCCGGGTGCCACGACCACCGAAAATGTCCTTTAGGATGAAAAGCCGAGCGTAATCCGGCGCGTGAGCGCGCCGTACATCGGTAAATTTGATCGCCGGATCCCACATCAAGGAACCATAAGCAAAGACCCAAAGGTCTCCTTCTGGGCGACCGCGCAAAGCGTCGGCCCGGAGCGCTTCGCGTTCAATATCGGAATACCACCACACATCGGTGATCCCGAATTCCTGCATGCGCGCGGCCAAATCATCCACGGTGAGGGCCCGAAAAAACGACTTTTCCGGATCGAGAATGCTCGTCCGCAGTTCCGGATGGTTAGAAAACGGGTCTGCGGACGATTGCATCTGGAGGCTCGTAATTTTTTTGATGTTTTCTGCGCTTTGGAGCTATAGGGCGAATTTACAAAATATTCCAGCAGAACGCGCGATTCCTTCCACCGGATTGGCCTTGGCGGCTGTGATTGGTACAAGGAGACAAGAACAGAGACATCGCGGCGTGACGCAAAGGGATACAGATGAAGGGACTATTGACGGGGATTCGGGTCGTCGTCGGGCTATTGATTTTTGGTTTGGGGGTGTACGGCGCCTATGATCAATCCTCCCGCAAAGTGGCGACGGAATCAGCTTTGGCAGACCTTTTAGCGGCGACAGATCGGGGATTACCTGTGTTGACTGCAGATAAGGTCACGGCGGCCCATGACGGGCAGTTCGTCTTTATCCAAGGTACGATCGAGGCGCCACAAGTCTCAGATCCGCTCACGGGGTTGACCTTGCCCGGCACCTGGCTGGCGCGCACCGTGGAGCTGGAGCAGTGGGACGAACAATTGAAAGATGAGAATCGTCGCCCCGGGTCGACGATCGCCTCGAACCCTGAATATGCTTACCGGAGGGTGTGGAGCGACCGCCTGATCGATTCCGACGATTTTTCCATGCGGGGGGACCATGAAGGCAAGGTCAATCCCAAGCAAAAACCCCATGAGAACGAAACATTTGTCGCCGAAACCATGCAGCTTGATGCCTGGCAAGTGCGCACCGTGGGCTATGCCAGTTGGTTTGGTATCGACAGTGTTTCCGAAGAGACCCTGTCTACGGCGGAAATTCGCCGGACTTGGATTGCCCGGGGACCGCATCTCTACGACTCGGATAATCCCGATCTGCGCGCCGGGTACAGGGTTTCGCCGATGGCATCCGGGTTCTACAGCCTGATCGGCATCCCAAATCATGGGGCAATCGATGTGCCAGAGGAATTTGGGTTGGCGGCACTTATCCTCCCCGGTAATGCCTCCCCTCAAGAGGTCGTCATCGCGGCGACGGGGACGGTGCCAGAGGTTCAAAGCGGGTGGATCTATTATTCCTTTGTCGGCTTGCTGTTGCTGTTGCCGCCCCTGGCGCGGCCTTTTGCCGGGCTGAAGTTCTATACAGAAGCTCCCTTTTTCATGCGGTTTGCCATGACCGTGGTTGCCGCCGCCGCGATCGCCGGAACCACGTCCCTCCTCATGCCCTCTTGAGCCCGCGCGCGGGACGATCCCGCGCCGCCGAAGCGCGCTGAAGGGTCACGTTGTTTGCCGCGTTAAAATTTCACAAGAATTGGGGCGCATTGGGCCTTTAATATCCATACGAAGATTGGTAATATCTCCCTCTTGCAACCGTAGGGGATGCTGGGGAGGGTGCCATGCCAAGCGAGGCCTCGGATCGTCGCGACACCGCGTATCTCCTGCCTTTTGCGCGTTTTCAAGACCTGTTGGATGTTTTGGTCGCCGCTGGTTATGGCCTGATCGGGCCGCGTGTCGCGGACGGTGCCATTATCTATGACGAAATTACCAAGGTCGAAGATCTGCCCCTTGGCGTCATCGATACCCAAGATGGGGGCCGCTACCGGCTGGAAAAAGCCGAGGGCGCATTTTCCGGCGCGGCCTTTGCCCATGTGGTGGGGCCCCATAGCTGGAAGCGCTATCTGCATCCGCCGCGCGACCTGATGTGGCGGGCGCGCCGGTCTGGCCATAGTTTCACCATCGATCCGGCGCCGGAAGCGCCGCCAAGGCGGGCCTTTATCGGTGTGCGGTCTTGCGAGCGCCACGCCATCGAGATTCACGATAAGGTTTTCGATAATGGCGATTTCGCCGACCCCGCCTACGCGGCGCGCCGGGCCGGTGCGTTTATCCTGGCGGTCAATTGCGCGCGGGCGGGCGGCACCTGCTTTTGCGCCTCCATGGATACCGGCCCGCACCATGGGGACAGCGGCTATGACCTTCTGTTGACGGAGATCATCGACGATGCCGGGCACCGGTTCCTCGTGACGGTTGGATCAGACAGCGGTGGGGATATTCTGGCGGCTCTATCTTTGCGACCGGCGGACGCGGATTTGCACGGGGCAGCGGAACAACAGGGGCGAAAGACTGCCGCCAGCATGGGCCGAACCATGATCGCCGATGCAGCGGATGTTTTGGCCCGCAACCCGGAACATCGCCGCTGGCGGGAGGTGGCGGACCGCTGCCTCAATTGCGCCAACTGCACCATGGTGTGCCCCACCTGTTTCTGTTCCTCCACAGAGGATGTGACCAGCCTGGACGGCGATATCGCCGAGCGTTGGAAGGTGTGGGATTCCTGCTTCACCGTGGGCTTCAGCTATATCCATGGCGGGTCCTTGCGGCGGGATGCGGCGTCTCGCTATCGGCAGTGGATCACCCATAAACTCAGCCATTGGCATGACCAGTTCGGCTCCTCGGGCTGCACCGGATGCGGGCGCTGCATCACCTGGTGCCCGGTGGGGATCGACATTACGGAAGAAGCGGCGGCCATTGCATCGGATGGCCGAACCAAGGCCGCGTCGGAACAAGCGTCGGGGGAGGCGTGAGATGGTTCAGATTACCAGCATAGAAACCACGGTGCGCGAGCATCCGTTTTTTGACGGCATGGATTTGGAGACCACGACCCTGATTGCCGGTTGCGCCAAGCATGAGGTCTATCATGCCGGGGAGTTTCTCTATCGTGAAGGCCAGGTGATGGAGGCTTTCCACCTAATTCGTCACGGCACCGTGGCGCTGGAGGTACATGCCCCCGGGCGCGACCCGCTGATCATGGAGACGGTGGAGACGGGGGATATCGTGGGCTGGTCCTGGCTAGTGCCCCCCTATCGATCGCAGGTGGACGCTCGGGCAGTGGGATTGGTGCGCACCCTGACCTTCGATGCCACCTGCCTGCGTGGCAAATGCGATGCGGAACCCACGGTGGGCTACCAATTCCTCAAGCGGTTCTTGCCGGTTGTGGCGGCGCGGTTTGCGGCGGCGCGCCTGCAGATGCTCGATCTTTACGGCGATGACAAACGCACGCGCGGGATGGGGTGATCTGATGGGCCTCGATCCACTCGCCAAGGCCCAAGGGGCTGCGAATCCCCTGGTGCCAGACCGGTTCCGGGTGTTGCGCAACCGGCGGGAACTGGCCGATACCTTTACCCTCGATCTCGCCCCGGTGGGCGCGCATGAGCCCTTCGCCTTCAAGCCCGGCCAGTTCAACATGCTCTATCAGTTTGGCAATGGCGAGGTGCCCATCAGTATCAGCGGTGATCCGGCCGAGCCCCTGACCGTGGTGCATACCATCCGGGCTGTCGGCGGGGTGACCCAGGCCATGCGGTCCCTCACCAAGGGGGATGTGATCGGCCTGCGTGGCCCCTTTGGCGCGCCCTGGCCCGTGGATCGGTTGGAAGGCCATGACGTGGTGATCATCGCGGGCGGGATCGGTCTCGCCCCCTTGCGCCCCGCCATCTACGCGTTGCTGCAAAATAGGGAACGCTACGGCTATATCGCCATTTTGTATGGTGCGCGTCGGCCCGAAGATATCCTGTTCCGCCGCCAATTGGAAAAATGGCGCGGGCGGTTTGATCTTTATGTGGATGTCACCGTGGATAATGCCTCGGCAAAATGGGCGGGCCGGGTTGGCGTGGTCACCAAGCTGCTGGCGGGCGCCCGCTATGACCCGGTGTCCACCGCCGCGCTGATCTGCGGGCCTGAGATCATGATGCGCTTCGCCGCGCGAGAGTTGATGGATACGGGCGTGGCGGCGGACAAGGTCTATGTGTCCATGGAACGCAACATGAAATGCGCCGTCGGCTTTTGCGGCCATTGTCAGTTCGGTGGCGCCTTTGTCTGCAAGGATGGCCCGGTGTTCCCCTATGGGGACATCGCCCGCCACCTGGAAATTCGGGAGTTCTGATCATGGCCGTGGCACGCAAACCCAAACTGGCGGTGTGGAAATTCTCGTCCTGTGATGGCTGCCAATTGAGCCTGCTGGATTGCGAGGATGAACTGCTGACCGTTGTGGGCGCGGTGGAGATCGCTTTCTTCCTGGAAGCGACCCGGGTGAAGATCGCCGGGCCCTATGATATTTCCCTTGTGGAAGGATCGGTAACCACCGCCGAGGAGATGGAACGCATCCGCAAGATCCGACGCCAATCCAAAGTGCTGGTCACCATCGGCGCCTGCGCCACCGCTGGGGGCATTCAGGGGCTGAGAAATTTCAAAGATGTGGGCGGGCTGATCGATCAGGTATACGCCCATCCGGACTATATCGATACCTTGGAGACGGCGACGCCGATCTCGGCCCATGTGCCCGTGGATTTCGAGCTGCGCGGCTGCCCCATCAACAAGCATCAATTGCTGGAGCTGTTGAACGCCTATCTCAATGGTCGGCGCCCGGTATTGCCCGCCCATAGCCAATGCCTGGAGTGCAAAATGGCGGGCACGGTCTGCGTCATGGTCTCCAAGGGCACGCCCTGCCTGGGGCCGGTCACCCAAGCGGGTTGCGGCAATGCGTGCCCGTCCTGCGACCGGGGCTGTTTTGGCTGTTTCGGCCCCAAGGAGACGCCGAACACGGCTTCCTTAAGCCGCCAATTGGCCGCCAACGGCATGGAAAAGCGGGCCATCCGCGATTTCTACCGGCTCTATAATGCCAATGCGGAACCGTTCCGCAAGGAGAGCCTCAACCATGAATAAGCTATCCGATACAAGCGGTGCCGAGCGCCGGGTGATCAAGGTGGATGCCCTGGCCCGGGTGGAGGGGGAAGGCGCCCTTTCCGTGCGCATTGCCGATGGCGAGATCAAGGATGTGAAGTTCCGCATCTTCGAACCGCCGCGCTTTTTCGAAGCGCTTTTGCAAGGCCGCCACCACACGGACGCACCGGATATCACCGCCCGCATCTGCGGTATCTGCCCCATGGCCTATATCGTCGGCGCGAGCCAGGCCATGGAGGATGCCCTTGGTATCGAGATGCCGGTGGATCTGGAAGACTTGCGCCGTCTGATCTATTGCGGGGAATGGATCGAAAGCCATGTGCTGCATGCATTCTTGCTGCATGCGCCGGATTTCCTGGGCTATCAGGATTCCATCCAGCTCTCCCAGGATCACCCGGACGTGGTGCGCAAGGCCCTGGCCCTCAAGAAAACCGGCAACAAGATTTTAGAGGTGATTGGCGGGCGCGCCATCCATCCGGTGAACATGGGGGTGGGCGGGTTCCACAAGGCGCCAAGCGTGGCGACGGTGCGGTCGATGATTCCGGACCTGGAGGAAGGGCTCGCCACCAGCCAGGAGCTGACCCAGGTGGTGGCCGGGTTCCCCATGCCCGACTTTGATTATGACTATACCTGCGTCTCCTTGCGCCATGAGACGCTCTACCCCATTGACCGGGGCCGGATCATCTCCAACCGGGGGCTGGAGATTCCCGTGGCGGCTTTCGAAGACCATTTCGATGAAGAGCATGTGGCCCATTCCAATGCCCTGCGCGGCTTGATGAATGGCACCGACGCGCCTTATCTGGTGGGGCCCATCGCCCGGTATAATAATAATTTTGATTACCTGTCCGACCTCGCCAAGGAAACGGCGGAAAAAGCCGGGCTGGGGCGGGAGGTGCGCAACCCGTTCCAATCCATTCTGGTGCGCATGGTGGAAACCACTTACGCGTTCGAAGAGGCTTTGCGTCTCGCCAAGGCCTATACCGGGGTGGCGCAAAGCGCCATAACCGCCCCCAACCGGGCCGGGCGCGGCATGGGCTGCACCGAGGCGCCGCGCGGCATCTGCTATCATCGCTATGACCTGGATGACGAGGGCCTGATCACCGAGGCGCGGATCGTGCCGCCCACCTCCCAGAACCAGCGGCAGATGGAGCGCGATCTGTGGGGCGTGGTGGAACGCAACATGACCTTGGATGACGAGGCCTTGAAATGGGTCTGCGAACAGAGCATCCGCAATTACGATCCGTGCATTTCCTGCGCCACCCATTTTCTCAACCTGACCGTCATCCGTGACTGACATTTTGGTTCTGGGGGTTGGCAACCCGCTGCGGCGCGATGATGGCGTTGGCCCCGCCGTGGTGGCGGCGCTCTCCGGGCAGTTGGCAGGGGTTGATCTGAGCACTTGTCGGGGAGAAGGCACTGCCTTGATGCAAGCCTGGGCGGGCTATGCATCCGTGATCCTGATCGACGCCATCAAGGCGGGCACGCCGCCCGGAACCGTCTCCTTGTTCGAGGCCTCCGAAACCCCGTTGCCCAAGGCGCCGTTTCGCCATTCCAGCCATCTATTCGGGGTGGCCGAAGCGGTGGAGACCGCCCGCGCCCTGGGTGACCTGCCGAAACAGCTTTGGATCGTCGGCGTGGAAGCAGAAGATTTCGGCTATGGTGAGGGCTTGTCCGCACCGGTTGCCGCGGCTGTGCCAGCGGCGGTTCAAGCGATCAAAGAGTTCCTCAAGGAAGCCCGTTAGGCGCTTAATCCAGCTCCGATAGAATGGCCCTTAAGGTATCTACCAACTGATCGATATGGTTCTGTTCCAGGATCAGCGGCGGGGAAAGCGCGATGATATCGCCGGTGACCCGAATCAGGCAGCCCGCCTCGAACGCGGCGACGAAAGCGTCATAGGCGCGGGCGCCGGGCGCGCCGGGGCGCGGCGTAAGTTCAATCGCCCCCACCAGGCCGATGGTGCGGATATCGACCACATGGGGCAGGCCCTTGAGGCTGTGTAGGGCTTCTTCCCATTGGGGGGCGATTTGGGCTGCGCGGTTGAACAGGTCCTCTTCAGCATAGGTTTCCAAGCTGGCGAGGGCGGCGGCGGCGGCCAGGGGATGCCCGGAATAGGTATAGCCGTGGAATAGCTCGATCATGTTTTCCGGCCCCGCCATGAAGGCGTCATGCACCGCCCCGCTGGCCAGGACGGCGCCCATGGGCACGGCGCCGTTGGTGAGGCCTTTGGCGGTGGTGATCAGGTCTGGCGTAACACCAAAATAATCGGCGGCGAACGGCGCGCCAAGGCGCCCGAAGCCAGTGATCACCTCATCGAAAATCAGCAAAATGCCATGCTGCGCCGTGATCTCCCGCAGCCTTTGCAAATAGCCTTTGGGGGGAATAAGAACCCCGGTGGACCCGGCGACAGGTTCGACGATCACGGCGGCGATGGTATCGGCACCATGCAGGGCGATCAGGTCCTTCAGGGCATCCGCCCGTTCCGCGCCAAAGACGGGCTGCCCCCGCGTGAAAGCGTTCTGTTCCGGCAGATGGGTATCGGGCAGATGATCCACCCCGGTCAGCAGGCTGCCGAATTGGCGGCGGTTATTGCCGATCCCGCCCACCGAGACGCCGCCGAAATTCACTCCGTGATAGCCCCGGGCGCGACCAATCAGGCGGGTCCGATGGCCTTCGCCCCGGGTGCTGTGATAGGCGAGGGCGATCTTGAGGGCCGTCTCCACGCTTTCCGATCCGGAATTGGTGAAAAACACATGCTCGATGCCCGCCGGGGCCAGGTCTCGCAACCGATTGGCCAGCTCAAATACCAGGGGATGGCCCATCTGAAATGTGGGGGCGAAATCCAAAATCCCCGCCTGCTCCCGGATCGCCTGGGTAATCTTTGGCCGGTTATGGCCCGCATTGCAGCACCAAAGCCCCGAGGTGCCATCCAGCACCGGCCGCCCGTTGACATCGGTATAGAACATGCCCTCGGCGGCGGCCAGCAATCGGGGCGCCGTTTTGTATTGCCGGTTGGCAGTGAAGGGCATCCAGAAGGCGGAAAGATCGTTGGGGAGTTGCTGGGTCATGGACGGTCCTTGAACGGGGCGGGCAATGCCCCCTTACCTTAACCGGAGCGCTCCTGGCCAACCAACCCTTTTCCC
Source organism: Magnetospiraceae bacterium (assembly GCA_049605255.1). GTDB lineage: Bacteria > Pseudomonadota > Alphaproteobacteria > Rhodospirillales > JBMYUJ01 > JBMYUJ01. The sequence goes on from JBMYUJ010000003.1 coordinate 77,052, forward strand.
ACCCCGTGGGCCAAGGCGGCAGACGGCGGATCGCCCAAGGTTGGGCCGTTTGTATTCGGGGGGTCATCACGGGCCTGTCAGGGGGGCAACGCGCACCGGATTCTGTGGCGGGTTACCGCGCGTAAATTACAAGGAAAATTGCGGTAATCCGCTCCTAACTGTCGGAAAACTTTACAAAATTCAATTAAGGTTAGACAAATATCTTAAAAAGTCATTGAAATATATTATGGTTTTGTTGCTGGCATTTAAATTGCGTGCATTTTTAATACGATGTTTGACGTACGACTATGGGGGCCGGATGGCCAGGGCCGCGAAGCGGTCTCACTCGGGGAAGACGGCGGTGATACAAACTACGTAACTGTCGATGGTTCTGCGTCTGCTCCTGTTGGATCCTGGGCTTTTCTGCAAGACGGTGATTTCACCCGCAACGGCCCCGATTTGGTCATCGACGGGCCCGGCGGCGAGCGGGTCGTTGTCCTCGATTATTTCACCCATGCGGCGCCTCCAAATATAGAGTCCGACGAGGGGATCGCGCTTGACGGCGCCGTGGTGACCGCCCTCGCGGGGCCCGCCGCACCGGGCCAATATGCGCAGGCCGCATCCCCGTCTCCCGGGGTCGCCATTGGCCAGGTGACTACCGTGGAAGGCCTAGTTACGGTGGCCCGGGCCGATGGCAGCACGGATCAGCTTGAAACCGGAGATGCCGTGTTCCAGGGCGATGTGGTGGAAACCGCGCCGGATGCGGCGCTCGGCTTGGTGTTCAACGATCAATCCAGCTTCGCCCTCGGCGAGGATGCCCGCATGGTGCTGGACGAATTCGTCTATGATCCCGGCGCGGCGGATAATGTCTCGTCTGCCACGGTGGTCAAGGGTGTGTTTACCTTTGTCAGCGGCGGCATCACGGCGGATGATGGCGGGCAGATGGCGGTTAAGACGCCGGTTTTCACCGCCGGGATCCGGGGCACGGAGGGCGTGGTCAAGGGCGCCTCCATCGGCACGCAAAATGCTGTCACCCTGCTCAAGGGCGGGCCGATCGAAGTTTGTACCAATCAGTCTTGCGTTAATCTGGAAACCCCCGGCGATACCACGGCCAATGCCTCCCCCTCCGAACCGCCGGCCCTGTTCCAAGACCTGTCGGCGGAGCAGATCATCGCACTCTATGGCGTCGAGGCGCTGGCGCTCTATACCTCTCACCTGACCCTGAACGGGTTTCACCCCTTGGGCGGTGGCTTGTTTGACGGGTTGGACCCGGCCCAGTTCGATGGATCGGACCCGGGTGAGGACGGTGATGGCGGAGGGCGTGAGTCCATTCTCCCGCCCGGCTTGCGTCAGTTCGGCAGCCTTGAAGATCCGTTTGGCGATGGTTCCGGCGGTGGCGGTGGTGGCCGGGGCGGTGGTTCTGGCAGAGGGTCCGGCGATGGCTCAGGTGGCGTTTTTGGCGGCACTGATGGCGCATCTGACGTCACCGGCGATGGTATCTTTGCCCCGGACAGCAGCTTGCTAGACCCCGGGGCCATCTTCGGCGATACCTTCGGTGATCTTGGCTTGCCAAATGATCTAACCTTGATCGGCGATCTCACCACCATCGACGGCATTCCCATCGGGGCGTTTTTCACGCCAACCCTGCTGGCGACGGAAATTCCAGAATCTGGCGCGAATAGCCCTGGCACCATCATTACCGTTGGCACCAATCTTGACCCGGTTATTGACGGTTTTCCCATCCTCACCGGCTACGTTCCGGTCAGCCAATCGGCACCGACAGGGTTGACGGGTACGGGGACTTCCGGCACCACGCTAACCCCGCCGGGGGCGATTGTGACGGGCGATCCCAGCGTGCCATCGGGCACCACGTCACCCGGCGGTACAGCAGTGGTCGGCCCCCTGATTCTGTACGGTGGGTTCACCAATTTCGGCACCATGGTGTTCGATCGGGATACCATTATCCTCAATACGGAATTAGACACCTACAATCTGGGTACCTTCATCTTCGTGGGCAATCCGGTGGTGGAGGTGCGCGGCGGCGCCCTCTGGAACGACGGTACCTTGCAGGGCAGCGGCACGCTGCAAAATTCGGGGTCAACCTTCTTTAATTCGGGCACCATCTCCGCCGGGGCCTCGCCCGGTACCTTGCGCATTATGGGCAACGTGACCCTTGCCAATACCTCCAAGATCGTCATCGAACTGGGCGATGCGGATGTGGCGGGCAGCAGCGATCTGGTGATCTTCGGGGGGCCGGTGGTGCTGGATGGTTCTGTCCAAATCCGGGGGATCGGTGATCTCCCGGATGTAGGGGATGTGTTCACCCCAATCAAATATTCCAATGCGACCGGTAGTTTCGAGATCACGGGTCTGGATACCTGGGCGGAATTTCCGCTCGAACCCAATCTCACGGGCAGCAGCCTGACGTTAACGGTTCTGGAGGCCAATCTGCCGCCCGTGGTGGTGGATGAAACCCTGACCAGCACGGCGGCGGCGGATGGCACCACCAGCGGCAACGTGCTGACCGGTGCCAGCGATCCCGATGGGGGCACCCCGTTCGTGGCCGGGGTATCCGGCGGTGATCAGTATGGCTCGCTGACCTGGAACCCAAACGGGACCTATACCTACACCCCCAATCCCGACAACCCCACCGTGAAGGCTTTGGACGACGGGGAATCGGTGGACGAGACCTATACGGTCACCATCGGCGATGGGCAGGGCGGTTTCACCACCCTGACGCTGACCATCTCTGTCGGCGGGGTGGATGATCCGCCCGAGGCGACGGACGGCTCGAACGCGGTGGTTGAGGATGGCGGCACCCCCGCCAGCGGCAATCTGCTGGCAACGGTCAGCGACCCGGAAGGCGGTACGCTGACGGTTACCGGGGTCAGTGGTGGGAATAGCTACGGCACGCTCACCTGGAATTCGGATGGGACCTACAGCTATACATTAGATGATGCCAACAGTGCCGTGGATGCATTGGAGGATGGCGAAAGTCTGGTGGAGACCTATCAGGTCACCGCGTCGGACCCCGGTGGCAATACGGTGGTGTTTTCCTTCAGCGTCACCATCGCCGGATTGACGGATGGCAACACACCGCCCGTGGCGGTGAACGATACCCTGTCGGCGACCGAGAACGACACCATGGGCGCCCCCAGTGGGGATTTCCTCGCCAACGATACGGATGTCGACGTCCTGGATGTGCTGACCGTGACCGGCGTGACCGGTGGCGATCTCTATGGCACGCTGAATTGGTTCGCCAATGGCACATTCTCTTATGTTGTGGATGATGCCAACCCGACGGTGAACGCCCTCGATACGGGCGACATGTTGTTCGATGTTTATAGCTATACCATCAGCGACGGCAATGGCGGCGTGGCCAATGCCACGCTGACCGTCACCATCAATGGGTATACCGACCCCGGCCTGCTTCTTGTCGGCACTCCGGCGGCGGACAACCTGGTGGGCGGGTCGGGCGACGATACCATCCAAGGCTTGGGCGGGCCCGATACCCTGACCGGCAATGGCGGCGACGATTCCATGAATGGCGGCACCGGCGATGATACGCTGGACGGGGGCGCGGGCAACGACACCATATTCGGGGGGTCCGGCGCGGATTATGTGCTGGCCGGGTCCGGCAACGATGTTTTGGATGGCGGCGCCGGCACCGCCGACCTTCTGTCCTATATTCTCGCGCCGGGTTCCGTGGTCGTCAACATGGCCACGGGCACGGCATCGGATGGGTATGGGACAACCGATAACTTCAGCAATTTCGAATATCTGCAAGGCTCCGATTTCAACGATACCCTGACCGGCGATGGCGCCGCCAATGTGATTTATGGCGCGGATGGCAATGACAGCGTCGCGGGCGCCGGGGGCGATGATGTGATCTTCGCCAGCGCGGGGGATGATACCTTGGATGGCGGCGCCGGGATCGATTTCCTCGCCCTGCAAACAAGCGGGGTTTCCGGTGGTGCCAATGCGAACCTGGCCACCGGCATCGTGACGGACGGTTTCGGCGGCACCGATACGGTCAGCAATTTCGAGCATATCAATGGCACCATCTATGACGACACGCTGACCGGCGATGTAAACCCGAACTCCATTTTTGGCGGACAGGGCAGCGATCTCATCGATGGCGCGGGTGGCAGTGATACGATCTTCGGCCAAACCGGGAACGACACGATCTTGGGCGGTTCCGGGGACGATCTGATCGCGGGGGATGCGGGCGATGATTCCCTGGTTGGCGGAGACGCCAACGATACCCTGGTTGGCGGCACCGGAAATGACGACCTGATCGGCGGCGCGGGCAATGACAGCCTGACCGGTGGCGGTGGAAACGACGATTTCGTGTTTCTATCCTCCGCGGGCGGTGGCCTGGATATCATCACCGATTTCACTGGCGGGTCCGATTTGCTGATTATCGATTCCGCCGGGTTCGGCGGGATCGGCACCGTGGACGGCTCCAATTTCGTCACCAATCCGGCGGGCAATGCTTCCGCCGATGGCAATACCCGGTTTATTTACGATCAGGCCGCCGATGAGCTCTGGTACGACGCCGATGGCACGGGGGGCATCGCGCCGGTCCAGATCGCCGTGTTTACCAACGATCCCAACCTGGACAACACGGATTTTCAGGTTGAGGTCAATTACAACAATATTTTGGGCACGGCGGGCGCCGAGCTTCTGGTCGGCACGGCGGGAGCAGATAGTATCTCTGCTCTGTCAGGGGACGATACGCTTCGAGGGCTGACCGGGAACGACATTCTCGATGGCGGGGCAGGGAACGATTATGCTTCCTATAATACCAGCCCGGGTGCCGTGAATGTGAACCTCCTTGCGGGGACGGCGCAAGACGGCTATGGCACCACCGATACCCTGATCAATATCGAACGGGTCCGGGGCGGCACCGGGAACGATACCATCCAAGGCGATGCCAATAACAACCGGGTTCTGGGCGGCGGCGGGGCGGACAGCATTGTGGGCGATGCCGGGGGGGACTACCTGCGCGGTCAGCAGGGCGATGACACCGTCCGGGGCGGTTCGGGCGACGACACCATCATTGGCGATACGGGGGATGATTCCCTGGATGGCGGCGCGGGCACCGGCGATCTGTTGGACTATCGCCTGACGCCGGGTGCGGTAAATGTCGATCTCAGCAGCTTCACCGCGCAAGACGGCACCGGCGGAACCGATACGCTCTTTGGCCTGGAAAACGTATATGGATCGGGGCTGAACGATACGATCGTCGGAAATGGGGCGGCCAACGAGATTTTTGGCTGGGGCGGTGCGGACAGTCTGATCGGTGGATCGGGTGACGATAGCCTGTATGGGCTGACCGGAAATGACACCCTGGATGGTGGCGTCGGCGCCGATGTCCTGTACGGCAGCTCGGGTGACGATTCCCTTTGGGGCGGCGGGGGCAACGATAGCCTGAATGGCGGCAGCGGCGACGATACGCTGAATGGGGGCGGCGGTTTCGATACCGCAAATTATTTTGGCGACCCCGGCGGCGTGACCGTCAATTTAGGGACCTTCAGCGCGACGGATGGTTATGGCGGCACGGACACCCTGGTCAATATCTCGAACGTTACCGGCAGCAGCAACGACGATACCATCGTCGGCGAAAACAGCGCCAATCAGTTGCGCGGCGGCGCGGGCGCTGATTCCCTGGTCGGGCAGGGCGGCGCCGATACGCTGGTCGGTGGCAGCGGAGACGATACGCTTTTCGGCGGCAGTGGGGGAGATTCCATCGCGGGGGGATTCGGCGCCGACGTCATCCATTACGATGATCCCACAGACGGCGGTGATGTGATCACCGATTTTGCCGTTGGCACCGACAAGATCCAGGTGGAAAGTGCCAATTTTGGCGGCGTCACCACCATTGACGGCACCAACTTCGTGTCCAACGCGGGGGGCAATGCCAGCGCCGATGGCAATACCCGCTTTATCTACGATCAGACCGCCGATCAACTCTGGTATGACGCCGATGGTACCGGCGCCACGGCGGCGGTCCAGCTCGCCACCTTCTCCAACAACCCGGATGCTTTTGCCGCCACGGATATGCAGGTCGGCGGGGCGAGTATCAACGTCATCATTGGCACGGCAGGTGCCGATAATCTGGTGGGGACGGCTGGGGCGGATAGCATCGTCGGGCTCGGTACCTCCGATGTGCTGCGGGGATTGACGGGGAACGATACCCTGGATGGGGGATCGGGGTTCGACCGGGCCGATTACACGGAAGCCGCTGCCGGGCCGGTGTATGTGGACCTCGGCGCAGGCACCGCCACCGATGGCCATGGTGATACGGATACGCTGGTCAGTATCGAAATCATCTATACCGCCGGGTTTGACGATACGATCATCGGCGCAGCTTCCTCCGATGAATTCCGTGCAGGTTCGGGAGACGATAGCCTCAATGGGGCAGGTGGCACCGATTACCTTATCGGTGAGGAAGGCAACGATACGCTCAATGGCGGTAGCGGGGCCGATGTAGGGTATTACACATCCTCCCCAGGACCGATCGATATCGATTTGGCGATTGGCACGGGCACCGATGGATATGGTTTCACGGATACTCTGATCAGTGTGGAAGATATCATTGGCACCAGCGGTGACGACACCATCTTAGGTGATGCGAATGCCAATGAATTCAGGGGGAACCAAGGCGCCGATTATTTGGACGGTCGCGGCGGCGACGATAGCCTTGTCGGCAACGGTGGCGATGATACCCTGCTGGGCGGTACCGGGGATGATACGCTTATTGGCGCTTCCGGCAACGATACCTTAAACGGCGGCACGGGGTTCGACATCGCCGCCAGTTGGGGATTGGGGCCGGTCCTGATCGACCTGGATGCAGGCACCATGACCGGGCCGTCAGATGGGACTGACACCTTGATCAGTATCGAGGGTGGGCGCGGGTACCGCCTTTACGACGACACCTTGATTGGCGATGGCAATGCCAACTATTTCAACGATGGGGATGGGTCCGCCTATACCAGCAACGATATCCTGATCGGCAATGGCGGGGTGGATACCCTGTATGCCAATCGGGGCGATGACACGCTGAAGGGGGGGTCCGGTGCGGATGAAATCCTGACCGGCCTCGGCAATGACATCATCCAGTATGACGCGCCCTCCGAAGGCGGCGATACCATTCTGGATTTCACGCCTGGAACCGACAAGATCGAGGTGGACAGCGCCGGGTTTGGCGGGGTTGCCAGCATCGACGGCACGAATTTCGTTTCCAACGCGGCGGGCAATGCATCCGCCGACGCTAACACCCGATTTATCTACGATCAAACCGCCGATCAGCTTTGGTACGACGCGGATGGCACGGGCGGCACGGCGGCGGTCCTGCTCGCCACCTTCTCCAACAATCCGGATGCCTTCGCCGCCACCGATATGCAGGTCAGCGGCGCGGGCTATAATCTTGTTCCGGGCACAGCGGCTGCCGATAACCTAGTCGGCACCGCCGGGGCAGACAGCATCAACGGTTTTTCCGGCAATGATACCATCCAGGGGCTGAGCGGCGACGATATCATCCTCGGCGGTTTAGGCGCAGACTCTCTGGTGGGCAATGGCGGTGCGGATAGTATCGTTGGCGGACCGGGTCTCGGCGTCGATACTCTAGAAGGCGGCAGTGGCGACGATACCTTGGACGGCGCGATAGCTTGGTCCTATTTGGAAGGCGGTCCGGGCAATGATGTGCTCAATATTGGCGGTTCTGGCGGCGATCTGATCTACACCAACGCCGCGGGCGGAATCCTCGTCAACGTGGCATCCAGCGCCATCAATGATGGCGATGGCGGGACCGACACCATTGGCAATCCTGGGCCGATCCACCGCATTCAAGGCAGCGCGTTCGACGATACCATGAACGGTGGCGCGGCGTCCCTTTTCTGGACCTTCTTCGGCAATGAGGGCAATGACCTGATCACCGGTGGATCGCAGAACGAAACCCTCGATGGCGGGTCGGGGGATGATACGCTGGATGGCGGCGGCGGCAACGACCTGCTGAACGGCGGCGCGGGCGACGACACCCTGTTCGGCGGCGCGGGCGACGACACGGCGGTGTTCGACGGCAAC